>NZ_MUNE01000188.1 GCF_002154605.1 Streptomyces milbemycinicus | reverse complement strand
GGTGCCGCAAGGCCCTCGGCCACCGGTACGGGTTCACCGGGGGTGGACCAGATCTCCACGGCGAGGGGTGTCGTGAGGGGGTGGACGGCCGGCCGGATGCGCTCTCTGAGGACGCGCTCCAGGCGTGCTTCGACCAGCTTCCGGTCGTCGTGCATAAAAGGGGTCTCCTGTTGCTGCGAGCGGGCGAGAGGTGGCGAGGGTGTCGTTCAGTGACCGTGCACCGGGGCGGGGCGCTCGCAGGAGCTGGTCACCAGGAGGGCTCGGTCCTGGGCCGCTGCGTCCGTGAGGGTGAGCATGATGTCCAGGACGTGTGCGGCGAGTTCGGCCGACGCTCGGTGCGGTCGTCCGGCCGACAGGGCATCGGCCAGGTCGGCGAGGCCCACGCCGCGTCCCGCGTCCGGGTAGCCGGCGGAGACGGGCAGCGTCTTCCAGCCGTCTCCGCCGTGGATCTCGACGGCGCCGTCGAAGCCGTTCGGGTCGGGCAGGGACAGCGAGGCGTCGGTGCCGTGAACCTCGATGCGCGGCAGCCGCGCGGCGTGGATGTCGAAGCTCATCACGAGCGTGGACAGGGCTCCACCCGCGTGCTCCAGGACACCGGTGATGTGGGTGTCCACCTCCACCGGGAAGATGTGCCCGGCGCGCGGGCCGCTGCCGATCGTGCGCTGTGCGCGCGGTCGGGAGGACGCGCCGGTCACCTTGACCACCGGGCCGAGCAGGTGGACCAGGGCCGACAGGTAGTAGGGCCCCATGTCGAGCAGTGGGCCGCCGCCCGGCTGGTAGTAGAACTCCGGGTCCGGATGCCACTTCTCATGGCCCGCGGTGGTCATGAACGCGGTGGCCGCGACCGGCCTGCCGATGAGACCGTCGTCCACCGCCTTGCGCGCGGTCTGGGTTCCGGTGCCGAGGACCGTGTCGGGCGCGCAGCCGACCCGCAGGCCTGCCGTGCGTGCCGCCTCCAGCACGGCGTCGGCCTCCTGTCGGTTGGCCGCCAGGGGTTTCTCGCCGTACACATGCTTGCCCGCGCCGAGCGCCGAAAGGGCGACCTCAGCGTGCACGGCCGGGATCGTCAGGTTGAGCACGGCGTCCACGTCGTCCCGGGCCACCAGGTCGGCCACGGACTCCGCGACGGTCGGCTCTCCGCCGCCCGGGGCCCGCTCCGCAACGGCCTGGGCGCGGCTGCGGTCGAGGTCGGTGACGGCGGTCAGCCGCAGCGAGGTCAGGCGCTCCAGCGTCGCGAGGTAGGCGCCGCTGATCTTTCCCGCGCCCACGATGCCGATGTTCAAAGGCTTCAGCGGCTCGCCCACAGCAGTCCCCTTTCGGTCAGCGTGCGCACCTCGGGCACGTCGAAGTCGTCGGGCTTGTGCCCGATGGTCGAGACGAAGACCCGGCCCGCGCCCCAGGTCCTGGTCCACACGGCGGGCATCACCGCGGGCCGGTCCCGCAGGTCGTCGGCCGCGAAGGTGGTGGTGGCGAGGACGTCGATGTGCGGGTCGGTGAGCACCCAGTACTGCTCGGTGTGCACGGTGAAGTCGTGCAGGCCCTCGATGACGGGATGGTCGGCTCGCTCGGGCAGCAGGCGCACGGTGTGGTCGTGGAAGCCCGGCGGGTGCATCACGAACTTGCCGCCGGTCAGCAGGTGGTAGCCGTGGTCGTGGAAGGAGTCGACGATGCCTCCGTGCCAGCCGGCGAGGCCGGTGCCCGAGCGCACCGCCACAGCGAGGTTTTCGCTCTGCTCGCGGGTGATGGTCCCCATCGTCCAGCACTGCACGATCAGGTCGGCAGCGGCCAAACGCTCCGCGTCCTCGTACACGGCGAGTTCCTCGGAGGTTTCTACGGTGAATCCGCGGTCCTTGAGGAACGGTACGAAGCTGTCGCTGATCGTCACGGGCTGATGCCCGTCCCAGCCGCCACGGACGACGAGCGCCCGCCGGATGTCGCTGGTCAAGGTGATGACACGCTCCCATCGGCGCCGCAGGGTGGAGTGCGGCGGTCGGAGTCGGATGAAGTCGCTCAACGGGTCGTCGCGACCCAGCAGAAGTTGGCGCTGAGCAGACGCAACGGGCGCAGCATGTTGAGAAGCTACGAACCGCCGTTGCATTTTGTCAATACGTTGGATGAAGCATGGGGGGGACCGCGCCCCCCGAGTCGACGGAGGTCTTGTTCACGCCTACCGACTCAGGTGTCAGGCCACTTATTTTCCACTCCCAACTCAATTCCTACCGGCAACCAGAATTCACTTTGACCAGTTGCCGTTTCGCCGGAGAAATGCCCGCGCCGACCATTGACGCCGGGCAGCACACTGGTTTTGCTGACACGCGGAGAAATACCACGCCCCCACTCCCCCAACCCCACTGGAGGAACTCCGTGGCCGTCACCAGACGCAGAATGATCGGCGGCGCGATCGCCGCGACCGCGGGCCTGGGCACTGTGGCCGGACTGACGCGGGCCGACGCGGCCGAGAGCGCGGGGGCTCAGCCCGCCGCCAGCGGGCCGGGCGATGTCGTGGGCAAGATATCTGTCGGCTATCAGGGCTGGTTCGCCTGCACAGGTGACGGCTCCCCCATCAACAGCTGGTGGCATTGGAGCAGGGACAAGAGCCAACCTCCGTCGCTGTCCAACACAACCATCAAATCATGGCCCGATATGTCCGATTACCAGCGCGGGTTCACCACCGCGTACCCGAACCTCAACAGCGGCAGGCCCGCTCAGCTCTTCACATCGTGGGACCAGCAGACCGTCGACACGCACTTTCGCTGGATGCGCTCGAACAACATCGACACGGCCGCTCTTCAGCGTTTCAACCCCTTCGGCGACGAGGGTCCGACGCGTGACGGGATGGCGCAGAAGGTGCGTCAGTCGGCCGAGGCCAACGGGCGCAAGTTCTACATCATGTACGACGTCACCGGCTGGACGTCCATGCAGTCCCAGATCAAGCAGGACTGGACGGAAAAGATGAAGGCGCATACGGCGTCCAGCGCTTATGCGCGACAGAACGGCAAGCCGGTGGTGTGTATTTGGGGGTTCGGCTTCAACGACTCGGGGAGACCATTCGAGCCGGGGCCGTGCAAGGACGTTGTGGACTGGTTCAAGGCACAGGGCTGTTATGTGATCGGCGGTGTGCCCACGCATTGGCGCACCGGTACCGAGGATTCACGGCCCGGATTCTCCGCCGTGTACCACTCGTTCGACATGATCTCCCCGTGGATGGTGGGGCGTATCTCCAGCGCTTCCCAGTCCGATGACTTCTTCACCAACATCAATACGCCGGACAAAGCGGATTGTGATGCGCACGGCATCGATTATCAGCCGTGCGTGATGCCGGGCGATCTCCAGGAACGCCACCGGCGGCACGGTGATTTCATGTGGCGGCAGTTCTACAATATGGTGCGGCTGGGTGCGGCCGGCATCTACATCTCCATGTTCGACGAGTTCAACGAGGGCAATCAGATCGCCAGGACAGCGGCGACCGCGGCCGATGTGCCGTCGGGTTCGGGGATCTGGGCGCTCGACGAGGACGGGACGGCGTGCTCGTCCGACTACTACCTGCGGCTGACCGGTGACGGCGGCCGAATGCTCAAGGGGCAGATCGCTCTCACCCCCAACCGGCCGACCTCACCGACCGCTTGAGGTCGGCCGGGGCTGAGGCGGGGCGCTCCCTCCCCTGCCTCAGCCCCGCTCGCGTCCCTTCAGGCGCGGTGTGAACGTCGCGTGGAACAGTGTCGACGCGGCGCCCACCGCGGCGGCTTCCGCGCTCAGCACCGAGCGCTCCACGTGGACGCGCCGCAACCGGCGGGCGGTGGGGAACTCATTGACGGCGCGGCCGATCTCCTCCAAGTAGCAGTCGGCGACGTCGTCGGTGAAGAACGGGCCGCCCAGGACGATCAGGTCGATGTCGAGAAGATCGACGAGCCCCAGGGCTCCTCGTCCGACGGCACGTGCCACTTCGCGCAGGGCGGCGGTGGCGGCCGGGTGTCCGGCCGCGGCCGCGCGCCCGACGGCGCGGTATGCCTCGGTGCTGCTGTGCTCCGTGCCGATGGTGTGCAGGCCGAGCCGCTCGGCGAACTGCGGCACGGACACGGGCGGGTTGCACTCGGGCAGGATCTCGGGCCGTCCGTCCGCGGCGACGCGGTCAAGGGCGAGCGCGCACAGCTGCCCGAACTCCCCCGCGTTCGCGCTGACTCCGCGGTAGAGGTCGCCGTTGAGGTAGAGGCCGGAGCCGACGCCGGTGCCGAGATAGAGGTAGGCGAAGTCCCGGGCCCTGCGGTCGCGCCCGATCCACCGCTCGCCCGCGGCGGCGGCGAGCGAGTCCTTCTCGATGAGGACCGGGCAGGGGAAGTGCTCCTTCAGCAGGTACAGCAGCGGCAGGTCCTGCCAGGCCCGCATCAGGGGCGGGCCGAGGACGGTGCCGGAGGCGATGTCGACCGGCCCCGGCACGGCCACGCCGACGCCGAGGAAGCCGTTGGGCTGAACGGCGCCACGCGCCTTGCCGAGCGCTTCATGGCCCACCTCGACGGCTTGTGCGACGAATTCGGCGGGGTCGATGTCGGCACTGATGGTGCGTGTGCACGTACACACGAGGGCTCCGTCGAGGTCGATCACGACGGCGGTGAGCACCTCCGGGTCGATGTGCAGGCCGAGCGCGTGCGCGGCGGAGCCGCACAGCCGTACCGGTGTGCGCGGCTTGCCGGAAGTGGCACGGCGCTGGGCGTCCTCCACGAGAAAGCCACGATCCAGCAGCGACCGGGCGATGCGGGACACGGACTGCTGGGTGAGGCCGGTCCGGTGGGCGATCTCGCCACGGGTGACGGTGCCGACGAGGCGTACGGTCTCGATGACCACGCACTCGTTGAAGGATCCGAGGTCGAGCTGGTTGACTCCGCTGAACGACGGTGCGTCCGGGGCGGGCCAACCGCCATCCGGACGGCTCTGGTGTTCGGCGACGCGCTCGCGCAGCCAGCGGACCGAGCGGCCGGCCGACTGTGCGGGGCGCTCGAGCGCCGCCACCAGGTCGAGGAAGACCCGGCGTGACGACTCGGGGTGGCTCGTGCTGTCCAGGGCGATCAGGGCATTGAGGAAACCGCGCCAGCTCGCCCGCACAGGCAGGTCGTGGTGGCTGACGAGCGATCCGGCGGGCCGCCGCTCATCGGTCGACCACAGCGTGACGGCGTGCAGGGTGATGTCCGCGTGCAGGGCCGCCGCGTCGGCGAGGAAGGCGCTGAACTCCTGGTCGTCCGAGGCGGGTTCCAGGCGCAGGGTGTCCAAGGCCCGGTCGAGTCCGGCCAGCACTTCGGCGTCGATCACGGTGACCGCGGCCGCGGGCCTCGGGGCCTCCGTGCGGGTGCCGACGAGCAGGACGCCGCGGTCGGCGTCGCCGTACAGGCCCATCACCCACGTATCGGCGCCGGGCAGTGGCGGACGGGTCGGGATGCGGGGGACGATCGGCTGGTCCGGCATGATGTTCCAGCGGCGGCGGATCGCCGCGACCGTGGCGTGGGAGACGCCGAGTTCGCGGGCGATGGCGCGGCTCGCGCCGCTGCCGCCGGGCGCGAGCAGGGTCCGGGTGACGACGTCCGCCTCGTCGACCGTGACGGGCCGTCCGGTGCGCCGGCGCTGTTCGAGCCCGGCGAGTCCGCCGCTGTACCAGCGGTGCCGCCAGGCGCCCACGGTCTGCCGGGACACGCCGAGGCGCCGTGCGATTTCCGCGTCGCGCCGGCCCTCCGCGGCCAGCAGCACGATCCGAGCGCGCAGCGCGAGGGGCCCGTCGGCCGCTGCCCAGTGGCGCAGCGTCGCCCGGGTCTGGGACGTCAGCGTGTCGACGTGGCGGGGATCAGGCACCGAGTGGCTCCTCGTCGGCCTCGGCCCGGCTGATCCTCAGGGTGCGGATCTCGAACGGGCGCAGTTTCAGGTGGATGTGGGGTCCGTCGTGGGCGTGCGGGACTGCGTTCTCCTCGATCAGGTCGGTCGTGCACGCTTCGGCGACGGCGAAGTCGGCGGTGAGCGTGGTCCGCGCAGCGTTGCCGCCGGCTTCGTACAGACGTACGACGACGTCTCCGCTGCGGTCCTCAGCGAGCTTCACCGTCTCCACGACGACGTCCGGGTGGTCGACGCGGACCAGCGGACGCAACGACGACGCTCCGTCCGACAGACGCAGGGGCGTGTCCAGGCGGTAGCCGTCCGCGACGGCGTCGCCGACTGTGGCGCCGGGCCGCACGGTGTGCCGGAAGCGGTGCACTCCCCGGTCGGCGTGCGGGTCAGGGCTGTGCGGGGCGCGGAGCAGGGTGTGCCGCAGCGTCGTGTCCGTGCCGCCGTCGCACCGTTCGCGTCGGACGACGTCGTGGCCGTGGGTGACGTCGCCGGCGAAGCCGGCCGTCCACGTGGGGGCGTCGATGTGGACCCAGCGCTGCGCCGCCCGTTCCTCTCCGTCGCCGGGTGCGTGCACGGTGTGGCCGAAGGCGATGCCGCAACGTACCTGTGATGCTTGCCCGTTGAGCGGCCACGTCTGTTTGAGGGTGGTGTCGCGCTCGCGCCAGTCGACCTCGGTGTCGACCGTCAGCGAGGGGCCGCCCGCGGTCAGCGTCAGATCCTGTGTGAAGACGGAACGGCCGTTTCCGCGGCGTACCCGCACCGTGGCCACCAGCGGCCCGTTCGCGAGAAGTTCGACGTCCTGCGCGTGGATCAGGTCCCGGCGCGTCCGGTCGCTGCCGAGCGCGAGTGTGCGGGCAGGGTCGGCGACCGGCTCGTCACGGTGGAGTTCCAGCAGATTTCCGCGGCCGCCGGGGGCGATGGCTTCGTGACCCGTGGCCGGGTCCACGAGGGAACGCACGAGACCGTCGCCGTCGATGGTGACGCGCACCAGGCCGTTGTCGAGGACGCGGTGCCCCTCGCGGGTGCGGCGGGCCGTGACCGGTGCCGTGCCGTCCAGTGCGATGCCCACCGGGCCGCTGCCGTGGGCGGGCGCCTGGGCGAGCACGGCGCACCGCCCGTCGGGCAGACCCTGGGCGACGGCGGCGCCCTCGACCACGCCGTCCAGCAGGACGACCTCGCGGCGGGCGAACGGTGCCGCGTTGTGCACGGCGATGTCCCCGCTCGGCCCGAGCGCGCGGTGGACGAGCCTGGTGAGCCTGCGCGCGGCCTGGTGGTGCGCATCCTCGGCGTCCTGGCGGGCGCGGGCTACCGCGGCGCCGGCGAGGACATCGTGGCTCTGCTGAGTGAGCACCGACTTCCAGATGCGGTTCAGTGCGTCGTACGGATAGGGAGTGCCGCGCCGCACCGCTGCCGTCGCCGACCACAACTCCACCTCGTGGAGCAGCACCTCGCACATCCGGTTGCCTCGCTTGGTGCGCGCCTGGCTGGTGTACGCGCCCGCATGGGGGGCGAGGTCGAGGGCGCCGCGCATCCTGGCGCCGACGTCCGCGTCGTGTGCGGGGTGCAAGGTGTGTGACGGCGGGCCGTCCAGGTCCGCAAGGCGGCGGGCCCGCTCCAGTGTGGCACGGTCGGGGTTGCGCAGGGTGTGCAGGGACCGGGCAGAGGCGTCGTCGCTCTCGGGGCCGGCTGCACGGCCCGTAAGGCGGGTGAGCATGACGGTGCCGTCGATGCCCTCCCAGGCGAAGGTTGACCGCGATCGCGATTCGTCCCGTCGGGAGACCAGCAGCCCGTGCGCGCCCGCGGCCCTGGCGATCTGCGGCAGGGCCGGCGAGACACCGTCCGTGTCGGTCAGCCAGACACCGTCGCTGTCGGCGCCGAACTCGCCGCGGAGAAAACGACGCCCGTGCACGAACTGCCGTACCAGCGACTCCGATCCGGCAAGTTCGGTGTCGGCCTGCGCCCACAGTCCGCCGACGGGCAGCCAGGCGCCGTCGGCGACCATCTTGCGCAGCCGCTCGAAGACATGCGGCTCGTGCTGCTTCATCCAGGCGTAGTGCTGCACCGCGGGCGCGACGGAGACGAATCCGGGGTACTCGTCGGCAAGCGCGACGAGCGTGCTGAAGTCACGGGCGCAGGCACGGACCGCCTCGTGCAGGGGCACGGCGCCGAGCGAGGCGGGTGCGCTCTCTCCCACCACAAGGACGGGACGGCTCGACGGCTCGACGGCGCGGGCGAGTTCGGGCGCGAGCACGGCGCATGCGGCGGAGGCGGTGCGGCCGACGGCACGCGGGTCGACGGCGTCCATCGCGCGCTCCAGGGCGTCGCGGATGCGGGTCGCACGCGGTACGTCGTCGGACAGCGAGAGCTGCAGTCGATGCAGCGCCCGTATGTCGTGCGACAGCCGCCACACCGCCTCGTCGCGCACGGCGAGGTCGGCACGGCCCACCCGCAGCGGCAGGGCATCAGCTGCGGCCGCGCTGACGGAGGCCTCGACGAAGAGTCGTACGTCGTCGTCTCCATGAGCGCGCCCGGCGACGAGGACCGGGTCCGGATGCGCGGCGCCCAGTCCTTGCAGCGGCGCTCCGTACGCGTCGCGGACGAGCGCCTGCGACCTGGCGCCTTCCCCACCGCCCAGGTCGAGGACCGCCTCGACGCGACGGCCCGCCCAGCGCTTCGGCACGGTCGCCCGGAGCGTGAACCAGGAGGTCGACCACGGCTGCCCCCATGTGTCGCCCACGGAGAACGGTTCATAGTCGGCGCGCAGGGCGACATGTGCCGGCACAGGCTCGCCCGGCAGATGCCAGGCACCGACATCGAAAGGGATGCGGAGCGGGTACAGCGCCGGTCGCAGCCTTTGGGCGAGGAATGCGGCTATGCGCTCTTCGAGCATGGGCGGTCCCCTTCGCGTCCAGCCAGTAACCGCTATGTAAAACCATGTGTGTTATCAAGTCAACGCTTCGCACCGGCTCCCTTGAATTGCAGATGAGAGCCGGGGGGATTTCTTTTGTCAGGGGACTTAGATTCCAAATCCAAGGTCGTCCGTAAAGAAAAGGACTGACGTTTCGGGAATACGAGCGCGACGAGAGCACACCCAGTGGGAGTGCTCTCGTCGCCACGCCCCAGCTTCACCTGGGGATTTGGGGCACCGGTGCTCGGTGCCCCAAGTCAAATCGATGGACTTATGGGGGCTCCGTAGGGCTCCCCTGTATGCGCGACGGGCTCAGGGCCGTTGCACACTGCCGTCGGTGTTGCGCAGCAGCGCCCACCGGTCGTGGCCGAGAGGCTCGGGCACGGGGTGGCGCCGGGCCGCAGCCTCGTCGAAGTCAACGCCGTGGCCTGGCACTCCGGAGGGCACAAGCAGCCCACCGTGTGCCACCACGGTGCCGGGGAACACTTCGTGCACCGGCTCCTTGAAGACGGCTGCCTCCTGAACGCCGAAGGCCTGGCTGCTGACGTCCAGTGCGAGGGTCGCGGCCTGGGCGACGGGGCTGACGTCCGCCGGTCCGTGCGGGGCAAGGCGGACCCCGTGCAGTTCGCAGAGGGCTGCCAGCTTCCGGGCAGGAGTCAGGCCACCGAGCGTGGGGATGCGCACGCGCGCGAAATCGATGTCCGGTCCCCTCAGGACCGCCACGAACTGCTGTGGGTCGCTGAAGAGTTCACCCACGGCGAGGGGAACGGGCGAGACGGCGTGCAGCCGTGCGAAGTGTGCAGCATCCTCGGGGGCGAGCAGGTCCTCGACGAAGTACAGGCCGATGTCCTCGACACGGCGCAGAAAGTCCGCAGCCTGGCGAGGATCGAGCCGTTCGTGCACATCGTGCAGCAATTCGACGTCGTCGCCCACGAGCTCGCGCACCCGTGCCAGCACCCGGGGGACGGTTCGCAGATACGCCGCGGAGTCCCACGGCACCCGGCGCTCGCGCACCGCCTGCGGATCACCACCACCACCTGCCCCGTATGCGTCCGAGCCCGGCACCGCGGCCTGGATTCGCACATGCCGGTATCCGCGCTGCCGGGCCGCGCCCACCTTGTCGGCGATCTCCTCGGCGTCGGCTCCGTCGACATGGGTGTACGCTTCGGCGCCGGTGCGCACGCGGCCGCCGAACAGGGAGTGCAGCGGGACACCCAGGCGCTTCGCCTTGAGGTCCCACAGGGCCACATCGATGCCACCGAGGGCGTTTCCGGTCAGTGAACCGCCGCGCCAGTAGGCGCTGTTGAGGATCAGCCGGTGCAGGTCTTCGATGTCGTCAGGATCGCGCCCGGTGAGCAGCGGGGCGAGGTAGTCGTCGAGGACCGAGCGGACGGCAAGGGTGCGCTGTGGATCGCTGGCGCAGCCCAGACCGTACAGCCCTGGCTCGTTGGTCTCGACGCGGACGATGAGATGGGGGCAGCCGTGCGGGGCGGTCAGGAAGGTGCGGACGGCCGTGATGCGGATCTTGGACCCGCGCTCATCGACCCAGGGGGCCGGAGCGAGCAGGCGGGCGGGGGCGAGGGCATCAGGGTGCGCCATACGGACTCCAGCATTCGAGTAACAGAATGACGTACTGCTATCCGAACGTATGGAGCGGGGATCCGTTTTGTCAACGGCCGCACAGATATGGCACTTGAGGGCCGGGGGCGCGAGCTCCCGGCCCTCAAGCGCCCGTGGCGCCGTGCGGGTGCGCTCAGTGCTGGCCGAGGCGCTTGAGGAGCATGCTCAGCGAGTGCGCCGCCTCGGTCACCGCCTGGGCCACTTCCTCGATCCGGTCGTCGCCCATCCTGCTGCGCGGCGCCGAGCAGCTCACCGCGTCACCGCCGTCCGGGGACACGCCCAGCGGCACGGCGACGGACCGGATGTCCACCGCGTTCTCCCCGTCGTCCATGGCCCAGCCGCGTAGCCGCGCCTCCGCGAGTTCGGCCAGGAAGGCATCCGGGTCGACGACGGTGTCCGGCGTGAGTTTCTCCAGCGGCCAGGTGAGCCGGCGCTGCACCTCCGCCTGGTCCAACTGGGAGAGCACGGCCTTGCCCAATGCCGTGGCGTGCGCCGGCAGCCGATACCCGACCGCGGAGTACGTCCGCAGCGCGTGCCGTGACTCGCGCTTGGCGAGGTGGACGACGTGTGTGCCGTCGAGCCTGCCGAGATGCACCGCCTCGCCGGTCTCCTCGGCCAGGGCGTCCAGCACCGGCCCGGCCAGGCTCGCGACGTCGTCGCCGGCCAGATACGCGGTGCCGGTGAGCAGGGCCTTCAAGCCCAGGCTGTAGCGCGTACCGGACGGGTCGACGTCCACCCAACGCCTCGCCTGCATGGTGCGCAGGATCGCGTGCAGGCTGCTCTTGGGCACGGCCATCGCGCTCGCCATTTCCGCGAGCGAGAGGCGGGCGCCGTCCCGCCCGAGGAGTTCGAGGACCTCCAGGACCCGAGCCGCGGACTTGACCTCTTCGACCTTGCGGACCCCTGCGGCGTCCGTCACCGATTCCACTGCCCCTCCGCTTCCCGCCCAGATCCCTACTGGACCGTCACCCACGCTCAATCCCGCCCTGCGTCTTGACGCTATATCACGACGAGCCTAAGTTCAGTCACTCCAACGACATTCGGCCTTCTGAACGGTCGACCCTAGGTAGGGGTTCATGCGTATCTCAACTTCCCGCCAGGCCAAGTACGTCGCCACCGCCCTGGCCACCGCGCTGTCACTCAGCACCCTGACGGCTTGCGGCGGCAGCGGCTCCGGCGGCTCGGACGCCAAGAGCCTCAAGATGTGGACCTTCAAGCAGTCCCACGTCAAGGCTCTGCGCAACGCCGCCAAGGAGTTCAAGAAGGAGACCGGAATCTCCGTCAGCATCGAGGCATTCACCCCCGAAGAGACCTATATGACCAAGGTGCAGAGCGCCGCCAAGACCGGCGATCTGCCCGATGTCCTCGAGGTGCACTCCGACGGCGAGGACCGCGTCCTCGGCGCGGCCGGAATCGCCGTGGACCTGCGCGACGACTACAAGGGCGACTGGCTGAACGAGATCCAGCGCTCCGTGCACGAATCGGGCCTCGTCACGCCCCAGCGCTTCAAGAAGTCCCAGAACAAGGAGTCTTCGGACAATGGCATCAAGGAGGGCGCGCGCTACAGCGTCCCGCTGACCATCGGCACGTTCGGCATCGTCTACGCGAACAAGCAGAAGCTGGCCGACGCCGGGATCAAGCAGCCGCCGAAGACCTGGGAGGACCTGATCGCCGCCCTCAGGGCGACGACGAAGAAGGACCCGAAGAACGGCGGCCTCACCACAGGTCTCAAGGCCAGAGGCCCCGGCCTCAACTGGATACTCCAGCCCCTCGCCTTCGCCCAGCTCGGCAAGAAGGGCTACGAGGACCTGTGGGGCAAGGACAAGAGCGCCGACTTCGGCTCGCCGAACGGCGTCAAGGTGCTCTCCCAGTACAACCAGCTCACCCCGTACTGGACGCCCGGCACCCAGTCGCTCGACGTCGACCAGTCGGACCAGACCTTCGCCCAGGGCAAGGCGGCGTTCGACGTCGGCGGCACGTTCACCCTCGCCTTCCTGCAGCAGAGCGGCATGAACCCGGACGACGTCTACGCCTTCGGCCTGCCCGCGCCCAAGAGCGGCGCGGTCCCCGACCGGGCGCTGGCCCCGATGGCGCTCACCGGCATCACCCTCAGCTCGGCGAGCAGGCAGCCGGACAACGCCAAGAACTGGATGCAGTTCCTCTCCAGCAAGAAGGTCGCCGCCCAGTTCGCGCAGGACGCCACCGACCTGCCGGCCACGGACCTCGGCGCCGACACCGCAAAGGCGCTCGGCCCAACGCTCAACTCCATGGTCCAGAGCTTCAAGGGCACGCCCGAGACAACGTACGACCCCAACCTCAACCAGAACTTCCAGTCCCCCGGCTATGAGCAGAACGACGTCGGCGACATCCTCGCCGACCTGTCCCCGCTCAAGCGCGCCTCCGTCGAATCAACCGCGCGCAAGATCAGCAATCTGAACCAGTCGTACTGGAAGGCAGCCGGCCAGTGACGCTCCAGCCCACGCTTCCCGCGAGGGTGGAGAAGGACCGCACCACGCCGCCCAGGAGCGGGCCCTCACGACGCAGGGACAGCCGGTACGAGGCGCTCACGGGCTACCTGTTCGTCGCGCCGGCCGTCGTACTGTTCCTGGTGATGGGCCTGTACACGGTCGGCTACGGATTCACTCTGTCCTTCGCCAAGTGGAACGGCTTCGCCCCGAACTGGGAGTGGGTCGGCCTCGACAACTACAAAGACCTGTTGTGGCGCGACCCCGTGTACGCGCCCCGCGTCCGGCACGCCGCAGCCAACACGATCTGGGTGATGGTCGCGGCCCCCGTACTGACCGTTGTCGTCTCGTTTCCGCTTGCGGTGCTCCTCAACCAGGTCAAGCGGTTCCAGGGCGTCCTGCGCTCGGTCTACTTCCTGCCATACGTCACCAGCGGCGTCGCGGTGTTCTTCGCGTGGCAGTACATCCTCCAGCCGGACGGGGCCATCAACTCCCTGCTCAGCGGCCTGGGTCTGGGCTCACTGCAGCAACCGCAGGGCTGGCTCGGCAATCCCTCCACAGCCATGCCCACCATGATCATGATCACCGTGTGGGGCCATGTCCCCGTGGCGATGCTGCTGTATCTGACGGGTCTGCAGGGCATTGACCGCAGCATCCTCGAAGCCTCCGAACTGGACGGCGCGGGCTGGTGGCGCACCAACATGTCCGTGGTGTGGCCGCTGGTCAGGCCGATCACCGCGATCGTCCTGCTGCTGAATCTGCGCGAGGCGCTCCAAGGGTTCCAGACGTTCCTCGTGATGACCAACGGAGGCCCCGGAGACCACACCAATGTCCTCGGCCTGGAGGCATACCGGCTGGCCTTCCTCAAAAACCTCTCCCCCACCCTCGGCCTGGCAAGTGCCCTGGGCTGGCTCCTGTTCGCGGCCGCCCTCGTCCTCGCCCTGATCAACCTGCGAGCGCTGCGGAGCAAGACATGACAACGATATCAACGGCCCGGCCCCGCCCGGTCCGCCCCGCCCGACGAGCGCCATCCGGCCGCTCGTCGGCCCGGATCGTCGTGGGCGTGCTGCTCACCCTGTACGCGCTGGTCAGCGTCTACCCGTTCCTGTGGATGGTGTCGGCGGCGTTCAAGGACCAGGTCGAGGTGGTGCGCGGTGGTCATCTGATCCCGGACCACCCCACGCTCCAGACCCTGGTCGACACCTGGAACGAGCTGCACTTCTTCGACTTCTTCGTCAACAGCGTCCTGGTGACGCTGTACACGGTCGTGCTGACGGTGGTGTTCTACGCGGCGGCCGGCTACGCGTTCGCGGTGCTGCGCTTCCCAGGACGCGGTGCGCTGCAGAAGCTGTTCGTCGCGCTGCTGTTCGTACCGGGTGTGACGGTGATGCTGCCGATCGTGCTCCTGGAGAACAAGATGGGCATCCTCGGCACTCACTGGGGGCTGGTGCTTCCGTTCGTGAACGGCGGCGCGCCCCTGTCGATCCTGCTGATGACCGGGGCGTTCTCCGCGGTCCCCACGGAGCTGCGCGACTCCGCGCGGGTCGACGGCGCCGGCGAGCTGCGCATCTTCACACAGGTCTATCTACCGCTCGCCCGGCCCGCGTTGATCACCGTCGCCCTGCTCACGGCGATCCCCACCTGGAACGAGTACCTGCTGACCCGTGTGTCACTCAACGATCCGTCCAAGTACACCCTGCCCCTCGGACTGCAGGTGCTCTCCTCCGAGAACGTGCCGCACTACAACAGCCTGATGGCCGGCGCCCTCATCGTGGTGGTCCCCGTGGTCCTCCTCTTCCTGAGCCTCCAGAAGTACTTCGTCAACGGCCTGGTCGGGGCGGTGAAGGGCTGATGCATGTCCTGATCACCGGTGCCGCGGGACACATCGGCGTCCATGCCACCCGCGAACTGGTCTCCGCAGGACACGAGTTGACCCTCACCGACCGCGTGCCGTTCGACGCCCCTGCCCGTACCCGTGTCCTGATCGGCGATCTGCGGGACGCCGACCTCGTCCGCAAGGCGGTGGACGGCGCGGAGGCCGTCGTCCACCTCGGGGCGATCCCCCACCCGAACGCCGAGGACGGCAGCGCCCTGTTCGCCGCCAACTGCCTCACGGCCCACCGCGTCCTCGACGAGGCCGGACGGGCGGGCGCGCACCGCATCGTGGCAGCGTCCAGCCTGGCAGCCGTCGGTCTCGCCTGGTCGCCGATCCCCGTCTCACCCCGCTACGTCCCCCTGGACGAGGAGCACCCGACGCTCGTACGCGACCCGTACGGCTTATCCAAACTCGTCCTGGAGGAGACGGCCCGCAGCACACACCGACGCTGGGGCACGGACATCGTCTGTCTGCGCTTCCCCTTCACCGGGACCGGTCAGCGACTCACGGACCAACTGGTCCACATCGCGGCTGATCCCGGCGCCCACCGGCACGACCTGTGGGCCTGGCTCGACACCCGGGACGCGGCCGCCGTGATCCGCCGTGCCCTGGCTGCCACCGTCACCGGCTGCCACGTCCTCAACGTCGCGGCAGCCGACACCTCATCACCGCTGACCACCGACGAACTGCTCCATCAACACCACCCGGGCGTACCGGCGTTCGAGCCGCTGCCCGGCCGCGTTTCACTGATCGACACCAAGGCGTGCGCGGACCTGCTCGGCTTCACCCCGCGCCATTCCCGTCCGTCCGTCCAAGGAGAGTGACCCGGATGACCGCACGTCCCAGACCTCTGTCCCGGCGAGGATTCCTCGCCGCCGGCGCCGCTGCGACCACTGCCGTCGCAGCGGGTGCCGGCAGCGCCACAGCCGCCCCGGCACACAAGCCATCCGCACGCGCCCACATCTTCTACTACCCCTGGTACGGGAACCCGCAGGTGTACGGCGAGTGGCGGCACTGGCAGCAGGGCGAGCTGACCCCGCCCGAGGCGATCAGCTCCAACTACTACCCTGTGCTCGGCCCCTACGACTCCGGCGACCGGCGCGGCGCCGTCGACCGGCACATGCGCTGGCTACGGCAGGCCGGCACCGGCGTGCTGGTCAGCAGCTGGTGGGGGCAGGGCAGTTACGAGGACCGGATGGCACCGGTGGTCCTCGACGCCGCGGCCGCCGCCGGCCTCCAGGTGGCCTGGCACATCGAGCCGTACGAGGGCCGCGACGCCGCCTCGGTGGTCGCCGACATCCGCTATCTCACCGAGCACTACGGCGACCACCCGGCCTTCCACCGCGACGCGGAGCGCGGCGGGCGGTGCGCTTACTACATCTTCAACAGCCTTCTGACGGTGGACTGGTCGCCGCTTCACGAGGTCGACGACCGGGCGATCGTGATGGCCCAGACCTGGGACCTGTCCCGTATCGGGGACTTCGGCGGTGTGTACACCTACGACGCGATCGCCACGGCCAACAAGCCGGACTGGTCGCAGGTCGCCGCCTTCTGTGCGGAGCGCGGCATGGTGTGGGCGCCGTCGCTCGGCCCCGGTTACATCGACGACCGGGCCGTCCCCGGCAACACGACACCGACCCTGGACCGGGCGCAGGGACGGACGTACGACCTGGAGTGGGAGTACGCCATGTCCACCGGGAACTCGGGAGGCGTCCCGGACTGGGTGAGTATCACCTCGTTCAACGAATGGCACGAGGGCACCCAGATCGAACCGGCCACCGCCGACACTCCCGGCGCTCTCGACTACCTCTCGTACGAGGGTGCCTACGGCCGCAAGGGCGGCCGCGCGCGGACGGCCTACCTGGACCGGACGGCGTACTGGGTCACCCGCTTCGAGGCTGCCCACGCGCGGCAGCGGGACTGACGCACCGGCTGTTCCTGGCCCGGCCCCGGGCCGCGACGTTGCCGGTGCCCGGGGCTCTGCGCCCCGGGCACCGGGGGGCTCACCTCTTCTGCTCGACCCGGACCCAGTCGATCTCCGCCTGCACTCCCCCGGCGGCGATCTTGTCGACGCTGGACTGCGGCAGACCCCAGTAGGGGGTGGTGACCTGGTTCCAGCCGGCCGGGTAGGCGCCGCCGAGGGCGAGGTTCAGAATGACGTACTGGTTGCGGTCGAAGACCCATTGGCCCCGCGTGGACTCCAGCTTGTTGCGGGTCGTCTCCTGCACCAACCGGTCGTCGACGTAGAACCGCATGGTCGTCGGCGTCCACTCCACGGCGTATGTGTGCCACTGGTCGGCACGGCCGCCGCTCGGGTAGATCTGGCGCGCGCCGATGTTGCCGTCGGCGGAGTAGCCGGGTCCGTGCAGTGCGGTGCTGGTCCAGTCGGCGTAGCCGATGTTCTCCATGATGTCGGTCTCACCGGAGGAGGGCCACGACACGGCCGGGTCGTCGACATTGCTGCCGAGCAGCCAGAACGCGGGCCAGAAGCCGTCCCCGACGGGCAGTTTCATACGGGCGCTGACCCGGCCGTAGGTGAAGTCGAACTTGGTGTTGGTGTCGATGCGTCCCGAGGTGAAGTCGTAGGTGCCCCCGCCCGCCTGGGTGCAGCCCTTGCAGTGCTTCGCCCGCAGGATCAGGTTCCCTCCCTCCGTGCGGATGTTGTCGGCGGAGTCGACGTACGCCTGCGACTCGCCGTTGACGGAGCCCATCTCGGTGCCGGTCCTGACCACCCGCCACTTGGAGCGGTCCAGAGAGGCGCCGGTGAAGTCGTCGAAGAACGACGTCTGGTAGGTGCCGGACTGCTCGCCGGGCAGCGCCGGGTACGCGGCGGCGGCGCTGCCGCCGGTGCCCCATACCTGGAACTCGTACAGCGAGTAGCCGAACTGAGCGGTGGCCGGCGCCGGGTTGTAGAAGGAGCGCCGTTCCTTGCCCAGCATCCGGACATAGCGGCCGGTTGCGGGCTGGGACAGTCTGATGCTGTCGTGACGGCCGGTGGCCTCGGCCGGGGACTTCACATCGGCGCGCCGGGCGGCGACCTCGGACGCCGTGGGCTGATGGACGGTGCGCCAGGTTCGGTTGTCGTCGGAGACCTGGATCTCGTAGTCGACGGCGTAGGCCGCCTCCCAGTACAGATCGACCGTATCGATGGTGGAGGTGGCGCCGAGGTCCACGGAGACCCAGCGGCTCGCGTTCCAGTCGCTGGACCAGCGGGTCTGGTCGGCCTTGAGATCGGCGGGCCAGCCGCCGTCGGTGACGAAGGCCGGGGAGTTTCCGGCGTGCTGGTAGTAGTTGCTGTAGGCCGGGTGGTTCAGGGCCAGGTTGGTGCGGGTGGTGGAGGCCGGGGCGGGTGTCCCGCCGTAGACCCGGAACGAGTACAGCGAGTAGCCGTAGGGGGTGGCGCGTTCGACTCCGCGCAGCCGGACGTAGCGGCCGGTGACTTCCTGCGGGAAGGTGTGGGCGGTGACGGTGCCGCCGGTGCCCGCGGTCTCGGTGTAGAAGGGCGTCCAGTTGGTGCCGTCCCGCGACACCTCCAGGACGTACCTCTTGCCGTACGCGGCCTCCCAGTCCAGGACGACGCGGTCGACCCGGATGGTGGAGCCGAGGTCGATGCTCAGCCAGGCGTTGTCGGCGAAGTTGCTGGACCAGCGGGTGGCGCCGTTGTTGTCGAAGGCGAGGCCCGGCGCGGAGTCGGCGTTCTCGCTGCCGGAGGCGGTGACGGCACCCGGGTTGGCGGCGTAGGCCGCCGCGGCCCAGTCGGTGTCCCAGGCCGCGACGGCCACGGTGTCCTTGGGGGCGGCGAAGGTCGGACCTGTGACGAGGGACAGGGCCGAGGCGACGGCCAGGGCGGCCATGAGCGTGCGGGGGCGCGGGGCGCGGGAAGGCATACGGCTCTCCTCATTGCGGTGGGGGTGCCCGAAGGTGTGGTGGAAGGTGCTGTGGAGCGGGCAGTCGAGGGCTCCTGCCACCGGAAGGCCCGGGGCAGGATGATGCGCACGCCCGGGTGTGGGCGGTGTAGATCCTCAGGTGCGGGCGGCTTCTCCGGCGAGGAGCCGGGAGGCGACGCTTCCTGACAGTGGGCGGCCGGAGCCCGCCCGACGGTCGGTCGGTCGGTCGGTCCCGGACGGTCAACCCGTCGGACGGTCGGTCCCATGCGGTCGGCCCCGGACTGTCAGCCCGGAGGGCCGGCCCCGTACGGCCGACGCCCGGCGATCAGCCCGCCGTGGCCGGCGCCGACTGCCGTACGACGAGTTCCGTGGGCAGGACGACGGGCGCTGCCGGGGCCGTACCGCCCGCGAGCCGGGCGAGCAGCATCCCCGCAGCGGTTTCGCCCATCCGCCTCATCGGCTGCCGGACCGTGGTGAGCGAGGGCTCGGTCAGCGGTGCCATCGGGATGTCGTCGAACCCGATGACGGCCACGTCGTCCGGCACCCGGAGCCCCGAGGCGCGCAGGGCCGCCATCGCGCCGACCGCGCCGAGGTCGTTGTGCGCGAAGACCGCGTCGAAGTCCCGTCCCTCACGGACCATTCGGCGTACGGTCTCGCGGCCGTCAACCTCGGTGAAGTCGCTCTCGACGACCAGACCGGAGTCGAGGGCGTGCCCGGACTCGGCGTACGTCGTACGGAACCCGGCAAGCCGGTCGCGTACACAGCCGAAGCGGGTCGGCCCCGTGAGGACGAGCGGCCGGCGGCGGCCCATCCTCAGCAGGTGCCGGGCCGCCGCTGCCCCGCCCTCGTGGTTGGCGGCGGTGACGTAGGGGAAGTCGGGGTGGTGGCCCCGGTCGTCGATGAGCACGACCGGAAGACCTTTGCGGTGCAGTGCCGTGAGCATGTCCAGGGTGTTCTCCGGCTCCACGACGAGCAGCCCGTCGAAGGCCCGCGCGGACACCTGGCTGGTGAACCGCTCGACGGACTCGGTGCCACGGTTGCAGGTGAACAGCAGCAGCCCGAACTCGGCCGCCTCCAAAGTGTCGACGACGCCCTGGACGACCTCGCCCATCCACGGCCAGGTCAGCGACGGGACGAGCATGCCGATGGTCCGGCTGCTCCCCCGGGCCAGGCCCACAGCACCCGAGCTGGGTACGTAGCCCATCCGGTCGATCACCTCACGGACCCGCGCGGCAGTCGACCGGTCCACCTCACTGCGGGTGTTGAGCACCCTGGAGACGGTCGTCTTGCTCACGCCCGCCACGCGGGCCACATCCGCGATGGTGACGCGCATCGCTACCTCCAGGGTCGGAGTCACTGCCCTCGACGTACGGCGGCAGCACCACGGAAGCGGTACCGGAACCGGTTCCGGCGCTGGTCGACGAGTGAACAGCACTGTCATGGTGACGTCAATACTTGGCGTCAGAAGTGGTACGGCGCGGGGAGCGTGACCCGGCGGTGGCGCGACGTCCGCGCGATTGCCTTGAAGTCTTGAAGTCATTGAGGGTCGCTGATGGAGCAATGTCTACGAGAAGTATTGACGTTTGCATGACATGCGGTTTCACTCACGGAACAGGCCCTGGAACCGGTACCGGAACCGGTTCCACACCATCCGCGTTTCCCCACAACACGGAGGAGGAGTGCCGTGTTAGGCAGATCCCCCCGCACCTCTGACGAGCGTCACCCGAGACCGCGCAGGAACCGCCGGCCGGTCGTCCTGGCGGTGCTCGGCCTGGTACTGACCATGCTCTACGCCGGTTCGGCACCGGCGAGCGCCGAACGTGGCGGCGCAGACCCGGCCGCCGCCGGGCCCGAGGTCGTCCGCGTGGCGGAGTTCCTCGCCGAGTGCCCGTACAGCCACCGTCTCCCGGACGACCCGATCGTCTACCCCGGGCTGCCCGGCGCCTCGCATATGCACAGCTTCTTCGGCAGCCGAGTGACGAACGCCCACACCAATGTGACCGACCTGGTGGGCTCCGCGAGCACCTGCGGTCCGGCCGTGGACACCTCGTCCTACTGGGTGCCGACGCTCTACCGGAACGACCAGCCCGTCGAACCCACCGGCACCACCTTCTACTACCTCGGCGAGGGGGTGCGTGACGATGTCATCGCACGCATCAAGCCCCTTCCCCTGGGCCTGCGGATCGTCGCGGGCAACGCCAAGGCGACCGGTGTGGACGACCCCAGCTCCATCGCCCGCTGGTCCTGTCTGCACCATGGCGAAGTGAATCCCTCCAAGGACTTCGTCACGTGCCCGGCCGACTCGATGCTGGAGTCGTACCTCGACTTCCCGCAGTGCTGGAACGGCAAGGACCTGGACTCCGCCGACCACAAGAGCCACATGGCCTACCCGGTGAACGGTGACTGTCCCGCCAGCCACCCGGTGCCGGTACCCAAGCTGCGGCAGGTGCTGCGGTATCCGGTGACGGGCAGCACCCAGGGGCTGCGGCTGGCCTCCGGGCCCGGCTACACCATGCACGGCGACTTCTTCAACGCCTGGCCCGAGCAGGAAATGGCACGACGGGTGGCCAACTGCATCAACCCCATCATCAAGTGCGGGGCGGACGGCAACCCGTCCTGATCCGCAACGCACGGCAACGGGCACGGTGAAAGGATGCCGTCATGACGGGACCCGCGATGCGACTCGGCCGCCCCGGCACGACCCTGGTCCTCGCGGCGACGCTCAGTGCCCTGGCCGTGTGCGGATGTGCCGGCCCCGAAGAACGGACCGGCACGTCCGGCGCGGCGGCGACCGCGGCCGACTCCCCCACCACCTCGTCGCCCACGGCGGCCGGACCGGGGACGCTCAACCCCACGGACCTCGCCTGGCTCCAGCTGCAGCTGGCCATGGA
>NZ_MUNE01000187.1 GCF_002154605.1 Streptomyces milbemycinicus | reverse complement strand
CCCGGCACCCCCGGCACCCCTGGCCCTCCTGGGCATCTCGCTCGGCTACTTCATGGTGCTGCTCGACACCACCGTGCTGTCCGTCGCCGAACCGGATCTCGCCGCCTCGCTGCACACCTCCGTGGCCGGCCTCCAGTGGGCGACCACCGGCTACACGGTCGTCTTCGCCGCTCTGCTGCTGTCCGCGGGAGCGCTGTCCGACCGGCTGGGCGCCCACCGTGTCTTCCGCGCCGGCATCGCGCTGTTCGCGGCGGGGTCCGCGCTGTGCGCCCTGGCCCCGACCGTGGGCGCCCTCATCGCCGTACGGGCGGTCCTCGGGGCGGCGGCGGCCGCCTGCGTACCGTCGTCACTGGCGCTGATCGGCCGCCTGTACCCGGACCCGGCCCGGCGCGCCCGGGCCGTCGCGACCTGGGCGGCGATCAGCGGCGCGGCCGTCGCCGCGGGTCCACTGGCGGGCGGGGCGCTGGTGGGCGTCGCGGGCTGGCGTGCGGTCTTCCTCATCAACGTCCCACTCGGCGCCCTGGTCCTCGCTCTGACCGCGACCCGGCAGCTGCGCTGTCCGCGCGGCGACCGCGACCTGGACTGGCCGGCCCAGCTCGCCGCCTGCGTATGCCTGGCGCTGGCCACGGACGGCCTCATCGCGGCGGGCGCCCAGGCGTGGGGCCACACCGCCGCCGCGCTGACCGGTGCCGCCGCGACGGCCGTGGTCTTCGCCAGGCTTGAACGCCGTAGCTCCGCCCCTGTGCTCAACCCGGCGCTGCTGGGCTCCGGGGCGGTCCGCGCGGGCCTCGCCGCCGGTGCGGCGGTGAACTTCACCCTCACCGGCACCCTCTTCGTCCTCCCGCTGCTCCTCCAGGCGCGCGGTATGGGACCCCTGGTCACCGGGCTGGCCTTCCTCCCCCTCACCGTGCCGTTCGCCGTGAACCCGCCGCTGACCGGGAGAATCGTCGCGAAGTCCGGTCCGCGGCTCCCCGTACTCGCCGGACTGGCACTCCTCGCCTCCGGCACCGCCGCCCTCGCCCTCGCGGCCCGCGCCGACGCCCGCTACGCCTGGCTGGCCGTGGGCCTGCTGCTGACCGGCCTCGGCGTCTCCTTCGCGCTCCCCGCCCTGGTCACCGCCGTGGTCAGCGGCGCCCCGCAGAGCGCGACCGGAGCGGCCGGCGGCCTCCTCAACGCCGCCCGCCAGGCGGGCGCGAGCCTCGGCGTCGCCATGATGGGCGCGCCTCTCATGGCGGGCGGGGCGACCGGGGCGACCGGGGCCTCCGGGATGACCGGGACGTTCTGGGCCTTTCTGATGGCGGCCGTCGCCTGCGCCGCCACGGGCATCTGGTTCGCGGCGCTCAGGGGTGCATCCGAGCGCCCTTGATCACCTTGTCGACCGCGTTCCGCGGCCCGTACACGGCGAGCCCCACCAGATCCAGCTGGTCCTTCGGTACGGCCCGTACCGTGGCGCGGTTGTCCCGGTCGTTGCCGGTGGTGAAGAGGTCGGAGGTGAACACCGCCCGGGGGAGCGAGCGGGACAGGGCACGGGCGTGCGCCGCGGTCAGCGTCTCCTTCGTCCCCTCGAAGACCAGGACGGGCTGGCGGAACATCGGCAGATACGGGGTGCCGTCGGCGTCGGCGTACGGTTCGCCGATCACCTCGGGCAGCTCCGAGCCGAGGCCGCTGACCAGGAACGCGGTCACATTCAGCCGCTGCCAGGGCTGCAGGTCCTCCCGCAGCACCACGGCGATCTTCGTATCGAAACGTACGGGGGCGGTCTCAGCGGTCATGGCCGTGTCGCTCGTCGTGCTTGTCATGCTTCGAGGCTGCCGACCGCCCCGCCGTACCGTCTTGTACGTTTCTTGCATGGTGTCCCCGCAAGAGGTATCCGCGTGGCGCCCGCAGGTCCGGGGCGTCGTCGAGGTCTTCCATGCCCACTTCACCGAGCACGCGTACCCGATGCACGTGCACGACGTATGGACCCTGCTGATCGTCGACAACGGCGCGGTCCGCTACGACCTGAACCGCCGCGAATGCGGCACCCCCAACGACACGGTGTCCCTGCTCCCCCCGCAGGTGCCGCACAACGGCTCACCCGCCACCCCGCAGGGCTTCCGCAAGCGGGTGGTCTATCTGGACCTGTCCCAGCTGGACGAAGGGCTCATCGGCCCGGCGGTGGACCACCCGGACATGGTCGATCCCCTCCTGCGCCGACGCATCGGACAGCTGCACGCGGCCTTGGCCCAGCGCGGCGACGAACTGGAAGCGGAGAGCCGCCTCGCCCTGATCGGCGAACGGCTGCGCGGCCACCTGCGGCCCCGGCTCGCCGCCCCGCCACCCAAAACGGACCTCGGCGTGGCGCACAGCCTGCGGGAACTCCTCGACGAGCGGCTGTCGCACGGCGTGACCCTGGACGATGCCGCCAAGCTGGTGCACGCCCACCCCACCCACCTGGTCCGGGCGTTCAGCGCGGCCTTCGGCATCGCCCCGCACCAGTACCTGATGGCCCGGCGGGTCGACCACGCCCGGCGGCTGCTCCTCGACGGCCGGCCGCCCGCGGAGGTGGCGACCGAGGTCGGCTTCTACGACCAGTCGCATCTGACCCGGCACTTCAAACGCTTCGTGGGCGTCACCCCGGGGCGCTACGCCCGGAAGGCCCGCCCCACCCGCGGCCGGCCGCGCGGCGAAGCGGCCTGAGAGCGGGGGCGACGCCCCGGCTGATGACCTGGTCGATTACCTGGCAGGTCATCGACCCCGACATCCCCCGTGCGCCACGATCGTCGGCATACGGAGCCCCATGGCCCCACCGACCGGAAGGACGCCACCCATGTCTGCCTACGTCATAGGTCATCTGCGGGAGGCCGCCCCGCACCCGGAGATCGCGGAGTACATGGAGCGCATCACCGCCACCTTCGAGCCGTACGGCGGCCGGTTCCTCGTACACGGCACACAGCACGAGGTGAAGGAGGGCAGCTGGCCCGGGCATGTCGTGGTGATCGGCTTCCCGGGGATCGCCGAGGCGCGGGCCTGGTGGGACTCGCCCGCGTACCAGGAGATCGCCCCGCTGCGCTCGCGCCACATCGAGGGCGACATCATCCTGGTCCCCGGCCTCCCCGAGGGCTACGACCCGGCGTCCACCGCGAAGGCGATACGGGAGGCGGTGTCCGCCGCGTAGCCCTGCGGAACTCGCCTCGCCCGCCCATTCCGACGAGGTCGACGCCCCGCTCCTGAACCCTTGCATGTTCTATGCCATACAGCATAAGTTACCGCCAGGTAGTGAGACCTGCGGGAAGGCTTCCGGCATGCGGCGGGACGGTGACAACGCTGGTAGTGGCGCGGTCGGCGGCGTGAGCCGGCGCAGGAGCGACAGCCGTGACCGGATGGTGCTGAGCGCGGCGGAGCTGCTGCGTGAGTACGGCGCCGGCGCCACGAGCATAGATCGGGTCCTCGCACACAGCGGAGCCCCGCGCGGCTCCGTCTACCACCACTTTCCCGGTGGGCGGGCGCAGCTGATCGACGAGGCGGTGACGCTCGCCGGTGACTTCATCGCCGGTCTGATCGAGACCGCCGCAGAGGCCGACGGCCCGCTCGCGGTGGTCGACTCGTTCTTCGCGCTGTGGCATGACCGGCTCGTCGAGAGCGGCTTCCGGGCCGGCTGCCCCATCGTGGCGGTGGCCGTGGAGACCAACGACGACGCCCCGCACCTCGCCCGCTCCGCCGGCGCGGTCTTCGCCCGCTGGCAGGAGGCGCTGGCCGCCCTGCTCGTCCGGCACGGCCTGCCCGAAGCGCGGGGGAGGCGGCTGGCCGCGTTCATCATCGCCGCGGTGGAAGGCGCCGTGATCATGTGCCGGGCCGAGCAGAGCACCGCCCCGCTCGAGGCGGCCGCCGCCGAGATCCACGACCTGCTGGGCCACGCCCTGCGCGCAGGGCCCGCCCCGCACCCATGACCCGCCGTCTGCGATCTGCGTGTACCCGCCCCTGTGTGAAGGAGTAGCCATGCCCACGCTGGACCGCCAGGACAACGTCTTCGTACTCGACCTCGGGGACGGCGAGAACCGCTTCCACCCCGACTGGCTCGCCTCCGTCAAAGCCGCGCTGGACGAGGTCCGGGCGGCGGAGGGGCCCCGCGCCCTGGTGACGGCCGCCACGGGCAAGTTCTACTCCAACGGCCTGGACCTGGACTGGCTGCTCGCCCACGCCGACCAGCACCACGACTACGTCGTCTCCGTACACGACCTCCTGGCCCGGATGCTGTCCCTACCGCTGGTGACCGTGGCCGCGCTGCAGGGGCACACCTTCGCGGCGGGCGCGATGTTCTCGCTGGCCCATGACGTCCGCGTGATGCGCGCCGACCGCGGCTACTGGTGTCTGCCCGAGGCGGACATCAACATCCCCTTCACCCCGGGCATGTCCGCCCTCATCCAGGGCCGGCTGGCCCCGCGGACCGCCCATGAGGCCATGGTCACCGCCCGCCGCTACGGCGGCCACGACGCGCTCACCGCGGGCATCGTCGACCGTACGGTGGCCGAGGCCGCCGTCCGGTCGACCGCCATCGAGTTCGCCGCGGCGCAGGTGGGCAAGGCCGGAGACACCCTCGGCACCATCAAGACCCGGATGTACGCCCCCGTCCTGGCCGCCCTGCGCGACAAGGACATCCCCCTCGGCTGACGCCGACGCACCCCGCAAGGAAGCCCCGCCCCATGTCGACCACAGACCTCTCCGGCCTCTCTGGCCTCTCTGGCCTCTCCGGCCTCGACCTCATGCGCTGGATACAGTCCGAGCGCCCCACCGACATCCCCTCCATCGGCCGCCTGCTCGGCATGCGCTTCGACGAAGTCGACCACGGACGCATCGTCGTCTCCCTCGACACCCGCCCCGACTTCGCCAACCCCCTCGGCACCGTCCACGGCGGCATCGCCGCCACCCTCCTCGACTCGGCCATGGGCTGCGCCGTCCACACCACCCTCCCCGCCGGCGTCGGCTACACCACGCTGGAACTGAAGGTGAACTACATCCGCGCCGCCCGCACCGAAGGCCAGACCCTCACCGCCGAAGGCACCGTCATCCACTCCGGCCGCCGGACGGCGACGGCCGAAGGCAAGGTGCTGGACGAACAGGGAAAGCTGATCGCCCACGCCACGACCACCTGTCTGATCGTCGGAGCCGGGCGGGAGGCGTAACCGCTGAGGGAGGGGCAGGGGCTGCCGTACGGCCCGGCGTCGGGACCATGGCTCAGGTCGCGGCCCACAGACGTCGGTAGAAGTCGATTCGCTCCGGGTCGGGACTGATGCCGTAGCCGTCAAGGAGCGTGTCATCCCAGCCCGGCCCGTAGTTCCACTCGGTGCTCCATGTGGCCACGGCCAGGTCCGCCCACCGGTCGGCGAGGCCGAGGGCGCCCATGTCCACATGGGCGGACCATGTGCCGTCCGAGTTCAGGAGCGTGTTGGGCGCGCAGGGATCCCCATGGCATACGACCAGGTGGTCGATCGGCGGCGGCGCGGGCAGATCCGCGGGCACCTCGGCGCCCGCGCGCCGGGCCACGTCCAGCCGGTGGTCGACGGACCAGCTGAACGGGCAGTCGTCCACCGGCAGCCGCTCATGCAGCGCCCGTAGCGCCGTCCCCAGCGCCCGTACGGCCGTCCGCGGGTCCGCCTTCCACCGGGGGCTGACGGCGCTCTCGCCGGGCAGCCCCCTGGTGATCATCCAGGTCCCGTCCTCATCGGCTCCAAGATCCAGAACCTGAGGAACGGGCGTATAGCGACGGGCCCAGCGCAGGCGAGTGGCCTCAACCTCCAGATCCGCCCCCGAGCCCTTCGGATCCCACTTGGCGAACAGCCGGTCGTCCCCGCTGCCGAGCTGGAAGGTCAGGCCTCCCAACTCGTTCAGCCATACGGGCAACATCGGCCGGTCTCCGGCCAGAGCGGTGATCGGTGCGGGCACGCGTACATCGCGAGGCGGCGGTCCGGAGTAATGCATACGCGCATGCTCTTACTTGGCGTGGGCGACGTCTTCGTCACGTATCCGACGTGGTAGCCGATGTTGCTCGTCGTCCCCTTGACGTCGAGGACCATGCGGTCGTAGCACGTGTGTTTGCCCGTAACTGATCCGGGAGAGAGTGAGCGGCCCTTCCGTGATCTTCACTCTTCCGTAGGGACGGCCGGGCCCCATCCGCCCAGGTACTCAGCTCCGGCCACGTAACTACTCACCTTGGTGGAACCTTGGCTGAAACTTGAACTGGCTGGTTGGGGCACGTCTTGCAAAAGTGGACCTTCTGGCAACGGGGGTGGGGATATGCCGATTGAGTTCCGTGTGCTCGGCGATGTCGGGGCATATGTCGACGGAAAAGCGCTGGATCTGGGCCATGCGCAGCAGCGCTCGGTTCTGGCGGTGCTGTTGGCGGAGGCCCGGCGCACAGTGTCGGCCGATCAACTCGTCGACCGGATCTGGGGCGAGGGCACCCCGCAGCGCGCCAAGGGGACGCTGTACAGCTATCTGTCCCGTTTGCGGGGTGTGCTGGCGGTGGCCGAGGACGAGTGCCGGATCGCTCGGCGCCCGGGCGGTTACGCGCTGCTGGCCGCCCCTGACTCCGTGGACCTGCACCGCTTCCGCGCCCTGGTCGAGCAGGCCCGGGCCGTCGGCGAGGCATCGGTGGCCGCGCCGCTGTTCGATCAGGCGCTGGGGGAGTGGCGGGGGGACTTCGGCGCGTCCTGCGACACCCCGTGGTTCGGTTCCGTACGGGAGGGATTACGGCAGGAGCGGCTGGCCGCCCTGCTGGACCGCTACGAAACCCTGCTTCTGCTCGGCCGCCATGGAGAGCTGCTGGCCGAACTGTTCACCCTCGTCGAGGAGCAGCCGTTCAACGAGCGGCTGGCCGGCCACATCATGCTGGCGCTGTACCGCAGCGGGCGCGTCGCGGATGCGCTGACCCGCTACGACGTCTTCCGGCGCCGGCTGGCCGAGGAGCTGGGCGCCGACCCGGGGCCCCAGCTCAGACAGTTGCACCAGCAGATCCTCACCGCGGACCTGGAGCTCACCCCTGCGCCCACTCCTCAGACGGCCCGCCACCCGGTCCCCGCGCATCTGCCGGCCCCGCCCCCCAGATTCACCGGCCGTACCCATGAACTGGACCGGCTGGCCCGCCTCCTGGACGGCCGGGCCGGGGCCGGAGACCCCAGGGCGATCGTGGCGATCACCGGTCCCGGCGGCATCGGCAAGACCTGGCTGGCCCTGCACTGGGCCCACCAGCATCTGCGGGACTTCCCGGACGGGCAGCTCTACGTCAACCTCCGCGGCTTCGACCCCTCCGCAGAACCCGTCCCGGTGGCGGCGGCCATACGCGGCCTCCTCGACGCCCTCGGCGCCGACCCCGCGGCCATCCCCTCGGATGTGGAGGGGCAGGCCGGGCTGTACCGGAGCCTGGTGGCGGGCAAACGCCTGCTCGTGCTGCTCGACAACGCCCGCGACAGCGACCAGGTCCGGCCCCTGCTGCCCGGCAGCCCCACCTGTACGGCGCTGATCACCAGCCGCCACCGCCTCACCGGGCTCGCCGCCACCCACGGAATCCGCGCCCTCGGCCTCGACGTACTCTCCGAAACCGAGGCCCGCACCCTGCTCACCCGCCACCTCGGCGACCACCGCGTGGCCGACGAACCCGCGGCCGCTCACATGCTCCTGGACCGATGCGGGGGCCTTCCGCTCGCCGTCAGCATCCTCTCCGCCCGCGCCGTCGCCCATCCGGACCTCCCCCTCTCGGCCCTCGCCGAGGAGGTCGAGGAGGCCGCCACCAGGCTCGACGCCCTGGACACCGGCGATGTCGCCGCGGATCTGCGGGCCGTGTTCGCCTCCTCGTACCGGGCCCTCGCGGCCGACGTGGCGAAGACGCTGAGCCTCCTCGGCCTCGCCCCGGGCCCGGACATCAGCGTCCCCGCCGCCGCGAGCCTCACCGGTCTCCCCGCGCCCCGGGTCCGTGACCATCTGCGCACCCTGCAGGCCGCACACCTGCTCCAGCAGCACACCCCGCACCGCCACCGTATGCATGACCTGGTCCGCCTCAACGCCGCCGAACAGGCCGAGACCCTGCCGACCGACCACCGCCAGTCCGCCCGCCACCGCCTGCTGGACTTCTGCCTCCACAGCGCCTGCGCCGCCGCCGAGCTCCTGGACCCGCACGGGGACCGGATCGCCCGGCCCGACCCCCGACCAGGCGTCACACCGGAGGCGTTCGCGGACGAGGAGGACGCCCTCAGGTGGTTCACCGTCGAGCATCCGTTCCTGCTCGGCGCCATGGACCTCGCCCGCGCCTTCGGCTTCGACTCCCACGTATGGATGCTGGCCCAGGCCCTCGAGCCGTTCTTCGACTACCGCGGCCACTGGCGCGACTGGGCCGACACCCAACACACCGCGCTGCTCGCCGCACAGCGGCTCGGCGAGCTGACCTGGCAGGCCGACGCCCACCGCGGCCTGGGCGCGGCCTACACCCAGATCAAGCGCCTCGACGACGGGCACACCCACTACCAGCACGCGCTCGACCTCTACGGCCGCGCGGGCGAGCGCCTGGGACAGGCCCATGCGTACCGCGGCCTGAGCTGGGTGTTCGTAGAGCAGGACCGGCTGCGCGAAGCGCTCGTCCACAACGAACGGGCGCTCGCGCTCTACCGGCAGGCGGACCACCGGACCGGACGGGCCAAGTCGCTCAACAACGCCGGATGGCTGCACGCCATGCTCGGCGAATACGAGCACTCGCTCGACTACTGCACCGAGGCCGTCGAGCTCAACCAGAAGTCCGGAAACCGGCACGCCGAGGCCGGGGCGTGGGACAGCCTCGGCTACGCCCATCACCACCTGGGCAGTTACGCCGACGCCGTGAACTGCTACCAGCGCGCCCTCGACCTCGTGCGAGGGTTCGGCGACCGGTGCGGGGAGGTCGAGATCCTCAGCCACCTCGGCGACAGCCACGGCGCGCGCAACGCACCCGACCTGGCCCGGTCCGTATGGCAGCAGGCGCTGAGGATCGCCGACGAGATCGACCACACGGCCGCCGACGAACTCCGCAAGAAGCTCAATGATTCGGACTACTCGGAAACGGGGGACGGGACGTTCAGCCACTCACCGTGAGATTCGAGTTCCCGCTGCTCTGATATCCCTCGGTCGCGAGGATCATGTAGTACTTGAAGGTGCCCAGATTCATTCCGGAACGGGCCCAGGCGTCGAAGTGATTGCCCGTGGTGATGGTCCCGCCCGTTTTCTTCGACTGCCGGACGCTCCAGTACTGATTGAACGTGCGAGTGCCTTCGACGGAGGGCGCGTTGTAGCGCGTCGTCATGTAGATGTCGTACGTGCCGCCGTCGCTGGTGACCGCGCCCTTGTAGGTGCCCGTGGGCCGGTAGGTGCCCCAGTTGTCGACGATGTAGTACTCCACGAGCGGGTTTGAGGTCCACCCATAGAGAGCTAAATAGCCATTGCCGGACGGGTTGAAGCTGCCGGAGTAGTTCACACTCCGGCGTCCGCCGTTGCTCCAGCCCTTACCGCAGACGAAATTGCCACAGTTGGTCCACGAGGTCCGGTAACTGCCGCCGGACGCAAGGGTCATGGCGACCGACCCGCCGCCATCGGTCCAGAACGAGTAGTAGAAGCCGTTGTTGGTGCCGGTCTGGTTCGTGGTGATGGTCGTGTCGGCGTACGCGGTGCCGGGGAGCATCAGCCCGGTCGTGGCCAGCGCCAAGGCGCCGGCGCGGCCGATGAAGTCCCTGCGGTTGACCGGGCGTGCGGGGGCGTTGTCCTCGTGCATGACTTTCTCCTCATGAAGGCCGGCGGGTGGCCAGGCAGCGCGATACGACCTGGCGGGTTCTGGCGTGAGTTCCGGCGGGCCTGTCGATGGCCCGGGTGACGCCGACCGCGCATCGGCGTGGCGTGCCGTCAGTGTTGAACCGGCTCCGTTGAGTGTCAACAGTTTCCGCAAGGATTACGGAAACTCCGTCCCGGCCGGAGATCTCTTGGGAAGGCATAGCCCCTGGTCATTGACCATTCTCGGCTGGTCGACTCCGGGGCGGTTAATGGAATCTCCGGTCCGGAGATCAGAATCCCGGCAGGCGTCTCCGAAAAGTTCCGGAAGATTTCCGGACCGCGCTGCGGCCCGGAAGGCCGTCAGCGCCGAGGCTGATAGGGCGGGAATCGCACGGGGTCGGTGAAGTCCTGGTCCGCGTCGGCCAGCGGGCGCGCAGCAGGGCGGCGATCCGCTGGACCCAGGCGGTGAGGTGGGGCAGGGCCCGGCACCTTGGGCGGGGCGGGAACGCGCAGGTCGGCGGCCTGTTAGCGGTGCGTTAGCGGATCACCAGCGCCGCCCGACAGTGTTCTGTCACGCCTCGAAGGACGGGGACGACGACGCCCACGACAGCAGGGGGAACCATGTCGGGCCACACCGCACTTGGCCACCTACGCAAGGTCACCGCCGCCGCGGTGGTCGCCACCGCTGCCGCCTTCGGACTGATTGCGTGCCAGGACAACGCGGAAGCCAACGCGCCCTCGCCCTCCGCCGCCGCGCCCACGGACTCCGGTAGCTGCACCACCGGCCAACTGAGCGCCAAGTGGTACGCCGATGTCGTCGGCGGCGCCCCGGTCATGTCCAGCGACGAGCAGCAGACCACCGCCGTGAAGTTCGAGAACACCAGCGACAGCAGCTGCACCATGTACGGCTTCCCCGGCGTGCAGATCAAGGACGGCTTCGGCAAGACCTGGGACCTGCAGCGTTCCGCGGAGAAGCCTTCCCGGGTCACGCTGAAGCCGGGCGGTCACACCTACTTCACCATCCAGCTGCTGCCCACGACCGACACCGGCGCCCGCAAGGTCGTGCCCGCGACGGTGCTGGTCACCCCGCCGGACCAGAAGTCGCACTACGAGCTGAGCTGGCCCTACGGCGGCCGCCTCCTGGACCAGTCCGGAGCCACCCACCCGGGCACATACGTCAACCCGGTCAACGCCTCCTGATCCGCATCCCCCGTGGCGAGTTCTCCTGGTGGCCTTATGCCCCGATCACCCCGAGGTCGAGCTCGTGCAGCTGGCGGTGAGGGTGGAGCCGGGCTTGTTCTTCTTCGTCTCCTCGTCCATGAGCTTGCCATTGACGAATATCTGGCAGCCGATTTCCTTCTTCGGGTCCACTGAACCCGTTTGCAGCGACAGCGACCTTCCCGGCTTCACCTTGAACTTCTTCGACCACGGCGTCTTGACCTCGTCGAGATCCAGGTCCGTATCGCCGCTGCTGTTCTTGGTGTCGGTATAGAGGTCCGAGTTGATACCGGGGATGTATACGCTCGCGGGCGAATCCCCCGTCACCTTGAATTCGACAGTCACCATGCTGTCGCCGGCGCCGTCCTTGTCGCCGTCGTCCGAACAGCCTGCCAGCAGGGCACCCGTGATGACCAGACAGGCCGCGGCCTTGTGTGTACGCATTGTTCCCCAACGGTATTTTCGCGCAGCCGCCTATGGATTCCGTGCGACCGGCCGCGAGTAATCCTCACATGTTTTCCGCAGGGGGAGCCAGCGATTCTGCCGGGTCCCTGGATCAGTTCCGCTGCACCGGAGATAACTTGAGGGCCTCAACTCGTAAGGCGGGTCGTCGGGTGGGGCTGTCGCGGTGGTCAGATGAGGCGGCGGAGCGCGTCGGGGGTGAGGTCGGCGAGGGTGGGGTAGCCGTCGACGGCCATGAGCAGATCGGCCTCGGCCAGCAGGGAACGCAGGACGTGGACGACGCCGTCAGCGCCGGCGAGAGCCAGGCCGTAGAGATAGGGACGGCCGATGCCGACCGCGGTGGCACCCAGGGCGAGGGCCTTGATCACGTCCGCCCCGGTGCGTACGCCGGAGTCGAACAGGACCGGCAGGCCGTCGGCGGCCTCGACCACTTCCGGTAGGGCGTTGAGCGCGGGCAGGCCGCCGTTGGCCTGGCGGCCGCCGTGGTTGGAGCAGTAGATGCCGTCCACACCGCCGTCCTTGGCGCGACGGACGTCGTCGGGGTGGCAGATGCCCTTGAGGATCAGCGGCAGGTTGGTGATCGACCGCAGCCAGGGCAGGTCGTCCCAGGTGAGGGGGTTGCCGAAGATCTTCGCCCAGTGCATCACGGTCGCGGCCGGGTCGTCTTCGGGAGCCTTGGCGAGCCGGGAGCGGAAGACCGGGTCGCTGGTGTAGTTGGCCAGGCAGTGGCCGCGGAGCTGGGGGAAGTTGCTGGCCGCCAGGTCACGGGGGCGCCAGCCGGGGATCCAGGTGTCGAGGGTGACCACGATGGCCTTGAAGCCCGCGGCCTCGGCCCGGTGGACCAGACTCTCGGCCACCTCCCGGTCGGTGGGGGTGTAGAGCTGGAAGAAGCCGGGAGTGTCGCCGAACTCGGTGGCGACCTGCTCCATCGGGTCGACGGTCAAGGTGGAGGCGATCATCGGCACGCCGGTACGGGCGGCGGCGCGGGCGGTGGCGAGGTCACCGTGGCCGTCCTGTGCGCACAGACCGACCACGCCGACCGGTGCCATGAGCAGCGGTGTGGGCAGGTGCATCCCGAACAGGTCGACGGACAGGTCGCGCTGGGTGGGGCTGACCATCATGCGGGGGATGAGGCCCCACTGCTCGAACGCGGTGATGTTGGCCCGCTGGGTGTATTCATTGCCCGCGCCGCCGGCCACGTACGAGCGCACCGCGGGCGGCATCGCCGCCTCGGCCAGCGGCTCCAGATCGTCGGAGGTCATGGGCAGGTTTGGCAGCACCCCGCGCAGCCCGTCGAAGTAGATCTCGTTCTGGTAGTCGGCGAAAGCCATGATCCGGTCCTCCTGCACGCCCGCCGGGTGCGGGCTCTCGAAGTCCACAATGGGAGAGTGACGAACGAAAGCCGCAAAACGCAGAATTCTGACTCATAAGCGGAGCTCATGCAGGATGCTGCACCGACGCTGCTGAGAGAGGACGAGCTGGCGCTCATCAGCGCCCTGCAGCTGCGGCCGCGGGCCTCATGGACCGAGCTCGGGCGCGCTCTGGGTGTGGACCCGGTCACCGTCGCCCGCCGCTTCGGCCGCCTGTCCGAGCAGCGCGCCGCCTGGGTGGGGTTCTCACCCGGCCCGCGCCTGTTCGAGCAGATCTGCGTGGCCTTCGTTGTGATCGACTGTGCTCCGGGAGCCACCGCCCAGGTCGCCCTGGCGCTGGGCGCCCACCCCCACATGCTCACCATCGAGCGCGCGGCCGCCGGCCACGACATCCTCGCCACCGTCGCCACCCGCGACCTCCTGGCCCTGTCCCGCTACACCCTCGACCTGCTCCCGCACCTTCCCGGGATCACCACCGTGCAGGCCCGTATCGTCACCCACATGTTCACCGAGGGCGGCCGGTGGCGCATCGCCGCCTTGGCCCCCGGCCAACGCGCCCAGCTGACCGAACGACCCCCAGCCCAAACCCCCGTCGCCCCGGGAGAGATCACCCCCCTCGACCGTGCCCTCGTCACCCGACTCGCCCACGACGGCCGCGCTCCCTACCAGTCCCTGGCCAACGACCTCAACGTCAGCCTCAACACCGCCAAACGCCGCGTCGAACACCTCACCCGCCGCGGCCTCCTACGTTTCCGCTGCGACTTCGCCCGCCCCCTCGGCGGCTGGCCCGTCGCGGTCACCCTCTGGGCCAAAGTCCCACAGGCCTCGACATCGTCGACCGCGCCCTCACCCTGCGCCAGGACAAACTCCTCGGGCACCTCCTGGACCCCCACGGGCGCTCCATCGGCGTCATCCCGCCCGACATCTGGGCGGAGCCGACGGTTTGACGGCGCTGATCACGCCGCTGACCAGCGAAAACGAATGCTGGAATACCCTGGTGGACCATTCGAGATGTTGCCCTGTTTGTTCACATTTAGGCTGTGTATCGTGATGCGAATACACAAGGTCATCCCGTTACTGACGGTCGTTGTCTTCGTGTTGTTGCACGTCTTCGCCTATCCAGGCACACGCTTCTCCAATGACTCATACCGCTACGCTCGCTCAGCGTACGAGTTCTTGGGCGACCCCTACCAGAAGGCCCAGGGCAAAGCGCTGCGGGCCTACTGCGCGGACACGGCGGCCATGCTTCAGCGAAACCGCATGCTGCATCAGATCGAGTTCCGGGCCCCGGTGCGCCGCTATGAGTTCCCCGATTGCCTGGCTCAGCATGCGGATGGCCTCAACCCCAGCAATCCGCGGTACGAGGCCCTCTTTCATGCTCGCCCCGCCTATCCACTGGCGGCCGCACCGTTCGTCCGGCTCTTGGGGGCCAAGGCGGGGCTGACGGCCGTTGCCCTGGGTTTCACGGCGCTCGGAGGGCTGTTGGTCCTGGTGCTCTTGCGAGCGCTGCGTGCACCGCCTCTGCTGGCATGGCTCGGTCAGTGCCTGTACTACGTCACGCCCATCGGGCTGTGGGGCAGTCGGCCCATGACGGAAGGCCCGATGATCGCCCTCATGGCGGCCATGCTGCTCGGTGCGGTGTGGCTGTGCCACGGGCGGCGGGCGGCGGGGGCTCTGCTGTCCGTGGGGGCCTTCGCGCTGGGTTTCGCGGTCAAGTACTCAAGCTTCGCCCTGGTGGCGCCATGCCTGGTGGCGGCGAGTGCCATGGCGCTGATTTTCGTTCCACAGGCCCGGCACAAGGGCACGCACTGCCTGCTCATCGTCTCGCTCCTCGAGTCCTTGGCCGCCTTTGCGATGAGCAGGGTGCTCCGATTGCCTGGATTGAAGGATTCGCTCCAGGACACCTTCTCCCTCCACTGGACGTACTCCGAAGTCGCCGACCCATGGCGCCGACTGGTCCGGCTCGATGTCAACTACTGGTGGCAGTGGCTACAGGGAGAGGCGTTGGCTCCCTCTCTGCTCTTCCTCCTGGCGTTGGGCGCCTGGGGCGCGATCAGCCGCTCGGTGCCCATCGCGCTTTGCCTGATCGCCGTGGGCGGTACGGGCCTGCTGACGGCCGCAGCCCACCCGGTAGCGATGGAGGGCGACAGGCTCTACGTACAGGTGTGGTTGATAGTCGTCGTCGGGCTGCCCCTCCTGGTCGAGCGGCTGCGCATGAGCGGCGGGGCCTCCGGCGCGCTGCCTGCGCGAAGTGATCCTCTGATGAAGAGCGGCGGGCGCCAGTGAAGAACAGTTCGTCCCGAGCACCTGCCCCATGCTGGGACAAAAGCGACGTCCCAATCTTGGCTGCTGGGCTGAGGACGGCCCCTCCACCCTCATGCACCAGGCCGCCCCGGCGCCTCCGGTGTCCGGAGGGCCGACGGCGGCCGGTTGTGGTCAGGAGCAGGGCTTGTAGAACTGGGCCCAGCCGCCGCTGGGCATGGCCGGCGGCTCGGCCGTGGACCCGTACTCGCCGTACTTCTGCATCAGTTCGTAGTCGTACTTCCCCGGGCCGCTGTCCGGCTGCGACAGGCGCACGTCCCGATCCAGTTGCCCGTCACCGGGGTTGTTGAGGATCGCGAGGTCCGGGTAGACGTCGTCGCCGTAGTCGGCGATCCGGAGCTGCTGGACCTCGCCGTGGTCGCCGATGTCGGAGTGCCGGGAGTCGGCGGAGCTCAGATTCGCCCGCTTGAGCGGACCGGGGCGGTATTCCGCGACGCGCGCTGTCGAGGAGTCGTCGATGCCGGACGGCTCGACGAGGTTGACGACCATGTCCAGGGTGCCGTCGTTCTGGAAGTCGGCGACCGCGGCGGACGCGACCTCCCCCTTCTTCGCGCCCAAGAGTTTGCTGACGGCCTGCTTCTCGCCGAACGAACCGTCCGCGGCCCCCCACCGGATCGTCATTTTGGTTCCGGTATGCCCCGGATTCGTGATCTTGTCCGGGTGGCCGTCACCGTCGAGATCGCCGACCAGCGTCGTGGCGCCGACCAGGCAGGGGGCCGTCGCCTCGGTGGCCTTGCCGGACCGTCCTGCGCCGCCCGAGGGCGACGACCCGGCCGCAGTGGCCTGGTAACCGGCGACAGTCAGGGTCAAGGCGACAGCCGCGATCGGGGCGGCGATCAGAAGTGAGCGCTTGCGAAGCATCTACGAACTCCTAATGTCGTTGCTGCAAGGTGAGATATCGGTAACGCCCCGTGAGTGACGGGAATCGAACTCGCGCCCTGGGCTTGGCAGGCACCAGCCCATCACGGCTGATCAGTGCGCTGACCCGGGTAAACGAGAGCAGTCCCCGGTACCCGCTGTTGACCGTGGTCTACCACGCGTCCGGCACGACCCCCGAGAAAGACGAGTCACCGGACTGACCACTCGCGTCGTCCGAGGACTGGCGAGCGGTGGCGAGCATCGCGGCAGTCACCAGCTGACCGGCTCCGGCGACCATACGGACTCGGGGGCGGGCGATCAGCATGGGAAGACCTTCTTCGTCATCAGCGGAGTACTGCACCCAGCGACGTTTCGCCCGGCGTGGTACTCACCTTGCCGATGACGGCTACCGTTCCATTAACGCGCCGCTAACAAGGCGCTGGCGCGATCACAACCGGCGGCCCTACCTGCATGGTCACGAAGGCTCCCGATAGGTCGACTCGGTGGGAACGATGGGGCAGCCAGGCCGGTTCGACACTCACACGCCGACCGACAGGACCGGAACGCGAACGTGCCGAGCGCGGAGTCGGAGGTCTCGGTGTGAGTGAGGGCACGGCGGCGCTTGGACGGCCGCGTCATCGTTGACCTGCGAGGGGGCGTTCGCGCCGTTGTCGCCCGCTCTTAAGGGCACGCGTCCAGGCGAGCTGTGCACGCGGGCTCGACCCTGTGAAGCACTCATTTGAACTGTTCCGGGCCGGCGGTATCAGCCCGGTTCAGCCGACGTTCGGGGAGCCGCGGAACGCCCCGGCCAACACGGAGACCAGCCACCGCTCGATCTGCTCAGGGGGCTCGGCGGCCAGTTCGGTACCTATGGGCGCCAACGCGAGCCAGTTCAGCATGCCGGCCGCGCACCGGATGCGGAAGTAGGGGGGTCGATCCCGACTCGAGCCACCGTCCGCATGACCGCCAAATCCCGTCCGCCGGCCGCCAGTGCGCGCATCATCGGCCTGGCGAACGCCGCGGCCAGATCCTCGACGCCGGATGCGGCGACGAGCGAAGCGACCTCGTCGATCTGCGCGTCCAGATACCGCTCCAGCGCGTTCTCGATCGCCGAATCGCACAGCGCCTTCAGCGACCCGAAGTGGTAGCTCACCGCGGAGACGTTGGCTCCCGCGCGATCTGTGATCTCGCGGAGGGTCACACCCTCCTGACCGCGTCGCGCGAGCAACTCCTGCGTGGCGGCCAACAGGCCGTCCCGCGTCCGCTGGCCGGCCTCGCGGCGTTGATCTGTCCGTTCTGTCGCCATGGACAGAACTCAAACAGCTGCTTGATTTTGCTGTCGAGCGACCGATCCGCACATCCCAATCAGCGGCCAAGGCCGCCCGGAGAGCCGGGCGGCCACTTCACCGGCGCCACTGTGGGCGAGCGGCTTTAGAGCCACACCCAACTCTCCCGGACCGCTTAACAACTTACGGAGCGGATTTGGGCGGTGGCCTGCCCGGTCTGGGGTCGGGCATGGTCAGGGGGCCGTACGCTCGTTGGCGGCTTGGGCAGGCTTTGAACCTGCTCGCCATGAGCACGAGTGCCCCCTGGCCTTGTCCGACGCGGGACCCGGACCGGGGAGGTGCGTAAAGGCGCGGAGCCGCCCCTCAGCCATGACGGCGCTCTTCTCTATAGCCAAGGGCCCGCTGCTGTCGCGCGGCCGGGCGGTCGAGCCAGAGCGGGGCGAAGGCGGGGCGGAGGAGCAGGCCGACCTCAGGTGACCTTAAGACTGCTCTTCTTCGGTGCAACGCTGAAATGCCACGAGGTGGTGGGCGGTTCAGATGTCGTCATCAACTTCCAGCTCGTGAAGTCGCTCTGTGATGTCGTCGGCCCACGACTGCGCCCACCTGCGCAACTCGGCGGTTGACTCTTCGTCCAGGCCGTAGGCGGCGAATTCGGCGTCGTCGATCCAGTCGATGCTGGTGAGCCGGGCTTGGAGGTCGTCGAGGTCGAAGGTGTCGCGGGCATGGCGGCGGCCGAGTGTTTCCAGTTCGGCGTGGCTCCATCGGTCAGCCGCAGCCCGGACATCGATCAGATCGCGTGCGAGCCCGCGGTCGGCCAGCGCGCGCACTTTGGTGCCGACCACGTCTTCAAGGGAAAGCACCAGACCCGTGCGTACCGTCGCCGCGATGTTCTCCATCCGTTCCGGGTTCTCGGTAGCGACGTCCAAATCTTGACTGAGCCGGTCGACCAGCCCGTGCGCTTGCACGGCGTAGCCGCCGGTGAGAACGAGGGGGTAGGGGCCTCCAACGGTGAGTACGTCCGCGAGGAGCCGGCGGTGCAGGTCTGTGAGGTTCACGCGACAGCCGTCGCGTGGGCAGTCAGCTCGGTGAAGGCGCTTTCCCAGGTGTCGCGGATATCGCGGCTGATCAAGGTGCGGAGGACGGGCCACATGCTGATCAGCAGGTCATGGTTGAGGTACTGCACCAGATCGTCGCGCATGCCCTCGGCCAGGACGATCCGGTAGAAGCTCATCCTGAGGCGGGGCCGCTCGAGGTCGAACTGGGTGAGCCCGGACCACGCCATGTGCAGCGGCAGGCTGACAGTGCCGTGGGCCGGGCCGGCGAGCTCCGAGAGCTCAGCCGGTAGCCGCCGTGCGAACTTGGTGCGGCGGAGCTCGGAGACGCTGGGCGTTGATGCCATGACTCGATTATTCCGCAGGGGAGGGTCGCCGGGGCATGCCAGAGCGAAGGAGGCGTCGGCCTGGGGCTCAGCGGCATGTGGATGGGGAAGTCTAGACAACAAACAAGGCCCCGGTCGCTGACCTGTGCCTTCGCCGTGGAGCGGGTGACGGGAATCGAACCCGCGCTCTGAGCTTGGGAATCAATGACCCTCTCAGGGGCTGTAGTGCGGCTGACCAGGGAAAACGTGGCCCAAAGGGCGTGTGTGCGGGGCTTGACTGCGCCGTTTTTGACCGCTGCTGGCTGCTGCGAAGGGCATGGATAGGGCACGAGGCCAGCGGATGCGCAGAAGGCTCTTCGTTTCCGTCGGTTCAGCGGGATGCATCGACTGCAAGCCCACCCGGCCCGCGGCCTGCCTTGCAGAAGCAAGCCCGAGCGCCGCGTCCAGCCGCTGTGGCTGTCTCCGTGCCGGGGTGCCCAGCGGCGAACGCTCCCGTAGCCGCTGAGACCAACGATGGGGGCCGAAGCAGCGTCGGGGCGGGTGCGGTGAGGTGGGGCGAGGCCGCGATGAGCCCCTGTGGGGGCGTGGCGTCGGGCCGCCACGCCCCGCCCGCGGAGCCAGGGGGAACCTGCTGGTCATGCTTCTGCCGTGACGAGATGGTCGGCGGTGCCCCCGCACCACTCGATCAGGAAGAGCGTCGCGTCGTCGGTGGTGACCCCGCCGCGTTCTTGCATCAGGGTGTGGGACAGGCCGCGTACCATTTCCTGTACGCCTTCGCCCACGCACCCCGCGCGGTCCACGAAGTCCAGCAGTCGCTCCTCGCCGAACTGCTCTTCGCCGGTGCGGTGCTCCTCGATGAGACCGTCGGTGAAGAAGAGGATCCGGTCGCCGCGGGACAGCGCCTGGTCGCTGATCTGCGGGATGGCGCCGCCGAAGCCGACGGGCAGGGTGCCCGGGCTCTCCAGCGCCTGGACGACGCGGTGGTCACGGATCAGCAGGGGTGCCGGGTGCCCGGCGTTGACCCATTGCAGGTGGCCGGTTCCGATATCGAGGCGCATCATCTGGGCCGTGACGAAGTGGTCGGGCCCGAACTGCTTGTCGATGGCCGTGTCCATGAACATGTACAGGTCGGCGAGGCCGACGTCGGTGCGTCTGGCGTGCCGGTAGGCGCCGATGGCGACGGTGGCCAGCACGGCGGCGTCCAGCCCGTGACCCATGGCATCGATGACGGCCACGTGCAGGATGTTGTCGTTCAGGGCGTAGTCGAAACTGTCACCCGCGACGTCGTAGGCGGGCTCGAGGATTCCGGCCACCGAGACCTGCGGGGTGACCATGGTCAGCGGGGGCAGCAGTGACCATTGGATCTCCGCGGCCAGGCTCATCGGCTCACGGCGCCGGGCCTGGAAGAACTGATCGGTATAGCTGTTCTTGGTGACCAGCATGTCGGCGACCAGGCCGGCCAGGCGCCGCAGCAACCGCCGGTCGTCGTCATCGACGGTGCTCAGGGTGACGGCCAGCACCCCCACCACGTCGCTGCCGTCCAGCAGCGGCAGGAACATCCGTACGCCATCGGCCTGCGGCTGTTCCACCGTCGCCGCGCTGAGAAAAGCCCTGCCGGCCTGAGAATCGTCGATCCGCTCGGGCTCCCCGACCATGAGTCTCATGCCCGGCAGGGGAGCCAGCATCAGCTGGTCGTAGTCCTGAAGGAGGATCGAGACGTCCCGCCCGCCGATCCTGCCCACTTCCTCCGCGACCAGCGGGGCGATCAGCTGGGGCGGCATCTCGTGAGCCCGGTCCAGCAGCACACCCAGCAGCCGCTCACCGAATCCCTCTGACCGATCCACGGTGACTTTACGGAAGTCCCGTTCACCTTCCGTCATGGCGACCTCGTTTCGCCGCAGCGCCTCACACAGAGGCGAGCCTCAGCGCTGTTCGCCGCATTTTGCTCCTGCTGCCTCCTCCACCCCAGCATCGCGCACATGAGGGTCTGCGACACCTGCCGCCAGGTCGCCGGAGCGCGACCGGTGGCTGAGGCGGCCGAAGCGCAATGTGCGCGCCCCGCCGGAGGCGTCTTGCCGTGGTTCCCGCATCAGCCCGGCGACGCACTCTGAAGATCGCCGTGAGCTGCACAGCCGCAGCCGTCGGTACCGCGTCCTGTTTCCTGGCCTGTAGCGGTGTTCGCACCGTCGAGGCGCAGGCAGAGCGAGGATCACGCGCGCCGACCCTGTACCTCTTCGGGACGACAGCGTCGCGGTCGCGCCACTCGTGGATATTGTCCTGCTCCCTGCCGTCGCGCCGACGGCGACACAACGGCCCCGGCGTAAACACACCGGGGCCGCCCTTTCGGGTCGGTTGCACGTGAGAGTGCACCGGCCCACTCACCATGCTATGCCTGAGGTGCTTTCCGGCATCACCGACACTTTGGGTAATACGGCACCTGGGTGGAAAGGCCCCGCGCCGCGTCAGCCACGTTCCTCCTCCTCTTCGCCCTCCATCAGCCGGATCCCCTGGTGTGTCAGCGTGGCCATCGCGGGTGTATTTCCTCGTGCCCAGTCGACTGTGATGAGCCCCTCGCCCGCCAGATATGCGCAGGCGGCCGCCAGATCCTGCTCAGGGACCTGGAGCTCGTCGCGCAGCTTCGCCCCGGTGATGCCAAGGAGGCGATTGCCTTCCACGGCCTCGTACAGAGCCTTCATGATCGCTTCGCGGTAGTTCTTCCGCTCGCGCAGTGTTGCCATGGTTGCCGTCCACACGTACAAGGCACCGACGAGGAGTCCATGGACACGGGGCGGCGGTGCCCTGCCCGCACCCGTTGAGGGGCATCGCTTCAGACTTCATCCGTCTGCGTGCGGTCTTGTCCGGAGGGCCGACTTGCTACCAGCCAGGACCGCGCCGGCTTTGCCGTGTGCGTGGTGTCCACGGTGAGATGGAGCCGGGTTCCGCCATCGGTGCCGGCAGGGTAGCTGCGCTGTTCGGTGCCGGCGAAGCAACGACGGAGTACCTCGGCGACCTGACGGGCGGCCTCGGGGGACGCGGAGACGATACGCACCTCGGCGCGCCCTGCCGAGGGTGATTCGGGTCGTTGCATGGTGATCTCGTTTCATCAGGAAGACCTGGCGGTGGGCGTGAGGCCACGCTTCGCACCCACCGGCCCAGGCCAGGAGAAGTCATGCACCTTTCGCGGCCCCGTCGCGGTGTTCGGGGTGAGGCGGTGACGACGGGTGATCCGGCGGGCTTGCCGGCTGTCGGCTCTTCCGGCTCCGTCGGCCGACTCCCGCCAGGGCATCGCTGTAGTGAAATGCTGCGATCCGCTCGTTGTGCTGGGCATTGAGCAGATGGATCAGCAGCACTCCGAGCATGATCATGGCGATAATCACGAACACAGTGATGATGGTCTCCACATCCTCACCTCCCTTGGGCGGAGCTCAGGAGTCCGGTCGGGTTCGGCTGCCGGCCGCCGTAGGGGCGGGCCCGCCATCGGTCTCCCACTCCTCCTCCCGGGTGAGCGCCTCTCGGGCGTCACGGGTGGCGGTCTCGCTCGCCATCAGACCGCTGGCGGTGAGGAGGCCGTCGGCGGTCGCTGCGGCGGCCATCAGCCGGGCGGCGGCGGCCTCACTCGTCTCCGGCGGGATCACCAGAAGGTCCCAGCGGCCTGCGGTGTAGGAGAGCAGAATCAACTTGTGTGGGTCCTGCTCGTCAGTGAACCAGCCCACGTGCACCGTGTGCCCGGTCACCGGCACCTTGCGCGGGATCACGGGCCAGTGTGTCGGGTTCACGGAGACGCGAGTGATACGGCCCCAGCGTGCGTCCAGCACGTCCGTCAGGGCGGGCAGCTCACGGAGGAGATCCCGGGAGCGAGGCCACCACGCACCGTCCAGAAGGCCTGGAACCGGGCTCACCGGAGCCAGGGACAGGCGGGCCGGTGGCGAGGTTACGCGCTCATACGTGGTCGTACGGTCGATGGTCACGGTCATGGCGCGGACCTGTCCCCGGGCGCATCTTCAACGTCCCGGTGTTGTTGCTCGCCGAGAACGACACCCGCATATAAGCCGGTGTGCGAAGTACTCCCGGTGTTTTCACTGTACTCCGGGGCGTTGGGCCGCTGAGCCCCCGTGTGATCAGCGACTTCTCGTCGATGGCGTCGCGGACCTCGGCTCGGGTGAACAGTGCGCTGGTCTTGCCTGCGGCGACGTCGTCGCGGTGGAGTACCGGGCCGAGGTCGGATTCAACTGGTGTGTCGTGCAGGAATTCAGCGACGAGCTCCACCTTGCTCTGCGCGCCCGAGGCTGGGTCGGTGACGTTCAACCTGGTGCAGGTGGGAGTCACATGGGCCTGCTCGACGCTGTATCCGGCAGCTTCGTATGCGGTGGTGATCCGCTCCGCGGCCTGGCTCATCTCACGACTCGCCCTCTCGAAGGGCGCGAAGAGGTCCACGTCGTCACTGACTCGGTTGACGATGTGGTGAGCCTGGACAGCGCAGCCGCCCGCGAGTGCGTATCCGTAGTCCTTGGCGAGCGCGTCCAGGCCGATGCGGATCAGCTGGCGGTGCAGTTCGTCCACTGGGCAGCGGCTGCCGTCGTGCTGGACTCGCGGAGTTCGGGGAAGCGGGCTTCCCATGCGGCCCTGACCGGGAGGGGCAGGAACAGGTCCTGCCATACCCGTCGCAGAGATACCGCGTGCAGGTACGCGTTGAGGTCGTCGCGTGTCTGGGCCTCGCGGATGACGCGCTCGTACATCAGCCGGAAGTCTGCTTCGTCGGCCAGGTCGTAGACGTAGTGCGGTCCCCAGTCGATGTGGCGCGGCAGCGTGATGCCGCCGGTCGTGGGCCCGTCCAGCTCGGCGAGTGACTCCGGCAGTACGTACGGCTTCGCCGCTGCATACCTGCTCAGGGCTCCAGCATGCCTGACGGGGCCTGCCGACGGCGCTGATATCGCAGCCGAGCGCCCTACGGAGTGAACGCCAGCCGCGAGGCGACCGGTCGGCACGTGCGGTGCATCGTCTGGCACACAACGGGCACAGGAGGCTTAGCGCGGTCTAGACGACAAACAAGGCCCGGGTCTGTGACCTGGGCCTTCGTCGTGGAGCGGGTGACGGCAATCGAACCCGCGCTCTGAGCTTGGGAATCACCGGTGCTGGAGCCTGTTCATACATGTTGACCTGCAAGAACGCCGCTCAGCGAACAACTCGTCGCAGCAACTGCACTGCCGTCGTTGTCCATGGTTGACCGCCCGTTCTGGTGCGCATCTGGTGCAGTCCGGCTGCGGGCCCGTTCACCTGCGTCCGGCACGGGGTTGGCGGCGTCGGCCAGCGGTCTTGTCGTACGGCGATGGACGGGAACTGGACACAGGGGAATCTGGACACAGGGGAATAGGGAGGAATCGGATATAGGGCAGAGCCCCCGGGGACGGCCTGGTGGATGGCGTCGGTGATGGTCATGCCGACCGAGTACGACAGCCACCGTCCGTGCCGGGTGAGCCAGGCGACGAACTCGTGGGTGCCGCCGCCGGAGTCGGTGCGGATCAGCGTCCGACGCCCCCGCCGGAGCTTCTTGCCCGGATCGTGCACCGCCCGGTGTCGGCAGAGCCCGATAGGGTCCCGGCGATCGCGTTACGGCCACGGCGGACAAAGACAAGGGGAGCGAGCGGGCAGCCGCTCCATCGTCCTGTGGGCCGACCCTCACCGGGAGCGGAAGCTGGCGACGGTGGTCACCAGGACGGCGTCCAAGGGCCGCCCGGCGGCTTACGACGTGGTGGACGAGTCCGGGGCGCCGCTCGGCTCGATCGTCCGCGAACCGGCCGCGAGGGGCGGGCGGGTCAGGACCCGCTGGACCGTACAGCAGACCGGCCGCCAGGCGGCCGTGGGCCACAAGGGGCACCCCTTCTGGTGGGTCGTGTGGTGGCTGATCCGGCCCGTACAGCTGGCCCTCGCCTTCCTGAGTATCTTCGGGGGCGGCGCCGCGCCGCGGACACCGCGGCGCACGAAGTGGCGGATCGATGGCGAGACCGTCTTGGACTGGCACGACGGCGGCTACGAGTTCCAGCTGTCCCTCCTTGCGGACTGGTGGGATGAGCGGCTGATCGCCGCCCTCGTCGCGCTGGAGGAGAGCCACGAGAGCTGGCTGGGCGACGCGTGGGACAACGTCTCGCACTAAGCGCCCTCGGCGAAGTCCGGTGCGCTACCGCGCCCCAAAAGGGGCGCGGGGAACTGCGCGACCAGCCCCCACTGAGCCGCAGATGATGAACCGCACATCCCGCGGAGCGCTTAGGCAGTTTCGTTTGGGTCAGCGATCGGACCAGAGGAAGATGCTGGCGGTGCTGAGCCCGGCCAGGTAGATGGCTGCGGGCTTGTCGTCGAGCCGCAGAAGATGAGGCGGGCGACTGGTGCGTCGCTCGCCTTCGACCCGCGCCGGCAGCTGTCTCGCTCCGGCGGCACGCGCCGCGGCGATATCCGTGAGATCTCAGGCGCCAGGTGCTCGGCGGCTTCGCGCCTGCTACTCGCGGGGGCAGGCTAGATGGAGAGAGCCTGTCCATACTCGGTCGCATGGATGAGACAGCGCGCGGCAAATCCCTCCTCGGTGAGTTCCTGTCCCGGCGCCGGGCTCAGTTGAAGCCGGCGGACGTGGGGTTGCCGGACTACGGCGACCGGCGGCGGGTGCCGGGGCTGCGGCGTGAGGAACTGGCCCAGTTGGCCGGCGTCAGCGTGGCCTACTACATCCGGCTGGAACAGGGGCTGTCGCTCAACGCCTCGCCGCAGGTCCTCGACGCGCTGGCCACGGCTCTGCGGCTGGATGACGCGGAGCGGCGCCACCTGCACACCTTGTCCGGTGATGTCCGGCAGAGCCGTCGCCGGCTCCCCGCCGAGCGTGTCACCGCGGCGGTGCGCCAACTGGTGGATGCCTTCGGGGACTCACCCGTGGTGGTCCTCGGCCAGCGCTCGGACATCCTGACGTGGAACCGCACCGGGCATGCGTTGTTCGCCGGGCATCTGGCCCCGGACAGCCCGGATCAAGCGGCCACGCGACCCAACACCGCCCGGATGGTATTCCTGGACGCCCACACGCGGGACCTGTACGCGGACTGGCCCAGGAAGGCACGGGATGTGGTGGGCAAGCTGCGGCAGGCGGTCGGCAAGTATCCGGACGACCCGCATCTGGCCTCCCTCGTCGGCGAGTTGACGATGCGCAGCCCGCAGTTCGCCACGCTGTGGGCTCAGCACCGGGTGCGCGCCTGGGGCATGAACGAGTACCGGATGCGCCATCCGATGGTCGGGGAGCTGGACGTGTTGCAGCACTCGCTCCCGGTGCCCCGGGGGCAGGGAATCCGGCTGGTGGTGACGACGGCGGCGCCCGGCTCCGCCGCCCAGGCGGCACTGCGATTGCTCAACCAGACCCTCCAACCCACCGCGGACATGCCGGCGACCGCCCGCCCCGCCGCCGGCACCCCCGCACACGTCGTTCCTTCCGTACACCCCTGATCCGGCCGTCCGGCCGTCGCAAAGCCACAGTCCGCTCAGAGCGTCACACCTGAACATCACCCGACATCACCCGACAGCCTCCGGCCCGAGGCCGGCAGGGAGTGCCGCGGGGGCCTCGTCACGCACGCCTTCCGGCCGCCGATGACGCTGCCGCCCCTCTGTCCTCTCCCCTGTGTCCCCGCCCGCCGGCATCACGCATTCGGCGCTCGCACGCGATGGGCGGACACACGCTGACATTGATCTTGGGCGGGGCGCGTAGCCGGCTCCCCCTTCCATCGCGGAAGAACGTCCGCAGAGGCCCGCACAGCCACCCTTTCACCCCTACTGGAGGTTCCCCATGTCCACCACACCCGTCACGGCTTTCGCCGGGGTCATCGACACCATCGCCCACCTGGTCGAGGCCGTGGAGGAGGAGCGGTGGAGCGCGCCCACGCCCTGCACCGACTGGAACGTCCAGCAGCTGGTCGACCATCTGGTGGCGGGACAGCACACGTTCGCCGTCGCGATGGGGGCGCAGCCACCCCTGCCTGCGCCCGACCCCGCTCCGGAAGCGCTCAAGAAGACGTTCCGGACGTCGGCCGCCGCCCTGGTGGCCGCCTTCGAGGGTCCGGGAGCGCTGGAGCGCACGGTGCGGGCCCCGATCGGTGAGGTGCCCGGCGCTGTGGCACTGCATCTGCAGACGATCGAGCACCTGATGCACGGCTGGGATCTGGCCCGGGCCATCGGCCAGAAGGCCCTGTTCGACGAGGCCACGGTCGAGCGGGAGACCGAGTTCGCCCGCGGCCTCACGGCACAGCTGCCGTCCGGACCGGGCGCTCCGTTCGCGCCGTCCCGGACCGCTCCGGAAGACGCCCCCGCGCTCGACCGGCTGGCCGCCCTGCTCGGACGCGACATCACCGAGTGACACCCACGCAGGTCACCGCAGTACACGCCGGCCCCAACCCTCCCGAGGAACAAGGACAACAATGAAGAAGACGAAGCTGAAGTTCGCCATCGCGGGCGCGGTACTTGTCGCCGCCGTGGCCACCGGGACGGCGTTGGCCGTGAACGGTTCCTCTGCCGGATCCGGCTCCACATCCGGAGCCGAGCAGACCCGGACCGAGCAGGCCAAGCAGAAGAAGCTCAGCGCCATCAAGGCCGACGGCTCGAACGTGTTCCCGCACTCGCTGGACTTCGACGCGCGGTCGAACACGTTCTTCGCCGGGTCGCTGAAGCACGGCACGGTCTCCGCCGTCAGTCCTGACGGGAAGGTGCGCACCCTCATCGACGACCCGGAAATGGTGTCGGCGCAGGCCGTCCTCGTCGACCGCGAACGGGACCGCATCCTGGTCAGCAATGTGGACTACGGCACCGCCGACCGTTCCAAGAAGAACGCCCCCTTCCGCGTCGCCGGTGTGGGCAGCTACGACCTGGAGAGCGGGAAGCAGGACTGGTGCGTCGATCTGACCGCGGTCACCCTGGACGGCAAGCAGCACCTGATCTCCGACGTGACGGTGGCGCCCGACGGCACCGCATACGCCGTCGACGAGCTGACCCCGACGGTGTTCCGCATCGACCGCAAGGGCCGCGCCTCGGTATTTCTGCAGAACGACTTGCTCAAGGGCACGCTTGACATTCCCGACTTCCTGAACGATGTGGGCATGTCAGCGGTGGAGTGGGTGGAGGGAAACCAGCTGATCATCGCCATGGCCGACGGCTCCCTGGTACGGGTGCCCGTCAAACATCCCGAAAAGGCGCAGGAGGTGAAGCTCTCCGCGCCGCTGGGGTCCCCCACGGCCGGCATGCGGCTCCTGAAGGACGGCTCGATCGCGGCGGTCAGCAGCGGTCTGCTGACCGGCAAGCCCGCCCAGATCCAGCGTGTGGAGCCCCGTGACGGCTGGAAGAAGGCCACGGTGAAGGTCACCGACACCGTCGAGGATCCCGTCACCAGCGACGTGACCGCGGGACCGGACGGGACGACGTACGCGCTCAGCGGCGGGCTGGCCGACCTCCTTGCGGGCAAGCCCAACGACGGGTTCAGCCTGACCCCCGTCAAGACCGAGTGAGCCGGCAGCCGTTCCCCCAGACGACCTGCGGTTGCCACTCCCACGACCTGTCCCGGAGCCGGCATCGTGCGGTGTCAGGGCTTCCGCGTCGGATGCGAGACGGTGCCATGCGGCGTCGTTGCGGGGCGAGAAGATCGGCATCACACGGTCGTCACCGCGTGATGGGCGCGCGGCGTACTCCGCATCAGGAAGGCGCAGTTGGGGAAGCGCTCGGCTGGAGTCGCAACTCGGCAACAACGCGCAACCGCGCGTCCGTGACGGCACGGGCTGTGCCGGGGATGTGTTCAGCCAAGCGCTCTACCTCGGCCACGACTTCGTGCGGCAGGCCGCCCACGACATGCTCGGCATCGGGGTCGTAGTCCCAGGTCCAGTCATCGCTCACGCGGAGATCTCGCGGTGCGCCAGATCTGTGATCTGTCGCATTCCAGCGAGTGCGGAACGCAGGGCCTCGAGGTCCGTTGCTTCTTCCGCTGCGGCTTCGAGTTCGCGCAGGCGGGCGGCTCGCGCGGGGTAGCGCTGGATGGCAACGAATTCTCCCCACCACAGCAGGAAGGTACGCAACGGAGCGATAGTGCTCTGAGTGGCGGCTTGTTCAACCGCGCGGTCGAGGTGCTCGATGAAGGAAGGCAACTGGGCGGGGGCGATCTGGGCAACCGCTGCCCGGAGCGCTGCCGGAGTGAGCGCCGGCATGGGGCTCAGGGGCCCGTCGGGGGCAGAGGGCTGCTCGGTCATCGGAACGTCTCCTGGGCGGCGGTCTACGTGGTCATCGTGAGCCTGGCCGTTGGTGCGGACGCTGGGCTGAGCCTACGCCCGCGCCTCGTTCGCCACACAAGGCCCGACGCGTCTCGATCGCTCTGGCCCAAGCGTGATCGCGTTGTGGTGGGTTTTGGTGCGTTGTCGCGAGTCGCCAGAGGGGCCAGCGGCCCCGAGCAACGGCAAAGCCCCGGGCCGGTGGCCTGGGGCTCTGCTGTGTGTGGAGCGGGTGACGGGAATCGAACCCGCGCTCTGAGCTTGGGAATCACCGGGTGATGGAGACAGGCCACGGTGTTGACCAGCGGAAACGAGTACAAGGGTGACTTGAGCGCGGCTGATGGTTGCCCGTGTCGACCGTGGTTCACCGCTCGTTCTGGCACGCATCTGGCACGGTACTCATGTGATCGTGCGTGAGGTGGTCCGGGCATGACGAGTTAACGCTTGCATTAACATCGATGCCGCGGCTCAACTTGGAGGAGCTGAGGCCAGGGTCGTCAGGTGCCAGTGAGATCCGGATCCTCTTCGCGTTCGATCCGGTGCGGCGGGCGGTGCTTCTGGTGGTCGGCGACAAAGCTGGAAACTGGCAGGGCTGGTACGAGACCAACATCCCGATCGCCGAGAAGCGCTACCAGGCGCATCTGGCCGATCCTGAAACCAGGGAGTATGAATGAGCACGGTCAGCTGGGAGGAGGCCAAGCGCAGGGCGCGTGAGCGGCGCGAGACTGCCGGGCTGCCGGTGCGATCGGCGGAGGAAAAGCAGGCGGCGATGGACCGGCTGACTGCCGAGGTGCGCGCTCACAAGCTCGCAGAGGTCCGGCGCGAGCAGGCGCTGACCCAGCGCCAAGTTGCCGCGTCGATGGGAGTCTCGGCGCCTCGGGTCTCGGCGATCGAGCACGGCGAACTGGACCGTGCCGAGTTGGCCACCATCCGCTCCTATGTCGAAGCACTCGGAGGTCGGCTGCGCGTAGTCGCGGACTTCGGGGATGCCGAGTACACCGTCGCCTGAGAAGGGGGTGTCCTCTGCGCCCGCGTACCGAGACGCTGACCGACTCCGAAACACAGCACGGGCACGCAGCGGGCGCGGGAGCACGAAGAGGTCTAGACGACAAACAAGGCCCGGGTCGCTGACCTGGGCCTTCGTAGTGGAGCGGGTGACGGGAATCGAACCCGCGCTCTGGGAATCACCGGGCAGTCAGCACGGATTATGTTGTTGACCAGCGCGAATGGGTGCTGTGGGCAAGCGGCCACGCCTGCCGCAGTACCCGTTATTGACCGCTGTTTACCGCTCTATCTGGTGCGCTTCTGGTGCGGAACCTGGCGCACTGCCGACCAGTCCGCGCTGGGGTCCAGTCCCTCGAAGCGAGATTTGTTCACCTGCTAAAGATCGGAGAATGGGGGGATCACTCGCGTGATCGCGATGAGGCGCAGCCGGGGGAGGGGCAGCGCGTAGAACCAGCCGTCGACGAGCAGGGGGATGCGCCGCACTCCGCCCGGCACGCCCCGTCGCGGTCCTTGACCGAGATCCGTGACGTCAACGCCGACGTCGGCCAGTGCAACCATCTCTCCCGCAAGGCGTTCAACCTCGGCGACCACCTGCGGGGGCAGGCCCGACACGACGTGCTCGGCGTCCGGGTCATACTCCCAACGCCATGGGTCCCGGTCGCTCACGCTGCTCCCTGCTCCTGGTCGATGCCGGCTTCAGCGCATGCTTTGTCAAGGATGCGGCCGATCTCCGCCGCAAGTTCGCGAGCCTCGTGGAGATCGTCGGTCTCGGCCGCACGGGCTTCCAGCGCCCGCAGGCGGGCGGCTCGGTCCGGGTGGCGCTCGACGGCCACGTAGACGGCCCACTGCCCGACGAAGCGACGCATGGGTGCCGCGCTCACCTGCTCTCGGGACTGCCGGAGTGCCGCGGCGCGCTCGGCATCAAATGTCGGCAGTGCGTCCGGGGCGATCAGCGCAAGAGCAGCGCGCAGTTCCTCAGGTGTGCTCGCCGGCTGGGCGATGCGGTGGGCTTCCGGATCACTGTCGGCGATGTCGTGCATCGGATGTTCGGGCGTGGTCATCGCGGTCTCCAGTAAGGATCGGCAGGTCCGCTGTGCGCCCTACGGTACGTGTTCGTCCCTCTCGTGCGCATGGAGATGGTCCGCTTCAGCTCACTCGGCGGGCTGCTGACCGCCGCCACTTTGACGGCGGCGAGTCGTCTTGACTGAGAGGGGGAGGAGTCGGCCCGCCCGGCTTGGCAAGGCGATCGGTCGGCATGCCTAGCGCCTGATCTGGCACGCAACGGGCACGGGGCCACGGAGAGGGCTGGACAACAAACAAGGCCCGGGTCGTTGACCTGGGCCTTCGTCGTGGAGCGGGTGACGGGAATCGAACCCGCGCTCTGAGCTTGGGAATCACCGGGCCGTCGGTGCTGAACATGCCGCTGACCAGTGTAAACGAGTGCCGACAGCAAGCTGGTGTACCCGCTGCAGTACCCGTCACTGACCGGTGTTTACCGCCCTATCTGGTGCGGATCTAGTGCGTCGTCCACCGCGCATCTGTCTACCTTAAGAGGCCCGCACCTCATAGGGCGATCAGTCGCACGCGGTCATTGCAGAGCTTGGCCATGTCGTCGGTGTCGGAGGTGAGTACGGCGACTGGTGGCGGCTGGCGTAGTGCTGCCTCAGCGACGGTGGCGTCGATCGCGTATTTGTGCCCGTGCAGTCCTGCCGACTTGAGTAGTTCGGCGGCAGCCTTGGCTGCCTGTTCGGTGACGGGTTCGACCTTGACCCGTGAGAGGGCCCAGTTCAGGCGTGGGAGGTTCACTCGCGAATGGCTGACTTCGACGATGGTGTTGGCGCTGACGACGAGATCAGCCCCCATCCCGTGGAACACCTGAAACATCGCGAGAACTTTGCGGTCCTGGGCAACCCAGGCGGACAGTCCCTGGGAGTCCAGGACGACGGTCTCAAAGTGTGTGCTCACGCGGCGTCCGTATGGCCGGCACGGTCGGCGGTGCCGAAGATCTTGGCGCGGGCTTCGGCCAGCTCTTCGTCTGCGAAGGCGCCTTGCTCCTCTTGATGGCGCCGCAGGTCGTCGCCGAGGAGTTGGTGCCGGATCTGGCGGGCCACCGCTTCAGCCACATAGCCGGACACGTTGTCCGTGAGCTTCCTCAACTCGGCGACCTGCTCGGTGGGCAGGGTGACGGTGATGCGTGTTGTGGCGGACATGAGTCAAGCATACTCCAGTATGCGCTCGGTCGAGGTTTCGGCTGCGATCGGCTGTCCCTATGAAAAGGCCCAGGTCGCTGACTTGGGTTTTCGCTATGGGGCGGGTGACGGGAATCGAACCCGCGCTCTGAGCTTGGAATCACGGATGGTTTGGTCGTCACAACGGTGCTGAGCTGCGGAAATAAACGTTGTGAGAGCGTCGGCCTCGACTCCTGAGCGACCCCTATTGACCGTGGTGCGCCACTCGGTCTGGTGCGCATCTGGTGCGCATCTGGTGCAGAATTCGCGATCGCGGGCGTACGGCTGGCTGCACCGCAAACAGCTGGCCCGTACTCAATCGCGAGCCCAGTCGAAAGGCATCGGCGCACCCTGCGGGATCACCCAAGGGTCGGGATAGCGCGCCTGACAACCGACGCAGCGCGCGACGAACGGTCCGGACTCCGGGTTCGTGAGAACGCTGTAGTGGCTGGAGGGCTGAGCCGGGAGCATGTGACCGTTCGCCGTCGTCTCCAAGCCGGGCCACTCCGGCGAACATTGGCATGGGCGTTCTACCGCGAACAAGTCGCCATCAGAGGTCTTGGCCGTGCTCTTGAAGAGCTTGGCGAAGTTCTCTCGGACCTCCAGACAGTAACCGAGGTCGGCGGACGGCTTTGGGCTGGAGCTGCCACGGCCTCGTGCGCTGGCCCGCGGATCGGGCGGGCTTCGGACCTGCCCCCAGTAGCCCGATCCAGGGCCGTGATCTTCGAGGCTCGCGCCCAAGCGCGACCGTCTTCGACGCTCGCGTACGGGCGCAGCGTGAGGCGGCCCAGGGTCCATCGGGCACGCAACGGGCACGGGAGGCATGGAGAGGTCTAGACAACAAACAAGGCCCGGGTCACTGACCTGGGCCTTCGTCATGGAGCGGGTGACGGGAATCGAACCCGCGCTCTGAGCTTGGGAAGCTCATGTTCTACCATTAAACTACACCCGCGAGGGACACCATCCGCCGGTGTCGCATCGTCGCACACTGTACCCCATGCCCAACCCCCGGCGCATTTGCCGTGGGGTTTTCGTGTTCTTCGGGAGGGTTTGCCGGGGGCGAGGCGGGGGCTGTCTACTATACACATCT
>NZ_MUNE01000186.1 GCF_002154605.1 Streptomyces milbemycinicus | reverse complement strand
TCCCCAAGCCACCCCCCACCCCTTCGCACCAGAAAGCTGATCATGACCGCATCGCCTGTTGCCGCTCTGACCGCCCGCGCCCAGGATGTTTCGGCGGAGATCGTCACCGACATCCTGACCCTCGTCCGCCAGGAGACCAGCAGCTATGATCTGCCCGGCCTCGCGGCGGGCCTGGACCTCCTGCGCGAGCTGACGGTCCACCGGCTCGGGCAGCCCGACCACGAGCACCGCCACCCCGGCGGCGAGTGCGGAGACACCCTGACCCTGACCTACACCGGCACCGGCCCGGGGCACGTCGCGCTCGTCGGCCACTACGACACCGTATGGCCGACCGGCACGCTTGCCAGGTGGGAGCAGCCGGAGCCGGACGGCGACGGCCGGGAGAAGCTCAGCGGACCCGGCATCTTCGACATGAAGACCGGCTTGGCCCAGGGCATCTGGGCCCTGAAGCTCGCCCGCGAGAGCGGCGCCCCCCTCCCCACGGTCACCTTCCTCTTCAACGGCGATGAGGAGATCGGCTCCCTCTCTTCCCGTCCCGTGGTCGAGGAGGTCGCGCAGAAGGCCGATGTCACCCTGGTCCTGGAGCCCACCGCGCACGGCGCGGTCAAGACCGCCCGCAAGGGCTCCGGGATCTTCCAGGTCACCGCCACCGGTGTCGAGGCGCACGCCGGCCTCGCGCCCCAGGACGGAGCCAGCGCGATCACCGCCCTGTCCGAGTTCGTCCTCGCCGCCGCCGCCGTCGCCGCCCCCGAGAAGGGCACCACGATCAACACCGGGCTCATCAAGGGCGGCAGCGCCACCAACGTCGTCGCCGGGCAGGCCACCGCCGGCATCGACATCCGGGTCACCAGCCAGGCCGAACAGGACCGTGTCGACGCCGAGTTCGACGCCATCAAGGTCAGCGACCCCCGCGTGGCCATCGACATCGTCCGCGACTGGAACCGGCCGCCGATGACCCTGAACTCCGCCTCTGCCCCGCTCCTCGCCCTCGCCCGTGAGGTCGCCCGCGCACAGGGCCGCGACCTGCCCGACACCGCGGTCGGCGGCGCCAGCGACGCCAACTTCGTCGCCGCCCTCGGCCTGCCGGTGCTGTGCGGCATGGGCGCGGTCGGCGACGGTGCCCACGCCCAGGGCGAGTTCATCTACCCCGACACGGTGCCCGCCCAGACGGCGCTCGTCGCCGGGCTGCTGGGACGGCTGGCACAGCCCCTGCGCGGCTGAACGCCGCGACGACGAACACCCGACGGCGAGGGCACGTCAGTGCCCTCGCCCGGACCCATGTGCCCTCAATGTGCCCTGGCCGTCTGATGTCCCGTCCCGGCGCATGACGAGGGCGGAGCCCGAAAGCTCCGCCCACATCTACGGTCGGCAGGTCAGGATGGCGCCTGGGCAGGTGATCCTGAATGAGCCGCTGACCGAGATGTCTGCGGTGACGATATCTTTCGCACGGTCCGATGACACGGGGTTCCGTCGCTACGACACCTTCATTGCGCAGCCGGCGCACGGCCCTGATCACTTGAGTTGGCCGGTAGACCTTTGGGCGCCGAAGATCAGGGTTCAGCAGGAGCCGGGGCGCGGGGCGGAGAGGGTTTCCCGCAGAAGGGAGTACGGCGGGTCGGCGATGAGGTAGAAGTGGTTCCCGGGAACGCCGACCTCCTGGACGGGCACCGTGCTCAACGCGCTCCATGGGCGGCGGTCCGCGTCGTCGTCCTGGTCGCCGACGATGGTGGTGACCGGACAGCTGAGCAACGGCTCGGGGGCCATGGTGTAGCGGTGGAACATGCGGCCGTCGGCGATCAGATACGGCAGGACCACCTCCTGGAAGATCGGGTCCGCCGCCATCTCCGCGTCGGTGCCGCCCATCCTGACCAGGTCCTCGAGCAGCCGGTCGGGGTCTTCCTCGGCGACGAGGCCGGTGGGCAGCGGGGCGTCACGGGAGCCCGAAGCGAACAGGCGCTCGATGTGGATGCCCCGGCGCTGCAGCGCGCGTGCCGTCTCCAGGGCCACGGGAGCGCCCAGGCTGTGGCCGAAGAAGGCGAGTGGGAGATCCGCCAGCGGTTCGAGCGCGTCGGCGATGTCGGCGGCGAGCTGGACGAGGTCGTGCGGAGGGTCCTCGTCGAGCCGGTCGGCGCGCCCCGGGTACTGGACGGCGTGTACCTCCACCTCGGTCAGCGACTGACCCCAGGAGCGGTAGAAGGCGGCGGACCCTCCGGCGTGCGCGAAGCACACCAGACGTATCCGCGCTTCGGGCCGGGCCGTGTCGCGCACCAGCCAGCGCGAGGTGTACGACGTCATGGGCGGGTCCCCTTCCGTGCGCGCTGCTGCCGAAGCCTGGCCGTACGGGCCTTGCGGGCGGCCTCGGCTGAGGAGGCCGGCGCCGTGTCCTCCCCGTGCTCGCGACTGGTGTGGATGAGCGTGGCCTGTGCTGTCACGGTGGTTTCCTGGAACAGGGAGACGACCGACGGCCGCAGTCCGCAGTGCCGCTCCAGCGCGTCCTGCAGCTTGAACATGGCCAGCGAATTGCCGCCGAAATCGAAGAAGTTGACGTCCAGCGGTACCGTGGCCACGCCGAGCACGTCCGACCAGGCGGCGGCCACCTGGGCGGTGAGCGGATCGTCGCTGAGGGGCGCGGCCGGCGGGCGGGCGGCGGGCGGTTCTGCGGCGAGCGTCCGCAGCAGTGCGCGGTCGAGTTTGCCGTTGAGGTTGCGCGGCAGTTCCGGCAGGACCCGCAGCTCGCCGGGCACCATCGCGGGGGGCAGCTGCTCCGCGAGGGCACGGCGCAGCGCGACCGGGTCCGCACCCTCCCGCGAGGCGACGAAGCCGATCAGGCCCGTTCCCTGCGCGTCGGGCAGGACGACCGCCTCCTGGACTCCTTCCAGCGGGCGCAGCGCCGACTCGACCGCGCCCAGTTCCACGCGGTGGCCGCGGACCTTGACCTGGTCGTCCTTGCGGCCGATGAAGTCCAGTCGGCGGTCCGCGTTCCGGCGCACGAGGTCACCGGTCCGGTACATGCGCGCGCCGGGCCCGGCGGCGAAGGGGTCGTCGAGGAAGACCGCCGCCGTGGCCTCCGGACGGCCGAAGTAGCCGCGTGTCACCCCGGTGCCGCCGATGAACAACTCGCCCTCCGCGCCCGGCGGTACGGGCTGGAGCTCGTCGTCGAGGACGTAGAGCCGGGCGCCTGGGACCGGGCCGCCGATGCTGACCGGTTCGACGCCGGTGAAGCGGTGGAAGGTGGCCCATACGGTGGTCTCGGTCGGGCCGTACTCGTTGACCAGGTCGGTCACGGAGGAGTGGGCCGCAGAGGAGTGGACCGCGAAGTGCCGGTCGACCAGTGGCTGCGGCAGGGCCTCGCCCGCCACGATCACCTGCCGCAGTGAGGCCAGCGGAGCTGTCCCGGCGCGTTCGGCGGCGTCGAGCAGCAGCCCGTACAGGGTGGGCACGCACAGCGTACGGGTCACGCGGTGGCGGCTGACGAGGGAGACCAGCCGATCGGCGTCGCGCAGTTCGTCCGCGGACGCCACGATCAGGCAGCCGCCCGCCTGGAGCGTCCCCCATATCCCGGCGACCGACGAGTCGAAGGCCAGCGGTGACATCAGGAGGAAGGTCGGGTTCCCCGAGTAGACCATGAGGCGGGCCCGGGTCGAGGCGGCGAGATTGCGGTGCTCGACGATGACGCCCTTGGGCTCGCCCGTACTGCCCGAGGTGTAGATGAGATACGCCGGATCCGCCGGGCCGACCGCGGCGGCGAAGGAGCCGGAGGCCGCGGCGTCCGGCTCCTCGCCGGGGACGCTCGAGACCGTCACGACGGGCAGGTGGGAACCGGGTGCCCGATGCCGTGTGTGTGCCGTCGTCACGACGGCTGCCACCTGCGCATCGTGGAGGATTGTGGCGACACGGGCGTCCGGCTGGGCCAGATCGACGGGCACATAGGCGGCCCCCGCGCCGAGGACGCCGAGCACGGACGCGATCATCGCGGCGGAGGGCTCGGCGAGGAGGGCGACCCGGTCACCGGCGCCCACCCCGGCCGCGGCGAGGCGGTGGGACAACTGCCGGGACCAGGAGATCAACTCACCGTAGGTGACGGCGATGTCGCCGCAGCGCACGGCGACCGCCGCGGGATGGCCGACGGCCAGGCGGGCCACCACTTCGTATGCGGGAACGAACGCGTCTTCCGGCAGTGGTTCGCCGGTTACCGAGGCCGTCCACTCCGGTATCGCTCCGTCACTGTCTATCGGTCTGGACGGAGAGGATTTCATGTGTTGCAAACCGGACATGAGAAAAACTCCCCAAAGCTGTCAGTTCGCTTATCACTCGGTCCGGATTCGAGAACGAAAGTGCGGTTTTTGCTGTCACGAGTGACCGTGACATGGTGGTGTGATCATAAGAGGGCGGATTGATCTGCGCAATGGATCAGTACGAGCGGTTCGGTTTTCGTGGAGTTTAATTCGTTCAACGTCGCAAGCCCTGCTCGTCCGCCTCGTCCTGGATCCGGCGGACCACCGCGATATGGCCGTTCAGTGTCCGCTTGGCCAGCATTTCGCGCACGGGGACACGGATGTCGAACTCGCTGTTCACCCTGCGGATGAGCCGGGTGATCAGCAGGGAGTCGCCGCCCTGGGCGAAGAAGTCGGCGTCCGCCGGGACATTGTCACGGCCGAGCAGTTCCGCCCAGAGCCTTGTCACTCCCTCTGCCGGGTCGACCGGGGCCTGGCTCTCGGGTTCCGGCTCCTCGCTCCGCTGCTCCGGCAACGGCGCGAGAACCGGAGCCGGGGAGCGACTGGGGTCCGTCGCGGGCGGGGCGAGCGCTTCCGGGGCCACCGAGCGCGGCCCGGAGAAGGGGTAGCCGGGCAGCCTGGTCCTGCGGCCACCGCCCGTCAGCCCGTCCGGCGTGATCGGCTGCCCCAGGGTCCACAGGGCGCCGACACCGCCGAGCGCGGTCGACCCCGGTGCGTCCCTGCCCTGGTCCAGGGCGACTACGGGGAAACCGCCGGCCTCCGCCAGCGGTGAGAGGGGACGCCCCGGACCGATCTCCACGGCCAGGGCGCCCGGCAGGTGTTCGGCCAGCGAGTCGAGGGCGGCGCCGAACAGCACGGACTGCCGGACCTGCGTGACGAACATGTCGCGCGGGAGGGAGGTACCGGCCGCGACGACCCGACCGGACACATTGAGCGCGATCGGAAGGGTCGACGGCCGGAGTTCGATCCGCGCCATCGCGTGGGTGAGCGCGGGCAGCGCGGGCTCGATCAGCCGGGAGTGGCCCGCGTGGGTGTAGCGCAGGCGCCGTACGAAGAAGGTGTCGCCGATCCGCCGCAGGTATTCCTCCACCTCCTTGACCGGCCCTCCCAGCACGCAGGAGTCCGGGCCGTTGACCGCGGCCACGTCGAGGCCGAGACCCCACTCCTCGGCGAGTGCGAGGGCCCGCTTCACATCCGCCCCGATGGCCAGCATGGCGCCCTTCGGGCAGTCCTGCATGGCCGCGCCGCGCGCCGCTATGAACGCGGCCGCGTCCTCCAGGCTGAAGACTCCGGCGACAGCGGCCGCGGTGATCTCGCCGGAACTGTGTCCGCACACCGCGGCCGGCCGGACCCCCAGGTCCAGCAGTGCGGTCGCCGCCGCGTGGCCGACGGCGAAGAGGGCCGGCTGCGCCAGTTCTGGCCGGTTCAGCTCGGCGGCGGGGAAGGCGGGGTCGAACAGCGCCTGCCGGATCCGCTCCGCGAGCGGGGAGGCGAAAGCCGCGAGGCACCGGTCGAGCGCCTGGCGGAACCCGGAGAGGGCGGTGAAGGGCTCGGCCATCGCCGGGCGTTGAGTGCCCCCGCCGGGAAAGAGAAAGACCACCGGGGCGGGGCCCGTCACCGGCGCGGTGCCCCGGGACACCCCGGACCGGTCGGCGAGGCGCCCCGCGACCTCGGCGCTCGTCCGGCCGGTGACCGCGAGGCGTTCGCCCATGGCCAGGCGGCCGCCCGCCAGCGTGTCGCAGACCTCGCCGAGATCCGGGTCGTGGGTCCTGAGGTGGGCGACCAGACCGTCGGCCACGCGGCCGAGCGCCTGGGGATCCGCCGCGGACAGGAGCACCAGGCGCTCGCGCGGTGCCCACGCCCCGGGAACGGGGGCGGGAGCGGGGGCGGCGGGCGCGGCGGTGGCGGCGGTGGCGGCCGGCTCGCGCGGCGGTGCCTGCTCGATCACGACATGCGCGTTGGTGCCGCCGATCCCGAACGCGCTCACCCCGGCACGCCGTGGGCGCTCCCCGGTCCAGGGGACGGCCTCGGTGGGCAGATACAGGGGACAGTCCTCGGTCTCCAGCAGGGGGTTGCGCGCGGTGAACCCCGCGACGGGCGGGATCACCCCGCTGCGCACCACGAGCAGGGCTCTGATCAGTGCGGCGACTCCCGCGGCGGCGTCCAGGTGGCCGATACTGGCCTTCAAAGCGCCCACCGCCACACTGCCCTGCCGGGCTCCCGCCCTGCGCAGCGCGGCGCCCGCCGCCGTCCACTCGATCGGGTCTCCGATCCGGGTGCCGGTGCCGTGGGCCTCCAGATAGCCGATGGACCCGCCGTCGACCTCGGCCGCGCTCAGCGCCGCGGCGATGACCCGCTCCTGCCCCGCGGCGGACGGCGCGTAGTACCCGGCCTTCGCGTTCCCGTCGTTGTTGATCGCGGTGCCCAGGATGACGCCGTACGGCACGGGATCGTCCTCGGTGATGTCCGAAAGACGGCGCAGCACCACGGCACCCGCGCCGGATCCGGCGATCACCCCGTCCGCACGCCGGTCGAACGGCCGGCACGCACCCGTGGCGGACAGCACGCCGCCCGGTTGGTGCAGATGACCTGCCTGGGGGTAGCCGAACCCGGCGCCCACCACCAGGGCCTGGTCGCAGTCTCCGCTGAGCAGCCCCTGCACCGCCAGATGCACGCCCACCAGCGAGGAGGAGCAGGCCGTCTGCACGGCGAAGGCCGGTCCGTTCAGACCGAGTTTGTAGGCCACGCGGCTCGCCATGAAGTCCGGCTCGCTGCCGTGGATCAGGTCGTCGAGCAGGCCCGGATCGACGCTTCCGCGGCGGACCATCGCGCGCATGTACTCGCTGCCCGTCATGGACGCGTAGACGCTGGTCATCCGCGTGTCGTCCCGGACCGGAGCCCCAGCGTCCTCCAGGGCGTTCCAGGCCACCTCCAGCATCCAGCGGTGCTGAGGGTCCATCAGTTCGGCCTCGCGCCGGCGGATCTGGAAGAAATCGTGGTCGAAGCGGTCCCAGCCGTCGAGATGACCGCGTACGGGTACATAGTCGGGGTCGGTGGCCAACGCGGCGGGCACTCCGGCCGCGATCAACTCCTCCCGCGTGTATCTCCTGCTGTGCACGCTCCCGCGGAGCTGGGAATCCCACCAGTCGTCGATTCCACGGGGCCCAGGGAGCCGCGCTGCCATACCGATGACCGCGATGTCCAAGGAGCGATCCCGACTCGTCACAACGTCCCCCATCATACGGTCGGAAACGGATATTCCGTCTGATGTCGCGCTGATGTCGCGTGAAATGAAAACGGTCGTCGACAGTAGGCGGGGTCGGGTTTCTCGGACCCCCTGCGATCATGGCACAGCTCACTGTCCCGGAACGAGGGATCGGGCGCGGTCACATTCATGACGAAGTCAGGCTCAACCCCTTTTATGAAAAGAAAAGGAGGCTGGCAGGAAACGAGCAGACATGGCAACGTCGTGCGCGCCTGATGATGTGCTCGCAAACCCTCGTTGTCCGGGATCGCGAAGGGAGTCGACGTGTTGCGGTCGAATGCCGCGTGGGCTGCAGAAGTCACTGGGGAATCACCAGGAGAAGGACTACTGCATGACGTCTTCGCCACACAGGCGCGCGCTCAGCCGCGGCGCACAGCCCTGATTGCCGGGGACGCCCGGGTTTCGTACGGTGAATTGGACGCCCGCGCCGAGCGGTTGGCCGGCCTGCTCGCCGCCGACGGTGTCGAGCAGGGTCATCTCGTCCCGATCCTGCTGCCGCGCTCCGTCGACCTGGTCGTCACGCTGCTGGCCGTTCTCAAACTCGGTGCCGCATACGCGCTGCTCGATCCCGACTGGCCACGGACCCGTCTGGACGCGGTGGTCGAACAGCTCCGGCCGCCCCTCGTCGTCGCCCGGCCGGGCGCGGTGGCGGAGCTGTCCGCGCCACTGTGGACACCGGCCGAGGACGGTACGGGGGAGGGCCCCGCCCGCGCCGCGGTGGCGGTACGGGGCTCCGACGCGTGCTGTGTGTTCTTCACCTCGGGCACCACCGGACGGCCCAAAGGAGTGATCACCCCGCACCGGGCGACGGCACGGCTCTTCCGGGCAGGTACCTTCGCGCGTTTCGACCGGGATACGGTCATTCCCCTCGCGGCGGCGCTGCCGTGGGACGCCTTCTCCCTCGAACTCTGGGCCGCGCTGTACCACGGCGGCACCTGCGTCCTGATCGGCGAGCCGTTTCTGACGGCCGAGGCCCTGCGCGCGATGGTCGCCGACCACGGAGTGAACACGGTGTGGCTGACCAGCAGCCTGTTCAACCTGATGGTCGATGAGGACCTGACGGCGCTGAGCGGCCTGTCCCAGGTCATGATCGGCGGTGAACGCCTGTCCGTGCGGCACGTCGGCCGCTTCCTCGACCGGTTCCCCGACACGGCCCTGATCAACGGCTATGGCCCGGTCGAGAGCACGGTGTTCACCACCACGCACCGCATCACCGCCGCGGACTGCGCCCGGTCCGGCGGCATCCCGCTGGGGCGGCCGGTGCCCGGCACCTCCGTTTTCGTCCTCCAGGGCAGCCGCCGCTGCGCGGCCGGGGAGCCGGGGGAGATCTGCGTCGCGGGCGACGGCCTGGCCCACGGCTACCTCGGTGAACCGGCCCTGACCGCCGAGAAGTTCACGGAAGTCGACATCGACGGTGAGCGGGTCCGGCTGTACCGCACCGGGGACCTGGGCACCCGGGACGAGAACGGGACCGTCGAGTTCCGCGGGCGGATCGACCGGCAGGTGAAGATCCGGGGCAACCGCGTCGAACCGGCCGAGGTGGAGCGGCAGATCGAGTGCCTGGTCCCGTACGTCGCCGACTGCCGGGTGGTCCCCCGGTGGAATGAACTCGGCGGCGCCTTCGAACTGGTGGCTTTCTGCGTGCCGGACCGGACCGGTGGCGGCGCATTGCCGGACATACCGGCGATCCTCGCCCGCCACCTGCCCGTCTACCAACGCCCCGTCGACGTCGCCTTCGTCGACTCCTTCCCGCTGACCGGCAGCGGCAAGCTGGACGACCGGGCCCTGCTGGCGAGCGTGCCGAAGGCGCCCGTCGAGAGCCACCACGGCCCCATCGGCGACCCGCTCGTCCACCTGGTGGCCGAGGCGTTCGCGGCCGTGCTGGGAAGCCGGACCGTGCCACCGGACACGTCCTTCTTCGCGCTGGGAGGCTCCTCGCTGCAGGCCGCCCGTGCCTGCACCCGGATCGGCAAGCGGGCGGGGCGGCCGGTTCCGCTGTCGATCCTGTACGAGCACGCGTCGGCCGAACGCCTCGGATCCTGGCTGCGGTCGGCGCGGGGCACGGACGCCGTTCTGCCGCCGACCGGTGACCTCCCCCCGACCGGTGACCTCCCCCCATCCGCTGACCTCCCGCTGACCTGTGACCTCCCGCTGACCCCCATGGAGTTGGTGTTCCTCACCCGCCATCTGACGGCGCCGCGGGACCGGTCCGGATACTGCCTGATGACGTGGCAGCTGCACGGCCGGCTCGACCAGGATGCCCTGGAGGCGGCCGTCGCCGCCGTCCACGAGCGGCACCAGGTGCTGCGCACGGCCTTCCGGGTGGATCCCCGGCCCCATGCCGAGGTCACCGACATCTCCGCCCCGCCCCTGGAGCTGCTGGACGCCCGGCCGACCGTCGACGAGGCGGTCGGCGCGCTGCGGCGGCTCTTCGAGGAGCCCTTGGAACCCCAGGACGCCGACCTGTGGCGCACCGCGCTGGTGCCGGTGACCGAGCCGCGGGGCTGGCTGTTCGGGCTGGTGGTCCACCACATCGGCTTCGACGGCCGGTCGGAGTCCGTCCTGGCGCGCGACCTGTCCGACGCCTATGCCGGATGTGAGCCACGGACCGCGCCGCCCACCCTGGCCGAGCGGGTCCGGCTGACGACGGCGGCGATCGCCGTGACGGACTCGGCGGGGCGGACGGAGCGGGTACGGGAGGAGTTCCAGGACGTGCCCCAGATCCGCTGGCCCGAAGGGCCCGGCCCCGGGGAGACCGGGACTGGACACCTGGACGTGTCCGTTCCCGCGGCCGTGACGGCGCGCCTCGACGCACGGGGCGCCGCGCTCGGCGTGAGCCGGTTCGTGGTGCTCCTGTCGGCCTGGGCGGACATCATGGCCGAGGCATGCGGGCAGCGGGACTTCGCGGTGGGAGTGCCCGTCGCCGAGCGCACCGCTCCGGAGCTGGAGCAGGCCATCGGCTGCCTGATCAACATGGTGCCGGTCCGCCTGCGCGGCGCCGCGGTGGGCGGTGGCGAGGACGGTATCCGGGAGACCGGCAGACTGGTCCACCGGGCCTTCAGCCGTAGCGATGTCCCCTTCACGGCCGTCGCGCAGGGAGTGGGGACGACGACGCCCGGGCGGCCGCCGGTGTTCCAGTCCCTTTTCGCCCTCCAGGACAACGCTCCGCCCCGGCTCGATCTGCCCGGTGTCGTCTCCGCGTTTCTGCGCCAGCCGTACGCCGCCCTTCCCCTGGAGCTGCACCTCGAGGTGTGGCCAGACGAAAACAGCGCCGGCGCGCTCGACGTGGTGCTCTCGTTCCGGCGTGACGCCGTCGCCGAGGCCACCGCACTGAAGCTGCTCGAAGGTTTCCATGACCGTCTTGCCCTGATCGCCGCGGGAGCTGCGTCATGACCGACATCACCTTCACCCCTGCCGACGTTGTCGACCCGGAGCTGCACGCCTCCGGCGAGGTGCACCGGCTGTGGCGCTGGATGAGACAGCACGCCCCGGTCCACTGGCACGAACCGGGCGATTTGCCGGGCTTCTGGTCGCTCACCCGGTACGACGACATACGGCAGGTGTACCAGAACCCGGCCGTCTTCAGTTCGGCGCAGGGCGTCCTGCTGCGGCCGACGGATCTGGGGGAGGACCCCGGCAGCGGTCTGACCATGGCCCTGACCGATCCGCCCAGGCACCGTGCCCTGCGCGGGCAGGTGGCCGACCGGTTCAGCGAACGGTGCGCCCGTTCCCTGGCGGGCGAGATGCGCGCCGAGATCCGCTCGGTGGTGACGCGCGCTGTCGAGTCGGGCACCTGCGATGTGGTCCACGACATCGGAGCCCGGCTCTCCAGCCACAACATCGGCAGGCTGCTCGGTGTGGCGCCGGAGGACCGCGAGCGGCTGCTGACCTGGACCACGGAGGCGTTCGAGTCCGGCAAACCCCTCACCAGCCACCTGGAGCTGATGCGCTATTTCATCGACATGATGTACGCGCGGATGGAGGAGCCCGCGGACGACGCGATGGGCATGTTCGTCAACAACGAGGTGCAGGGCGGGCTGTTGACGGAGACCGAGATCCTGCTGAGCTGCGAGAACCTGGTCGGAGCCGCGGAGAACGCGGGTCTGTCGATGGCCTCGGGGATCCTTGCTCTCGCCGCATATCCGCAGGCGTGGCAGCGGCTCGTACGGGAACGGGACGGCGAACTCGTCAGGACCGCGGCGGAGGAGGTGCTGCGGTGGACGAGCAGCGCCACGCACAGCATGCGGACGGCCACGGCGGACACGGCCGTCCAAGGCCGGCGCATCGCCGCCGGGGACCGGGTCGTGCTGTGGATCCCCTCGGCCAACCGGGACGAGTCGGTGTTCCCGGAACCCGAGCGGTTCGACCTCGGCCGGCAGCCCAACCGCCATCTGGCCCTGGGCACGGGAGAGCACGTCTGTATCGGGAGCACCATGGCCCGCCATCAGATGCGGATGCTCCTGGAGACACTTGCGGAGCTGGTCGCCGTCATCGAACCGGCCGGAGACGTGGAGCCACTGCGTTCGATCGCGGTGAACGGACCGGCGCACGCCCCGGTGCGCCTCGTCCCCCGCTGAGCGAGGCGGGTTTCACAGCGCCCCTGACTGCATATTCGCCCGCTTTTTCCGAACGTAAGACGGAAAGATCCCGGCACATCCGCCATAATCGCCCGCCATACCCAGCGGCGGCAAATCCCGAGCCTGTACCGCAAACGGACTTGAAGTGTTATTGTCGGAGTCTCGAGAATACCCCGTGGGTGTCGCCCGCGTCTGAGCTCAAGTAAGCAAGTCATCTGATTTTCGAACGCGAAGTATCTGAAATTGGGGACTCCAGGTGAAGACCGCCTTTTTTATCGAGAGCAACATGTTGGACTACGGCCCCGAAGGCATGCGGCTCACCAAGGAAAAGGGTTATCGGACTCATTTCGTCGCCCGCGATCCGTCGGAGTACGCGAAGTTCTCTCCGAGCCCGGTCAGCATTGCCGATGCCCACAGCGTGGTCGACACCCATGACCTGGTGAAGCTCATGCATTTCTTCACCGACCACGCGCCGGACGCCGTGATCGCGTTCGACGACTACCGGCTGGTGCAGGCAGCCGTGATCGCGGAGCGGCTCGGCCTGCCACACGCCCCGGTGGACGGCTTGCTCAACTGCCACTTCAAGGACCGTTCCCGCAACTTGACGAAGGGCATTGGGCGCTCCGTGGTGGCCGTACGCGTGCCGCTGGACGAGCCGGGCGACGCGTCTCCACTCGGGTACCCGTGTGTGGTGAAACCTGTGGACGACAGTGGCAGTACCGGGGTCCGGGTCTGTTCGTCCGACGACGAGTACCGCGCGGCTCTGCGTACCATCGCCGCCCACCCGGTCAATCTCCGCGGCTACCGCCGCGCACGGTACGCCCTGGTGGAAGAGTTCATCGACGGACCGGAATTCACGGCCGAGCTGATATGGGACGACCGCACCGACGGCTGGCGGTTTCTCGGATTCACCAAGAAGTTGATGGCCGAGCTCCCCTTCCGGGTCGAGCTCGGGGCCATGTTTCCGTACCATTTCGGGACGGCCGAGGAGGACGCTCGCATCGTGCGGGTGGTCGTCGACTGGCTCGCCGCGGTGGGACACCGCCGGGGAGCCGCCCATGTCGAGTTCAAGATCGTCGATGGCGTGCCGGCGCTGATCGAGATCAATCCGAGGCTGGGCGGCGACCAGATCCGGGAGCTGATGCGGCTCACCATCGGGGATGATGTCATCGACTTGTACACGCGTCTGTATCTGGGCCTTCCCCCCGGCGAACCGGTCGGCGACGTCCGCGGCGGCTATGCGACAAGCCTCTATCTGACGCCCCGGCGCACCGGACTGATCACGTCCGTGACGCCCCCGCCCGAACTGCCTGCCGGAATCCTCCGCGCCACCTTCACCTCGGGACCCATGCAGAACAACGGAGTGGTCGACAACGGCGATCGCCTCGGCCATGCCATCTCCTGGGCCGATGAATTCGATGCCTCACTGGCCGTCGCAGAGGCATACCTTTCCCGGGTGGAGGTCAAGTACGCCTGACTCGGGGGGAATGGGAAACCGCCGAAAAATCGGACGGGCAAGGAATTAGCTGAGGGGGATTCTTGCTGCATGACTCTATTGTGGACTGTATCGGCAGCACCCCGATGGTCCACTTGAGACGCCTCTTCCCGACGGGACCGCAGGTATTCGCCAAACTCGAAATGCTCAATCCTGCGGGAAGTGTCAAGGACCGTACCGCGCGGCACATCATCGAGACCGGCATGCGCGAGGGCCTATTCCGTCCCGGGGCGCATATCGTCGAGAGCACTTCCGGAAATTTCGGTGTCGCACTGGCCATGATGTCCCGGATCCACGGCCTGCGCCTCACCCTGGTGGTCGATCCGCACATCACATCCAGCAACCATGCGATTCTGAAAAGCTACGGTGCGCAAGTCGAGATGGTTGACGGTGCGGCAACCGGAGGCAGCTACTTGCCCGCGCGTATCGCGCGGGTGAAAGACATACTGGCCGCCGATCCCGCGGCAGTCTGGATCAACCAGTACGCCAACTCCCTGGGGCCTGAAGCGCATTATCGGAGCACTGCGGAGGAAATAGCCGAGGACCTGCCGGGCGACCCTGACTATCTGGTGGTTGCGGTGAGCACAACTGGCACGTTGAACGGCCTGGCACGCCGGCTGAAGGAGTGCTACGAAGGGCTCCAGGTGATCGCCGTGGATGCCGTCGGATCGGTGGTGTTCGGCAATCCTCCCGGACCGCGCCGACTTCCCGGGATCGGCTCGAGCCGGGTGCCTGAGCTGCTCGACGAGAGCCTGGTCGACCGTGTCGTCGAGGTGACGGACGAGGAATCGATCGAGGCCTGCCATGACTTGTTGTCCAAAGAGGCGATTTTCGCTGGCGGGTCCTCCGGATCGGTCATTGCAGCCATCCGGAAAATCGTCCCTTCCATACGCCCCGCATCCTCCGTCGTCACCCTCTTCCCTGACCGAGGAGACCGGTACATCGACCTGGTCTACGGCGTGGCAGCCGCCGAGGGCCTGCTCGCCGGGACATCGGCCGAAGGCAGCGAGTCCCTGGTCGGCGCGAAGGCGGGTTCATGACCGCCCCGACGTGGCGGCGACATGGTGGCCGACACGGAGTCCTCGGCCGGAGCCAAACATCGAAGAAACCGGAGCCGAAGCGATGACAGACCAGACTGCCGTTCGGGCTGACGGGCTGCGCCCTCCGCGCAGCCTCATCTCCCTGCACGACCTGACACCTGAGGAGTTGCGGACGCTCGTCCGTCGCTCCTGCGCCTGGTACGAGAACAGACGCCCCAAGGAGCGCCCTCTGCAGGATCTTGTGGTGGGCACGCTGTTCAGCCACACCTCGACGCGTACCCGGACGGCTTTCACCAGCGGTGCGATACGGCTCGGCGGTACCGTCATCGCCTACGGGCCGAACGACCTGCAACTCGCCACGGGTGAGCCGCTGTCGGACACCGGCCGCATCCTGGGGGGAATGCTCGACGCCCTGGTCGTGAGGGATTCTGTCGGTGAGAATGATCTGCGCGAGCTCGCCGGCACAGCCTCGATACCCGTCATCAACGCGATGGTGCGCGAAGAACACCCGACCCAGGGCCTCACGGACATCGCCCTCCTCTCCCATCGCTTCGGTTCGCTGCGGGGGCTCCATCTCGTCTATCTCGGCGAGGGGAACAACACGGCCGCGGCCCTTGCGCACGGCCTGGCACTGATCCCCGGAGCCGCCCTGACCCTGGCGACACCTGCCGGGTACGGGCTCGACCCCGCGGTCCTCGTTCGAGCCCAGCAGACGGCGAAGGAGTGGGGCAGCAAGGTCGTCGAGGTGCACCGGGTCGACGATATCGACGGCGACGCGGACGTCGTCTACACGACTCAATGGCAGACCACCGGGACCAGCAAGAGTGATCCGGACTGGCGGACGGCATTCACGCCGTTCGCCGTCGACGAGCGTCTGATGGCGCGGTGGCCGGATGCCTTCTTCATGCACGACCTGCCGGCCCGCCGGGGCGAGGAAGTCACGAGTGGGGTACTCGACGGGCCCCGGTCGCTGGCCTGGGACCAGGCGCAGATGAAGCTGGCCAGTGCGATGGCCGTACTCGATTGGTGCCTGACCTAGTGCCGCATCGAGCAACGGTCGGGTGCTGTCTCGTACAACCGACAAGCTCCACTCCTACGGCGCCGCCCACCGCGAGACGATGCCGTCGGTCGAGCACCGATCGCACAAGGGATTGAACAATCGGGCCGAGAACAGCCAGCAGCCCACCACGGCCTGAGCACCGGCCCGGAGTGCGGCCCGCCATGCCCCGACACACCGTCAGACGTACGTTTACCCAACAACGTGACAACGCCGGTTGACGTCCACCCAGCCGGTGAACAGGTTCTTCGCGTTCCATTCGCTCTCGCCCATTCGGGCCTGATCCTGGGGGACCCATGCCACTCGCTGCCGTGAGACGCGCCGCCCGGGAAACCGTCTCCGGCCTGCCCCGGGAGTTCTGGTGGCTGTGGACCAGCACCCTCGTGAACCGGCTCGGCGCCTTCGTCGCCACGTTCATGGCCCTCTACCTCACGCTCGACCGCGGGTATTCGGCTTCGTACGCCGGTCTCGTCGCCTCCCTGCACGGGCTCGGCGGGGTCGTGTCCGCGCTGGGGAGTGGGGTGATGGCCGACCGGCTCGGCAGGCGACCCACCCTTCTCATCGCCCAGTCCGCCACCGCCGGCTCCATCGCGCTGCTCGGCTTCATGCGCGGCCCCGTGGCCATCGCCGCCGTCGCCTTCCTCGTCGGCATGGCCTCCAACGCCTCCCGGCCCGCCATGCAGGCGATGATCGCCGACATCGTCAGGCCCCAGGACCGGGTGCGGGCTTTCTCGCTGCACTTCTGGGCCGTCAACCTCGGCTTCGCCTTCGCCTCAATGGCCGCTGGGTTCATCGCCGAGTCCAGCTATCTCGCCGGGTTCCTCATCGAGGCGGGGATGACGCTGGCGTGCGCGGTCGTCGTCCTCCTCAAGGTGCCCGAGTCCCGGCCCATGCCCAAGGCCGAACCGACAGAGGACGGAGTCAGCCTCGGGACCGTGCTGCGGGACGGGCGGTACATGGCCGCCGTCGGACTGTCCTTCGTCGTCGCCGTCCTCTTCCAGCAGGGCAACGTCGGACTCCCGATCGCCATGGGCCGCGCCGGGTTCACGCCCGCCGACTACGGCCTGGTCATCGCCGTCAACGGCGTCCTGATCGTCGTCCTGCAGATCCCGGTCACGCGCTTCATCGAGCACCGCGATCGGCGCGCATTGATGATCGTCTGCTCGCTCCTCGCGGGGTACGGTTTCGGACTCACCGCCTTCGCCGGGTCGGTCGGCGTCTTCGCGCTCACCGTCTGCGTGTGGACGCTCGCCGAGATCGGCTCCACGCCGACGCAGAGCGTGCTCCTCGTCCGGCTCTCACCCGCTCAGGGGCGTGGACGCTACCAAGGCATGAACACTCTGGCGTGGTCGGCCGCCGCCCTGATCGCCCCGCTCATGTCCGGCACCGTCATCGACCACTTCGGCCCGGAGTGGCTGTGGGGGTTGTGCGCGGTCGTGGGGACCTTGGCAGGGATCGGGTACGGCGTCCTCATGCGGCGACTGCCGGAGGAATCCACGCCGGCCGCGGCGGTTCCGGACGAGGCCGGGCCGGAGGTTCGTACGGCCTGAGAGCCGGGCCCGACGCCCGCCCGGGAATCTCACGGATGCGTCCGCATCCGCGCAAGGTCAGGGCCACACCAGGCAATAAGGCTGATGTCCCGCCTCATGCAGCCGGTGGCTGAAGTCCTGCCATTCGTGCAGCAGCCGGTAGACCGTGAAGGCGTCGCGGGGGCCGCCGCGGTCGGGGACGGTGGACCAGATGAAGGCGGCGGCGCCGACGGCCTCCTCGCCGACGCCGCGGAGCGGGTCGACGGCGGTCATGGGGAGCTTGACCACGGCGTAGTCGGGGTGGAGGACGACGAGTTCGAGCGGGGGCACCTTGTGGAGGGGGACGCCTTCGATGCCGGTGAGGACCATCGCGGCCACCGTCTCCGGCTTGATCTTGGTGAACATGCCATGGCCGAGCTCGTCGCCGCCGAGCTCCTCGGGACGCATGGAGATGGGGACCCGGGCCGCGGTCGCGCCGTCGGGCGCGCCGAAGTACTTGTACGTCACCCCCATACGCCCGCTCCCGCTTCTGCGTGCGCCGCCTGCGTCGTCCCCACGGCGCCTATGGCGTCCAGGGCGGGCGCGCTCGGGACCTCGATCGTCGGTCCCTTCACCCAGTTCGCCACCGCGATGCATATCTCCACCCGACCACTCGCGGCCACTGCCGCGCAACCCGATCATCGTGTCAGAGACCTCCCCCGCGCCAGTCGTGTGAAACGCCCGGCGGCAGTTCTTAGTCAGCCTCTGACAACATGGCATGCGTGAGCTATCCGTACGCAGCACCAGTTTCGCAGACGCTTTTCGACCGCGCGGCCGTCGTGACGCCTGGCGGCGTGAATTCTCCGGTGCGGGCGTTCCGCGCCGTGGGTGGTACGCCCCGCTTCATGGTGTCCGGTACCGGTCCGTACCTCACCGATGCCGACGGACGGGAGTACGTCGACCTCGTGTGCTCGTGGGGGCCGATGATCCTCGGCCATGCGCACCCCGAGGTGATCGCGGCGGTGCAGGCTGCCGTGGCGCGGGGGACCTCGTTCGGGACGCCGGGGGAGGGGGAGGTCGAGCTCGCCGAGGAGATCGTGGCACGGGTCGGGCCCGTGGACCAGGTGCGCCTGGTCTCCTCGGGGACCGAGGCGACGATGTCGGCGATCCGGTTGGCGCGCGGGTTCACCGGGCGGGCGAAGGTGATCAAGTTCGCGGGCTGCTACCACGGGCATGTGGACGCGTTGCTCGCCGCGGCGGGGTCCGGGGTGGCCACCTTCGGGCTGCCGGACACGCCGGGGGTGACGGGCGCGCAGGCCGGCGAGACCGTGGTGCTGCCGTACAACGACCTGGACGCGGTGCGGGCGGCCTTCGCCGCGCACCCGGACGACATCGCGTGTGTGATCACCGAGGCGTCGCCGGGCAACATGGGCGTGGTGCCGCCGCTGCCGGGGTTCAACGCGGGGCTGAAGGAGCTGTGCGCCGAGCACGGCGCGCTGTACATCTCGGACGAGGTCATGACCGGCTTCCGGGTCTCGAAGGCCGGCTGGTACGGGATCGACGGCGTGGAGCCCGATCTGATGACCTTCGGCAAGGTCATGGGCGGCGGCTTCCCGGCCGCGGCGTTCGGCGGGCGCGCCGACGTCATGGCGCGGCTCGCCCCGGCCGGCCCGGTCTACCAGGCGGGCACCCTGTCCGGGAACCCGATCGCGACCGCGGCGGGCCTGGCGCAGCTGCGGCTGCTGGACGACGCGGCGTACGCGGCGGTGGACGCGACGTCCGCGCGGCTGCGGGCGCTGGTGACGGAGGCGCTGGCCAAGGAGGGGGTCGAGCACCGGGTGCAGGCCGCCGGAAACATGTTCTCGGTGTTCTTCACCGGGGACGAGGTCACCGACTACGAGAAGGCCAAGGCGCAGCAGGCGTACCGGTTCACGGCCTTCTTCCACTCGATGCTGTCCCAGGGCGTCTACCTTCCGCCGTCCGCCTTCGAATCGTGGTTCCTGTCCACGACGCACGACGAGCGGGCGCTGGAGCGGGTGGCGGAGGCTTTGCCGGGGGCGGCGCGGGCCGCCGCCGAGGCGACTGAATGATGGGCCCTATGACCCCTATGACAAACAGCGACAACGACATCACCGTCGTGCATGTGATGCGGCACGGCGAGGTGGAGAACCCCACGGGTGTGCTGTACGGGCGGCTGCCCGGCTACCACCTCTCGGACCTCGGCCGCCGGATGGCCGACCGGGTCGCCGAGCACCTGGCCGAGCGCGACATCACCCATGTCGTGGCCTCGCCGCTGGAGCGGGCGCAGGAGACGGCGGCGCCGATCGCCAAGGCGCACGGCCTGGATGTGCGGACCGACCGGCGGCTGATCGAGGCGGCGAACGTCTTTCAGGGGAAGACGTTCGGCGTGGGCGACGGCGCGCTGCGCAGGCCGGCCAACTGGAAGTATCTGACCAACCCCTTTCGCCCCTCCTGGGGCGAGCCCTACATCGACCAGGTCGTGCGGATGATGGCGGCCATCGGGGTGGCGCGGGACGCCGCGCGCGGGCACGAGGCCGTCTGCGTCAGCCATCAGCTGCCGATCTGGATCGTGCGCAGCTTCGTGGAGCGGCGGCGGCTGTGGCACGACCCGCGCAAGCGGCAGTGCACCCTGGCCAGCCTCACGAGCTTCACCTACCGCGGCGACAACATCGTCTCGGTCGGCTACAGCGAGCCGGCGCGCGATCTGGTCCCGGCGCATCTGCTCGCGGGCGCCAGGCCCGTGAAGGGGGCCCCGGCGCCCTCCAAGGGTTACGGCGCATAACGGGCGTGTAATGGAACGGAAACAGCGCGTCGAAGGTTCGATTCGGTGGCGCTGATTCGGAACCTTAGTATTCGCTTCGCCATCTCAACGGGCGTCCGCAGGACCTGCCGGACGCCGGACGCCGGTTACGGCGAGAGCGAATTGAGGACACAATGCGGGAGATCAGCCGGAGGGGGATTCTCGGCCTGGGAGCGGGGGCAGCGGCGTCGCTGGCCGTCGCCGGCTGCTCCTCGTCGTCGTCGGGTTCCGGATTCACCCCCAAGCCGGGCAGGACGACGCAGGCGCGGCCGATTGGCGACGGCTCGACCGAGCACACCGGGAAGCAGCCGAACCAGCCGTCCGCGCCGGAACGGCTGGAGCCGGGCCAGAAGCCGCCGCAGTTCGTGGTCTTCTCCTGGGACGGGGCGGGGGAGGTCGGCAACGGCCTCTTCCCGCGGTTCCGCAAGCTCGCCGAGGAACACGGCGCGGCCATGACCTTCTTCCTCTCCGGTCTTTACCTCCTGCCGGAGTCGAAGAAGCGGCTGTATCGGCCGCCGAACAACCCGGTCGGCGCTTCCGACATCGGCTATCTCACCGATGACCACGTCCGGATGACCTTGGAGAACGTGCGCGAGGCATGGCTGGAGGGGCATGAGATAGGCACCCACTTCAACGGCCACTTCTGCGCCGGAAGCGGCTCGGTCGGCAACTGGACGCCCGCCCAGTGGCGGTCGGAGATCGACCAGGCTGTGTCGTTTGTCACAAAGTGGCGGACGAACACCGGCTTCAAGGACCTCAAGCCGCTGCCCTTCGACTACGGCAAGGAGCTCGTCGGCGCCCGCACCCCGTGTCTGCTCGGCCAGGACAACCTGCTGCCGACCGCCAAGGAGCTCGGCTGGCGCTATGACGCGAGCTCGCCCGGCGGGCGTCAGGTGTGGCCGACGAAGAAGCAGGGCATCTGGGACTTCCCACTGCAGCAAATACCCTTCCCCGGGCATTCCTTCGAAGTCCTGTCGATGGACTACAACATCCTGGCCAACCAGTCCCGGAATTCGACGAATGCCCCGCCGGCCAACTACCCGGGCTGGCGCCAGCAGGCGACCCAGGCGTACATCTCCGGATTCCAGCGGGCCTACGAGACGAACCGCGCCCCCTTCTTCGTCGGCAATCACTTCGAAAAGTGGAACGGCGGCATTTACATGGACGCCGTCGAGGCGGCGATCAAGCACATCGCCGACGAAAAGAACAAGGACGTCCGGCTGGTGTCCTTCCGGCAGCTCACGGACTGGATGGACGCCCAGGACCCCAAGGTCCTCGCGCATCTGCAGGGGTTCGGCGTGGGCCAGCAGTGGAGCGCCGCCGCCTGAGTCCGAGGCGGTGCCGAGGGGGGTGCCGAAGATCCGCGAAAGGCGCATGCGAAACTTTTCACATGAGTGCCCGCCGCGCCCCTCGGCGCCTCGCGATCCGCCCTCGCGCAACCGTGCTGGCCACCGGAGCCGCGGTAGCCGCGCTGACCCTGTCCGCCTGTGGAGCGGGCGGCACCTCGGGCGGCTCCAGCGACACCAAGTTCATCCAGGGCAAGGGCGGCGTGGACACCGTCGCCAGAGGCGACCGTAAGCACGCCCCCGAGCTGACCGGCAAGACCCTCGACGGCGACAAGCTCGATCTCGCCGACTACAAGGGCAAGATCGTCGTGATCAACGTCTGGGGCTCGTGGTGCACGCCGTGCCGGGCCGAGGCGCCCAACCTCGTCAAGGTCGCGAAGGACACCGAGGCCGACGGGGTGCGGTTCGTGGGGATCAACACCCGTGACCCGGACCCCGCCAACGCGATTCAGTTCGAGAAGGAATTCAAGGTCGACTATCCGAGCTTGTACGACCCGATCGGCAAGCTCATGCTGCGCTTCCCCAAGGGCAGCCTCAATCCTCAGGCCATCCCCACGACCATCGTCCTGGACCGGGAGGGCCGGATCGCGGCGCGCGCGCTCACCCCGCTCAGCGAGGAGAGCCTGCGCAAGATGCTCAAGCCGCTGATCGAGGAGAAGTGACGCCGTGAGCATCCTGGCCGCCGCCGTCCCCGGCACCAATGAGACCGTCCTGAACGGGGCGCTGCTGGTGGCGGCGCCGGTCGCCGTCTTCGGCGGCCTGGTCTCCTTCTTCTCCCCCTGCGTCCTGCCGCTGGTGCCCGGCTATATGTCGTATGTCACAGGCGTCACCGGTACGGATCTGGGCGAGGCCAAGCGCGGCCGGATGCTGGCCGGCGCCTCCCTCTTCGTGCTCGGCTTCACCGCCGTCTTCGTCTCCGCCGGCGCGCTCTTCGGCAACTTCGGCTGGACGCTGCAGGAGCACAAGGAAACCCTCTCCAAGGTGCTCGGGGTCATCACGATCGTCATGGGCCTCGCTTTCATGGGGATGCTGAAGGGCTTCGGGCAGCGGGAGTTCCGCTTCCATATGAAGCCCGGGATGGGTCTGGTGGGCGCGCCGCTGCTGGGCGCCCTGTTCGGCGTGGGCTGGACCCCGTGCCTGGGCCCCACGCTCTCCGCCGTCAACGTCCTGGCGATGCAACAGGCGAGCGCGGGGCGCGGTGCTCTGCTGATGGTCGCGTACTGCCTCGGTCTCGGGCTGCCGTTCATCGCCGTGGCCATCGCCTACCGGCGCATGCTCGGCGCCTTCGGCTGGGTCAAGCGGCACTACGTCTGGGTGATGCGGATCGGCGGCGGCATGCTGGTCGCCCTGGGGGTGCTGATCCTCACAGGTGTCTGGGACAGCATGATGGGCGACATGCAGGCCTGGGCCCTGCGCTTCAACGTTGGGATCTGATCGATGTCCACCACCGATACCGACACCGCCACGGGGAGCGACCCCACGGGCAAGGCAGCCGAGGACAAGGCCGCCACATCCGCCGACGAGCGCGACCTCGGCGCGGCGGGGGCGCAGCTGTCCACGGCCCCCGCCGAGGAGATCAGCGTCCCCTCGATGGGGCCGATCGGCTGGGTCCGGTGGTTCTGGCGGCAGCTGACCTCGATGCGGGTGGCGCTTCTGCTGCTCTTCCTGCTGTCGCTCGGTGCGATCCCCGGCTCACTGGTCCCGCAGACGGGCATCGACCCGGTCAAGGTGGAGAACTTCAAGCAGCGGCACGAAACGCTCGCGCCGATCTACGAGAAGCTGGGGCTCTTCCACGTCTACAGCTCGGTGTGGTTCTCCGCGATCTACATCCTCCTGTTCGTCTCGCTGATCGGCTGTATCGTCCCGCGCACCTGGCAGTTCATCGGCCAGCTGCGCAGCCGCCCGCCGGGCGCGCCGCGCCGGCTGACCCGGCTGCCCGCGTACACCACCTGGCGGACCGAGGCCGAGCCGGAGCGGGTGCTGGAGACCGCCCAGCGGATCATGAAGCGGCGCCGCTTCCGGACCCATACGGTCGGTGGCGCGGTGGCCTCCGAGAAGGGCTATCTGCGCGAGGCCGGCAACCTCCTGTTCCATATCGCGCTGATCGTGATGCTGGTGGCCTTCGCCGTCGGGCAGCTGTACAGGGCCGAGGGCGGCAAGCTGATCGTCGAGGGCGACGGCTTCGCCAACAATCTGACGCAGTACGACGACTTCAAGTCCGGCACCCTCTTCGACAAGAACGATCTCGCTCCCTTCGGCTTCCAACTGGACCGCTTCACCGCGACCTATGAGCGCAGCGGCCCCCAGAAGCGCACCCCCCGCACCTTCCGCGCCGATGTCACCTACTGGGAGGGTGCGGACGGCAAGGAGCACAAGACCTCGATCAAGGTCAATGAGCCCCTGGAGATCGCGGGCTCCAAGGTCTATCTGCTCGGCCACGGGTACGCCCCGATCGTCACGGTGCGCGACGGGCAGGGCAAGGTCGCGTTCCGCGGGGCGGTGGCCTCGCTGCCGATTGACGCGGTCAACCTCACCGAGAACGTAGTGATCAAGGTCCCGGACTACCGCGACAAGAACAACAAGAAGGACCAGATCGGCTTCCAGGGTCAGTTCGTGCCGACCCTCGACCTCAACACGGGCACGATGTTCTCCCAGTTCCCGGCGCTGGACAATCCGGCGCTCATCCTGACCGCCTACCACGGCAGCCTGGGCGTGGACGCCGGGATCCCGCAGAACGTCTACCAGCTCGACACTTCGCGGATGAAGCAGTTCAAGGAGTCCGACGGGTCGGCCTTCGCGAAGGCGCTCAAGGTGGGCGACACCATGAAGCTGCCGAACGGTGCCGGGACCCTCAAGTTCGAGGGCATCAAGACCTGGGCCACCTTCCAGATCTCCCATCGGCCCGGCAACGACTACGCGCTCGTGGGTGCCGTCGCCGCCCTGATCGGCCTCGCCGCCTCCCTGTTCATCCAGCGCCGCCGGGTGTGGGTCCGCGCGGTGACCGGAGACGACGGCGTCACCGTCGTCGAGATGGCGGGGCTCGGTCGCAGCGAGTCCGCCAAGCTCCCCGAAGAACTCGCCGACCTCGCCGTGGCCCTGCAGTCCGAGGCCCCGCCCGCGCCGGAGCCGGAGCCGAATCCGGATATCGACACCGCACTACCCGCTGATCCTGCCGAAGGAGCGCGCGCGTGAACCTCGCTGCCGAAACCAACGAGAGCTTGGCCCATTTCAGCAATGTGCTGATCTATTCGGCCATGGCGGTCTACACCCTCGCCTTCCTCGCCCATATCGCCGAGTGGGTGTTCGGCAGCCGCAGCGCCGTCGGCCGCACCGCCGCCGCCATCACCGCCGCCTCGGCCCCCGCAGCCTCCAAGGTCACCGTGCGGGTCGCGCAGGGCGGCGGCACCGCCGTCCTGGAGCGCCCCAAGATCGTCACCCGCTCCGCCGCGGGCACCCGCGACGTCCCCGATGGGCCGGGCGCCGCAGGCGGCACCGAACAGGGCGATCTGTACGGCCGGATCGCCGTCGGCCTCACCGTGCTCGCCTTCCTGATGCACTTCGCCGCCGTGCTCACCCGCGCCCTGTCGGTACAGCGCGCCCCCTGGGGCAACATGTACGAGTTCTCCACGACCTTCGCCATGGTCGCGGTCGGCGTGTATCTCACCCTTCTCGTGCTGAAGAAGAATGTGCGCTGGATCGGGCTCCCCCTCGTCACCACGGTCCTCCTCGACCTCGGTCTCGCTGTCTCTGTCTTGTACACCGCCAGCGACCAGTTGGTTCCCGCCCTCCACTCGTACTGGCTGTGGATCCACGTCAGCTGCGCGATCATCTCCGGCGCCTGCCTCTACCTCGGCGCCGTCGCCACGCTGCTCTACCTCTTCCGCGACCGGCACGAGGAGAAGCTGGCCAAGGGCGAGCAGCCCGGTCGCTTCGCGTCCGTCCTGGAGCGGCTGCCCGCCGCCGGTTCCCTCGACAAGTTCGCGTACCGCATCAACGCCACGATCTTCCCGCTGTGGACCTTCACGATCATCGCGGGCGCGATCTGGGCCGAGGCCGCCTGGGGCCGCTACTGGGGCTGGGACCCCAAGGAGGTCTGGTCCTTCATCACCTGGGTCGCCTACGCCACCTACCTGCACGCCCGCGCCACCGCCGGCTGGAAGGGCCGCAAGGCCGCCTACCTCGCGCTGATCGCGTTCGGCTGCTACCTCTTCAACTACTACGGCGTGAACATCTTCATCAGCGGCAAGCACTCCTACGCCGACGTCTGAACCGCCGGCGTTTCAGGGCCGGTTCCCGTGACCCAGGTCAAGAGCTTGTGACCCAGGTCATGGGAACCGGCCCTCGTCGTTCGGACAGTCCCCCGTCGTGGAGAAGAATCTTCGAGCCCGTATCAGAGACGGGGACCCCGAAGCCTTCGGGGAGCTCTTCGACGCCTGTGCGCGCTCCGTCTACAACCACGCCTACCGCCTGACGGGGGACTGGTCGACGGCGGAGGACATGGTGTCGCTGACCTTCCTCGAAGCCTGGCGGCTGCGCGAGCGGATCGACCCGGAAGGCGGCAGCCTGCGGCCCTGGTTGCTGGGCATCGCCACCAACACCGTCCGCAACGCCCGGCGCGCCGCCCGCCGCCACGCCGCCGCCGTCAACCGGCTGCCGCGCCAGGAGGGCGTACGCGACTTCGCCGACGACGTCGCCTCCCGTATCGACGACGCCGGACTGCTCGCCTCCGTGACGACCGCCCTCAAGGCCCTGCGCCGCCCCGAGCGCGAAGTCCTCGCGCTGTGCGTCTGGTCCGGCCTCGATTACGCGGCCGCGGCCGAGGCCCTTGGGGTGCCCGTGGGCACGGTGCGCTCACGGCTGTCCCGCGCCCGCAAGAAGCTCGCCGCGGCGGCGGACAAAGCCGTGCAAAAGACCGCCGAGGAGAACCGGGAACCCGCCCGCCGCCGCGCACAGATGAGTGATGGCCGCACACCCGCGGCCAGGCCCATCCAGGAGGGAAACCGATGAACGACATCCCGACTCTCCCCGAGAGAGACCTTCCGCCGGGCCGTCACCGACTCCTCAAGGAGCATCTGATGCGCGAGGTCCGGCAGGCTGACGAGATCCGGCAGGCCGACGAGGTTCGGCGGGCCGACACCGGGACGGCCAAAGAGCCCCGCAGGGCATGGCTGCGCCCGGCCGTCGCGGGCCCCGCCCTCGCCGGTGCCCTCGCGCTCGCCGTGGTCGGCGGGCTCGCGGTGACGGGCGCGGACGACGGCGACGGCCTGCGGGTCGGCCCCGACGGCACGGCCACGTACGCCTTCGCACCGCGGGTCAACGGGGACACCGAGGACAACGCACCCGAAGTGCTGGGCCGTATCGCGACCGTGGCGGAGAAGTCGTCGGCGTCGTCGGCGGCGGAGTGGAAGGGCGACGGGGGTATCCGCGACGACCAGTACGTGTACATCGACAGCAAGGTGGCCTTCGAGACCCAGGAGAACGGCGGGCCTCCCAAGCTCGACCCGCTGCACCGCCGCGAGGTCTGGCTGTCGGTGGACGGCTCCCGCAACGGGCTGCTGCGCGAACCCGGCCGGGCGGACAACGAGAACCAGCCCCTGGACCCCGAACCCGCCCCGGGCAAGCCTGGCTACGACAGGTCGACCAGCTACCGCCATCTCCAGACCCTCCCCACCGATCCCGGCGCGATGCGGAAGTGGATCTACGCCACGGTGGAGCAGACCCGGGATCCTGAGCGGTCGCTGGACCAGGACGCGTTCGTGCTCGTCGGCGACCTCATCGGCGAATCGCTGATGCCGCCCAGGGTGAGCGTCGCGCTCTACCGAGCGGCGGCGGAGATCCCCGGTGTGGTCGTCGTGCCCGACGCCGTGGACGCCGCCGGGCGGCACGGGGTCGCTGTCGCGCGGGTCGACTCCGGCCGGTCCGCCATCCGCGAGGAGCTGATCTTCAACCAGAAGACGGGCGAGTACCTGGGCGAGCGCAGCGTCGCGCTCGAGGACGCCGACGGCCACAAGGCCGGGCAGGTCACCGGCACCGCCGCGATCCTGGACCGGGCGGTCGTGGACAAGTTGGACCAGCGCCCGCAGTGACGGCGTGACACAAAGGGCTCATCACGCGCGTGACATAGAGAGCCGCTGAGACATGTTGGGGCGTACGGGCCCACCAGTCCGTACGCCCCTGCGCGTCGCCCTTAAAGGTTTACTCCTTCGCGTCCCCCGAACCTTCCTCGTTCTTGCGACGCAGCTCCTCCTCGCGGCGGCGCAGGTCCGCTTCCCAGTCCTTGAGCAGTTCCTCGTCGTCCTTCTTGTTCTCCTCGCGGAGGGACTTGAGGAATTCGGGGTTGTCGTCCGGTGCCACCCACTGCTGCCGGGGCCCGGCAGCAGTGGGTGGCAC
>NZ_MUNE01000185.1 GCF_002154605.1 Streptomyces milbemycinicus | reverse complement strand
TTGTGGGTCTGCGAAGGCTCTGCCTGATCTTCTGCCGACTGCTGGGCTGCTTCCTTTTGCTGGGCCGCTCGACCGCCGTGAGCAACGCCGAGATCCTCGTGCTTCGCCATGAGGTCGCCGTCCTGCGTCGGCAGATCGAGCGTCCGCGGCTCTCATGGGCTGATCGTGCCGTGCTCTCCGCTCTCGCGCGGCACCTTCCACCCGTCTTGCGCCGCCACCGGCTGGTCACCCCGGGCACACTGCTGACCTGGCATCGCCGTCTCGTGCGCTGGAAATGGGGCCAAACCCCAACCGGACCCGGCCGACCACCGCTGGCAGAAGAGACGGTCGCGCTCATCCAGCGCCTGGCGCGGGAGAACCCGACCTGGGGATACGTCAGGATCCAAGGCGAACTCCGACGGCTCGGTCATCGGGTCGCCGCCGCCACGATCCGGCGCGTTCTGCGCCGCTCCGGTCTGCCGCCCGCACCTCAGCGCGCCTCCCAGCAGACCTGGCGTACTTTCCTCCGTTCCCAGGCCCACACGCTGCTCGCCTGTGACTTCATGCACGTGGAGACCGTCTTCCTCAGACGTCTCTACGTCCTCTTTGCCATGGAGATCAAGACCCGGCGAGTCCATGTCCTGGGCGTCACCGCCCGCCCCACCGGCGCATGGGTCACCCAGCTCGCCCGCAATCTGCTCATGGACCTCGGAGACAGAGGTGGGTGCTTCCGGTTCCTCATCCGCGACCGGGACAGCAAGTTCACCGCCGCGTTCGACGCCGTCTTCGCCGGCAATGGCACAGCCGTCATCCCGACCCCGCCGCAAAGCCCATGGTCCAATGCGTTCGCCGAACGATGGATACGCACAGCCCGCGCCGAATGCACCGACCGACTCCTCATCACCGGCGAACGACACCTCCGTGCTGTCCTTACCACGTACGCCGAGCACTACAACACCGGACGGGCCCACCGCAGCCTCGGCCTACGCGCCCCGGACGACCACCCGAGCGTCATCCCTCTGCCTGCTGCCGTAGTTCGACGGCGACAGCTACTCGGCGGCCTGCTCAACGAGTACCACACCACGCCACCCCAACGACTTCTCCATCCACAAGAAACACCCAGCTCAGCGGCCTGATCGGGATATTGACACCCTTCACGCCCAGCCTTGGGTGTCAAGCGGTCCGCCCCTCCGGCCGGGACCGCGCCGCGGGTCGGGGTCGAGGCGCTCGGCTCCGCGCGAAGTACCGCCACTGACCAGTTGATTGGCGCTTTCTGCCTGTTCAGTACGAATATCACCGGTCATGTCGGACACGATGTGGGTCGCGATTGGATCCATAGGCACCGCCGCCGGTTTCGGCGTGGTCGCCTGGCAGCCGTACCTGATGCGCAAGGCCGTGAAGGTCTCGCAGGACGCGCTCGAAGTGGCGCAGAACGCGCTCGTCGCCTCCGAAACGGTGGCGATCGACGCAGCCCGTACCCGCCTGGACGCCCAGGCCCCCGCGGTGAGCGTGCGGTTCACCGAAGTGCAGTGGCCGCCGCACGCACAATCATGATCAAAATACAGAGAACAGCACCTTCGGCACCGCGAACCAGCGGGTCGCTCGCGCCGGGCTGGCCTCGGTAGGACGACCAGTGATCTTCCCGGAACGTGTATCGCGGACGTATCGAAAATCGCATACGCCACCGCAACAGTCTCCCGTCTTCAGTGGAGGCATGGACCACAGTGCATTAACGGTCAGTTCGTCCATCGGGAAAGGACTGTGATCATGGACTCGGATTCCGTACGCGGTGTCGACCGGCGGCGGCTGCTCGGGTGGGGCGGGTTGGCGGCCGCCGGCGTGGCGGCAAGCGCATCGCTGGTGGGCGCCCAGCCCGGCCACGCCGACCAGGCCCCAACCGACCCGATCCCGCCAGACACCCGGCCTGGCGGAGCCTACGACCGGTATGTGGCGAAGTTGGCCGCCGAGGGCAAGTTCTCCGGCGTGGTGCTGTTGTCGCACCGGGGCCAGACGGTGCTGTCCCGCAGCTACGGCATGGCCGACAAGGAGAAGGGGATCGCCAACCACGAGGGCGTCGCGTTCAGCCTCAGTTCGGCGGGCAAGCCGTTCGGCGCGGTGGCCGTCTTGCAGTTGGCGCAGCAGGGCAAGGTGAAGCTGTCGGACACGGTGGGCACCCATCTGAAGGGCTTCGCCAAGGAGATCGCCGAGCAGGTGACCATCCACCACCTGTTGTCCGGCACCTCCGGGCTGGACAGCCCGGACGAGGACGTGCAACGCGTCTTCCAGAGCCGGGATGAGGTGCACGAGTACTACGAGCAGCGGGCCCGGCAGGCGAAACTGGTGGGCGTCCCGGGCGTTCCCGACACCGCCCATGAGGAGGCGGAGGTCGCCATTTCCGCCCTGATCGTGGAGGCCGTGACCGGCAAGACGTACTGGGACTACGTGCAGGAGAACATCTTCGGACGCTGCGGCATGACCGGCTCGGCACTCTACACCAGGCCGCAGTGGCTCACCGACGAGCACATCGCGCACCCGTACATGAAACTCGCCGACGGCAGCGTAGTGGACGCCGTCCGCAACCTGGACAAGAGCAGCCCGGACCCGAACGTACCCGGCAAAAACCCGGGCCGCGCCTTCATCGATGCCCCTGGGGACGGTGGCTTCGCCACCGCGCCGGATCTGGTCCGGTTCGCGCGTGCGCTGGGCGACGGCACAGTGCTGGACCGGCCCTGGGCCGACGTGCTCACTGCCGCCAAGATCCCCCATGGGCCGGCGTCGTTCGGGGCGTACGGGATTCCGGTCTCCATCGTCAACGGCCAGTGGATGTACCAGCGCGCCGGTGGCAACCCCGGTGTCAGCGCCAACTGGGACATCTACCCGAACACCGGCTGGGTCGGTGTCATCCTCAGCAACCGCGACGGCGTGCCGCTGCAGGAGATGATCGGGCAGGAGATGCAGGCCATCACCGGGGCCCCGGTCGGCGGGGGATCGGGTGGCTGATCTCTAACCGCCGGCGCCGAGGCCGTCCTCAAACTCCGAGCCCTGAACGACAACGGCGACTTCGACGAGTACTGGACCTTCCACCTCGCCCGGGAGCACGAACGTTTCTACCCCACCCCCGACCAGCACAACTACCAACTCACGGTCTGACCCACGGACTTCCCAGAGTCGGAGCTACACCCGAAGGAGAACGAGGGCATCGTCCTTCAGGCCCGCGTCGTGATCGAGAACAAGGGCGACCGCTACGTCAACGGAGTACGACGGCGACTTCGTCAAGGAGGTCGAGCACCGCGCCCGACCCATGACCCTGTCCTTGCCGAGAACTTCATCCATGCAGGTCAGGCAGCATGGTGATATTCGTGGAGGAGGCTGCCGAGGCGGTCGCGTCGTCGTATGTCGAGGTGGGTTAATTTATCCGGATGCGGCGGCTGCTGTGTTCGATCACCGCGAGTACGTACATCCGGGCGCCGGACAGGGTGACCGCCTCAAAGAAGTCACAGGCGAGGAGGGCGTCGGCTTGGGAGTGCAGGAAGCTGGCCCATGTGCTGGAGCTCCGGTCGGGCGCTGGATCGACGCCGGCGTCCTTGAGGATCTTCCAGACAGTCGAGGCGGCCACTTTCACTCCCAGCACGAGCAGTTCGCCGTGAAGCCGCCTGTAGCCCCAGTTCGGATTCTCCCTGACCAGGCGCAGCACCAGAGTCCGGACGGAGCGCACGGTACGAGGCCGACCGGGTTGCTTGGGCCGTGATGAGGCGGCATGCCGGCGCTTTGCGAGGTCGCGATGCCAGCGCAGTACCGTGTCAGGACGCACGAGCAGCCGCAGACGCCGCAGGGCGGGCAACGGCAGCCGGTGCAGCAGCGCCGCCAGGAACGCCCGGTCGCTCGGGCTGAACCGGGCCTTTCCCTTGCCGAGTTGGCGTTCCAGGACCGTGATCTGATGACGGAGAGCCAGGATCTCCGCATCCTTGTCCCGGTTGCTCATCGGCAGCAGACGCAGCACCGCGAACGCATTCGTCACACCGAGGTAGGCCAGTCGCAGCAGCACGATCGATCATCATCACGTGTGGACCACCGGCTACGCGAGAGCGTCTGCACGAGCGATCGTGGCCGACGACCGTGGAGCTCGGTGCACCCGCTCTGAACAGGGCGGATGACATTCTCGGCAAGCGCAACGTCCTCGACGTCTACGCTCGACACTACAACGGCCATCGTCCCCATCAGGCCCGAGGGCAACGTCCTCCCCTTACCGACAGCCCGGTCGCGCCGTTGACCGCCTTGAGCACTCCACGACGACTACTCCAGACTCGTGTTCTCGGCGGCCTGATCAACGAGTACAGGTACGCGGCCTGACCTGCCATGACGGGTTTCTGAACGGCACAGGGAGACCAGCTCCTTGCGGAGTTCGCCGTACCGGTCACCGGCGACCGCCACACCTGGACGACCGTGACCGCCGAGATGGCGGCGCGGGGCGACGGCCACCACGATCTGTGCCTCACCCTGCACGGCGACTTCCGACTGGCTTCCTTCCGAGGCCGGCCAGTGCCAACACGAGGGTACCCACAGCGTGGTCTGAGAGGAGATTTCCGGAATGGAAAGGCTCGGCTGGTCAGGTCGGGTCGGCGCTGGTATGGAATCCGAGGCGCAACTGTACGATCTGGGCGAACTCCACGATGGTGCCGTTGCTGCGCAGGAGTTCCATCGGAGGGATGTCGATGTCGTAGCGCTGGTTGAGGGAGACCAGGACTTGTGCGGCCATGAGCGAGTCCATGCCGTAGGCGTCGAGACGGCGATGCGGGTCGAGCTGGTCCGGATCGAGGCCCAGGGCCTCACCGAGTAGCCTGGTGAGCTGCTCGGTGAGGGAGTCGAGCGCCTCCTCGCTGGTCATCAGGCTGATGGTGCGCAGGAGTTCTTCCCGACTGAGATCACCCTCATCGGTGTGGGCGGGCACGAGGTCAGTCAGCCGCGCGCTGGACAGCAGGGGCAGAAGGGCCCCGGTGCGGGTCCAGTTGCAGCATGTGATACCCGCGACCTCCGCGGCCCGGTTCCCATCGGCCAACAGGTGTTCCATGGTGGCGAAGGCGGCGTGGGGCGCCAGCGGTTCGATGCCAAGCGCCTGGAAGGATGAGAGGAGGTCATTGCGGGCGGCGTAGCCGGTCTCGCCGATGGCTCCCCAGGCGATGGCCACGCCGCTCTCCCCACGCTGACGACGTTGTCTGGCCAGCGCTTCGAGATACAGGTTCGCCGCGGCGTAGGAACTCTGCTTGAAATTGCCGATCATGGCGGTGGTGGACGAGTACAGCAGGAACAGGTCGAGGTTCCGTCCTTGAGTCAGGGTGTCGAGGATGGCTGCTCCGCCCATCTTGGCGGCGAGCACCGCCGCGAAACGGTCGTGGGTCAGCTCCGAGAGCGGTGCGTCGTCCAGGTGCATGGCGCAGTGGACGATGCCGCGCAGAGGGTGACCGCCGGCGTCGATGCTGTCAATGAGGGCACGCATCGCATCCACGTCCGTGACGTCCACGGCCAGTGCAACGGCATCGGCCCCGCGGTCCGCCACGGCGCTCAGCGCGTCGGCGGCTTCGGGCGCGTCGGCGCCTCGGCGGCTGACCAGGGCCAGGTGCCGGGCCCCTTGGTCGGCGAGCCAGGCTGCGGTCGCCGCGCCGAAACCACTGTTGCCACCTGTTACGAGGTAGGTCCCCTCCGGGTCCAGACGGAGAGCACGTGGCAGTGGTACGACGTTCGGAGACTCGTCCAGAGCGTCGAACGTGATGACGACCTTGCCGATGTGTCGGGAATGCTGCATCAGCCGGAAGGCGTCCTCGACCCTCGCGGCCGGGAAGACCGTGTACGGCAACGGGTGGTAGACGCCGCTACCGGCGATCGCGTCCGCAGCCACCTCCAGCGGTCCGACCAGGCGAGGATCGTCCATGGAGGTCAGGTCCACGCCGTAGAAGGCGATGTTGTTCAGGAAGGGGCGCAGCGTCAGCGGTTTGCCTTCGTACATGTCGCGCTTGCCGAGTTCGATGAAGCGCCCGCCCGGCCGCAGGAGTTCGACTCCTCGTGTGATCCCCTCACCGGCGAGGGAGTTGAGGACGACATCGACCCCCTGGTCCCGGGTGATCTCCCGGACCTCGTTCACGTAGTCCATCGAGCGGGAGTCCAGGACGTGCCGGACTCCGAGGCCGCGCAGGAAGTCGCGCTTGACGTCGCTGCCCGCGGTGGCGATCACCTCGGCGCCGTGTGCGCGAGCGTACTGCAGGGCGGCCAGGCCGACGCCTCCGGCGGCACCGTGGACCAGCACGGTTTCGCCGGGCTGCACGCGAGCCAGGTGCGACAGACTGTAGTGGATGGTGCTGAAGGCGGTGGGAGCAGTCGCGGCTTCGGCGAACGACATGTGGTCGGGTATCCGGCGGATGCTACGTGCCATGGTGACGGTACTCGACCCCATGGAGGCGCGGACCATGCCGGCGACGCGGTCACCGGGTGCGAAGACAGTGACACCCGGCCCGCAGGCGCTCACCACTCCCGAGCACTCCAGGCCCAGGTCCACTTCGCGCGGAACGTCCTCCCGCGCTTCGGCGGGCAGCAGCCCGACGGCCTGCATCACGTCGCGGTAGTTCAGCCCGACGGCACGCACGTCGATGGCCACCTGCCCGGGGCCGGGCTGCGGGCTTGCCATCTCCTCCCAGACGAGTCGGTAGCTCAGCCCCGGATGGTGCACCCGAAGGGCGAAGGGGCCCGTGCCTGCACCGTGCCGCGGGACGGAGAGCGGCTGCTCACGGGGGACGAATCGGTCGGCCACGGTGAGGACGATCTCGTCTTCACCGTCGGCGAACAGAAGTTCCCTGGTGAGTCGGAGGGCGTCAGCGGCCGGGTCGTGAGACCGCGCCAGGCTGACGCGGCGGCCGGTCAGCTCCGGTTGCTCGTTGGCCAGACAGCGCATCACGGCCCACATCGCGGCGTCCCCGGGATGGGTGATCCCTGCAGGGTCCGGCAGAGCGCCGCTGGGCCGGGTTACCAGCCACAGCGCGGCACGGGAGCCCCGTGGAAGGCGAGCGCACTCCGCGGCGATCGACCGCAGCAGATCGGCTCGCCGGGCCGCCTGCGCCACCAGGACGTCCGCACGTGCTTCACCGGCGTCGGCCAGCAGGAGGACGACGGCCAGGTCCGTGCCGGCCAGGTCGTTGGCGCACAGGAGGTGGTTCTCATCGCGCGCCTCGGCCTCCCCCGGAACGAGGCGGGCGCGGCTGCCGCGCTCCGTCAGCGCGTCGGCGACGGCTCGTGCCAGGGGCTGTTCGCCTTCCGCCTCGGTGACCACCAGGAACGAGGTCCCGGCCGTGGCATCCGGCAGCCCGGGCTGCGGCACCGGCTCGCGGGGAGTGGAGGCGAGGAACATCGAGTGGTCGGTGAACGCCGGCTCGCTGTCCGCTCCCGAGCGGACGACCTCGGTGAAGCCGCATTCCTTCAGTAGTCCGGCCCACGACTCGTGGGGCGTCAGGATGCAGTCCTGCGGAGGTTCGGTGTCGGTGCGGGCGGGAAATCCGCCGAGCGTGCCGACAATCGGCGCGAGCATCTCGGGATCGTGGCATTCGATGCCGAGCAGGTGTCCGCCGGGAGCGAGCAGAAGAGCGACCCGGCGCACGGCGGCTTGCAGGTCCGCGGTGCCGCGGAGGGAGTTGGCCGCGATCACGATGTCGTAGCCGTGATGTGTGAAGCCCTGTTCCGCTGGATCGGCGTCCAGACCGAGGGTGCGGTAGTCGATGAAGTCGTACGGCGAGAAGCGGCTGCGGGCGCGCGCCAGGGAGGCTGCGGACGGGTCGGTGAAGGTGTAGCGGGTACGTTCCGGCGGCAGCATAGGCAGTAGTGCCGCGGTGACACCACCGCTCGCCGCGCCGATCTCGAGGACGCGCAGCGTGCGGTCGGCGGGCCAATCGCGAATGGCCTCGCCGACCAGGCTTTGGACGAGTCGGTTGTGGAACCGGTGGGCAGGTGCTGCTTCCTGGTACTGCTCGAGCAGGTTGGCGGTGGGTTCCGCGGCCGTGCCCGCAGGTGCTTCGCCGCGCAGCAGTGCCCCGAGGTGGCGGCCTTGGTGGGCGGCGAGAGCCAGCTGGTGGACGAACGCGGGTGTGCGGGTGGCCGCCTCCCGCATCAGCTCGTCCGCTCGGTCCGTCTGCGGCGTCAACCGCCACCGGCCGTCGGGTTCAACGGCCAGGTGGCCGTGCCGTTCCATCAGTGTGGCGAGCACGTCCATCAATCCGCGGTGCCGGGCGGCCATTCCCGTCGTCACCAGGTCATCCATCGTGAACGGCGCCGCCGGATCGGTGAGCAGACCGGCGACGGCAGATGCGGCATGGCATGCCGCGATGCGTTTGAACAGGCCGGCGAAGTGCGGATAACGCATGTGCCGCCAGGCGGTGCGTACCTCGTCGATCCGCTCGCTTGTCGCGGCGACGACGTCCTCCGGGGGCGGCAGGGGCGATGGCGCGCATGGTACATCGGGGTACGGCGCGGCTCGAAGAACGGTCTCATGGACGGTGGTCGGCGTGCCATGACCGGCTGTGAGCCGGTTGAGGAGACAGCCGTCGAGTTGGGCCGTCACCTGGCCTTGGTCGTCCGTGATGACGATGTCCCAGCAGACCTCGTCATGGGAGCGCAGGCGTTCGCGTACCCACATGTGGCCGGTTTCCGTCAGCTCTCCCCAGACCCTGACCGCCGTGATGGCCGAAGGCAGATAGGCATGCCCGTCGAGCAGGCGCTGGACCAGCAGTGCCACGCCGGTCTGCAACGCGGCGTCGAGCAACGCGGGATGTGCGGTGTACGCGGTTTCCGGGGCCTCGTGACAGTAGGAGGCCACCGCGGTGCCCTCACCGGTCCAGATGTTGCGCAGCACCTGGAAGGTGGGTCCGTAGACCAGACCGGCCTTGGCGCAGGACTCGTAGAACGCGTCCGCCGTGACACGGGCCGCGCAGCGCTTTTTCAGCGCGTTGAGGTCCAGCGGCGCCGGGCGCGGACGCAGTTGTGCGCGGACCCGCGCCCGCGCGTGCGGGCGGGGCTCCTCGCTGTGCTCACCGATACTGGTGATCAGCAGTGTGCCGTCGTCCGGGTTGAGCGAGACCTGGGTGCGTATGGCGCTCGCGTCCGCCCAGGGGATGACCAGAGCATTGCTGATGTCGAGGTGCTCGACTTCGACCGACCTGCCGAGGACGGTACGGCCGGCGGCCAGGGCCATCTCGACGTAGCCTGTGGCCGGCATGATGACCGATCCGCTGATGCGGTGGTCGGCGAGCCAGGGGACGAGTGTCGGCTCGATAGCCCCCTCCCACACCGGTACCGGGGCGGGCAGCCGCTCGCCCAGTAGCGGGTGCTGTAGCAGGCCGTTGCCGCTGGAGTTGATCCACGATTGGGCGGTGCCGCTCCAGTGCCGCTCCCGCTGCCATGGGTAGGCGGGCAGGTCGGTAACCCTCCCGGGGTGCGGGAAGTACCGCCTCCAGTCGATGACCGCGCCCGCCGCGATGGAGGAGGCCAGCGTGGTGGCGACGGCCTGCGGGCCGTCTTGAGCTCGGCGCAGGGTAGGCAGCACCACGGTGGTCAGCGTGGGACGGGTGGCGGCGATCCGGCGCAGGTAGGTGCGCAGGACGGGGTGAGGGCCGATCTCCACCAGCAGCCCGGCTCCGTCGTCGACGACACGCCGAATCGCGGCGTCGAACCGCACGGGCAGGCGCACGTTCTGCCACCAGTAGTCGGCGTCCAAGTCGGCGCCCCTGACGCGTTGGCCTGTGACGGTGGAGTAGAACGGGACAGCGACGGGACCGGGCGCGAGGTCAGCCAGTGTCGTGGTGAGCTCCTCCCGCAGGTCGTCCATGGCCTTGCTGTGGAAGGCATAGTCGAGTCCGAGGTCCCGGCAGAAGACACCACGTCCGCGAAGCTCACTCTCGAACGCGGCCAGCGCGGCGGACTCGCCCGCCACCGTGACATCCTGCGGACTGTTGACGCCTGCGAGCTCCAACGGACCGCTCTGGCGCGCGAGTTCCGCCAACGCCTGCTCGGCCGGCAGGCCGATCGCCGCCATCCGGCCCCGGCCGGCAGTGCGGCCCTGCGCACGGCTGCGTGCCGCCACCACTCTGGCCGCCTGTGCGAGGGTGTAAGCACCGCTGCAGTATGCAGCCGCAACCTCGCCCACGCTGTGCCCGACCACCATCGCCGGTTCGATGCCCTGACCGCGCAGTACGGCGGTCAGTCCGGCCTGCACCGCGAACAGCATCGGTTGCGCGGTCTCGGTCTCGGCCAGCCGCCACGCTTCCGGTGGGGTGGCGAAGACCTCGGCCATCGACCAGTCCAGGTGCGGTGCCAGAGCCGCGTCCACCCGTTCGATCTCCTGCCGGAAGTCGGGGTGGTGGGCGAAGAGATCGGCCCCCATGCCCGCCCACTGCGATCCGTTTCCGGAGAACACGAACGCCACCCGGCCACCGGCCGCCACCCGGGCGGTGGCGCCGGCGGGGCGAAAGGACCCGATCGGGGGCTGTGCGCCGCGGCACTCGGTCGTCGGTTCCGGCTCGCCACCCACCGCGTGGTCCTGCCGAGCGGCGTCCGGGTCGCCGGATCGGGAGAGGGCGGCGAACTCCTGTGCCGCCTCCTGCGGGGTGCGTGCCATCACCACGGCCCGGTGCTCGTGCCGCCCGCGGCGTAGACAACAGGTGTGGGCGAGGTCGTAGAACTGCTCCGGCGCCATGGACGCCAGATGGTCGGCCATCATGGCAGTGGCCTGGACCAGTGCCTGTTCCGTGCGGGCCGAGACCAGCACCGGCAGTCCGTCCTCGGCCGCCGTGACCGATGGGGCCTGCGGGGACGGTGGCGCGCAGCCCAGGACGGTGTGCGCGTTCGCACCGCCGAAGCCGAAGGAGTTGACCCCCACCACGGGACGGTCGACACGGACCACAGGCTGGTTCCGGGACGTCACGTTCAGGCCCAGCCCCGCGAAGTCGATGTCCGGGTGCGGAGGTTCGGCGTGCAGCGACGCGGGGGCGAGGCCGTGCCTGAGCACCAGGAGCGCCTTGAACAGCCCCGCCATGCCCGAGGCGGGCTCCAGGTGACCGAGGTTCGACTTCACCGAACCGATCGGCAGGTCACCGGTGATGCGACGGATGCCCAGGGCCCGCCCGATGGCCTGGGCCTCCAGCGGATCACCCACCGGTGTACCCGTGCCATGCGCCTCGAAGTACACCAGCTCGTCCGGGTGTACCCCGGCCTGCGCGTACACCCGGCGCAGCAGGTCCTCCTGCGCCTCGGCACTGGGCAGCGACATGCCCATGGTCCGGCCGTCACTGTTGGCACCGGTGCCCAGAATCACCCCGTGTACGCGGTCGCCGTCGGCCAGGGCATCGGTCAGGCGTTTGAGCAGAACCACGCCGCCGCCCTCGGCACGCACGAACCCGTCGGCCTCGGCGGAGAACGACGCGCACCTGCCCGCCCGCGACAGCATCGCCGCCTGGGAGAAGCCGACGTAGTGGAACGGGCTGAGCAGCACATTGGCCCCTCCGCACACCGCAACCCGGCTGGTCCCCTCCTGCAGCGTCCGGCACGCGTGGTCGAGAGCGACCAGTGAGGACGAGCACGCGGTGTCGATCGCCATGCTGGGACCGCGCAGGTCGAAGGTGTACGAGATCCGGTTCGCCGCGATCGAAGAGGCCGCGCCCGCCATGGTGTAGGGGCCGACGGTGCGCAGCGAGGACATCTGCAAGGCGCCGTACGAGGCGTCCGAGATGCCGACGTACACCGCGGTGTCGGAACCGCCCAGGCGCGCAGGGTCGATCGCGGCGTCGTCCAGGGCCTCTGCGGTCAGCTCCAGCAGCAGCCGGTGCTGCGGGTCCATGTGGGCGGCTTCCTTCGGGGAGATCCCGAAGTACGCGGCGTCGAACGCGCTGATGTCGTCGAGGAATCCGCCCACACCGGTGTAGCTCTTGCCCCGACGCGGCATCGAGGTGTCCACGAAGCGGGCCGCCTCGAACCGATCGCCCGGCACAGGACCGATCATGTCCTGTCCTTGCAACAGCACGTCCCACAGCCCGTTCAGGCTGCTGATGCCGCCCGGCAGGCGCAGTGCCGCCCCGACGACGGCGATGCTCTGCCCGGCGGAGTCGGTTCCGTTCATCGCCTGCGGTTCCTCTCCGTTCGACGGAGGCCACCGCGGGAGTGCGTCCCCGGACCACCGTCCTCGCCCTCGCGCAGCGTTGCGACGTGGGCTGTACGTGTTCGACGAGATTCCTCACCAACTACTGTGCTCACGCAGAGTTTCATCTGGGGCGACGAATGTGATTACCCCGGAGAGATGTTCATCCTTTCAAGTGATATTTGCAGGAAGGAGTCCACCGGCCGCTCGTATATAGGACAAGGTGAGCGCTGCGCCGGATCCTTCGGTCTGCCCCGCCGCATGCCGGTCCCCCCCGCCGGCGCACCGGTCCCACTCTCATTCGGGAGCCTGCCATGGCTGTGCTGTTCACCGGCGCGACCGGTTTCCTGGGAAGCCGGATCTTGCGCGAACTGCTGACCGAAGACTCCGACGAGCCCGTCGTCGTCCTGGGGCGGCATGCCCCCGACACCTTGCGCGCTCGTATCGAAGCCGCTCTCACCTGGCTGAACGGCGCATCGCCCGGTGCCGATGCACGGAACCGGCTGCGGTACGTGACCACAGACCTCACCGAGCCCGACCTCGGCCTGAGCTCTCGCGAACGCGCTGCTCTCGCCACGGACTGCACCGCGTTGTGGCACTGTGCCGCTCTCCTTTCGCTGCAGGGCGACCCGAGCCCCTTGTTCAAGGCCAACGTCGTCGGCACCCGCCGCGTCCTGGAACTCCTCACCGGGACGCCCGCGGCGCACCTGGTGCACGTGAGCACCGCCTACGTGGCCGGATCCCGCACCGCGGGACACGTGATGGAGAGCGAGCTGACCGAGGAACACGGGTTTCAGACCTACTACGAGGAGACCAAGTACACCGCCGAACGCATGGTCCACGCCTGGGCCGCCCGCACCGGCCGCACCGCCACCATCCTGCGTCCGAGCCTGCTGGTCACCGACCGGCCCGTCCCCGAAGGCCTGCCGCAGCAGTCCTTGGGCATCCTGGCCGGACTTATCAACACGGCCCTGCGCAACAAGGCCGGCGAGGACGCGACCGTGGCCCGCCTGCTCGCCGGCGGAGACGCCCACGGCAGCGGCATGCACCTCCGTATCCAGGGCGACCCCGAAGGCGGCATCAACATGCTCTGCGCCGACTACGCGGCTCACGCCGCCGTCCGCGCCGCCCGGGTACGCGCGGACAGCGGAGTACGCACCCTCCACATCACCAACCCGCTCAAGACCGGATTCGAAGCCGCCACGTACGCGTTCGAAGCGCTCTACCCCGGGATCACCCTGACCGTGCAGCCGACCGTCACCGCGCCGAATATGTACGAACGCCTCTTCACCCAGCACGTCGGTGACCTGCTGACCTTCTCCTCGCAGCACCGCACCTACGACCGCACCAACCTGCTGCGCGACGTGCCCGACCTGCCCGATCCGCAGCCCGTCGACGGACCGTACCTCGCCAGGGCACTCGGGTGCGCCTCCGCCTCCGTCACCATCTGAGGCACAGGCATGAGGGTGGCCCACCCCGCGGATCAGACGGCCTCAAGCGCCTCCAGCTCACGCGACCACCGGCACGGCAGGCCGGCCAGACCGGGCAGTGAACGAAGACCCGCAAATCCCACGTATGCCCGACGCTCCAATGTGACCAGAGCCACGGACAGTTGGTGTCCGGCGGGCAGGAAGTTCAGTGGGCGGACTCCCAGCACGCGTGCTCCGGCCAGTGTCAATCCGTAGGGCGGGCCAGGAACGTTGCTCACGAGAAGAGTGCTCCGGCGCGGGCTGAAGTAGCGTTCCATGCACCATGGCCCTACAGACCGCGGCAACGCCGAGAACACCGTATGCACCATCGGATGCCGCAGCGACCTCGCCAGCCGCCTGGTCCGGGCCCGCACCCGGACCAGTCGCTCCACCGGGTCGGCGATGTCGAGCGGCAGGGTGACACTCACCGGGATGTGACGATTGCGCAGCACACCCTCCTCAACCGACTTGCGGATGTTGACTGGCGACAGAGCCCGCACCGCTCGCAGCCCGTCGGGATCCTGATGCTCCGATACCCAGCCGCGCAGCGCTCCGGACAGCGCGGCAAGGTGAACGTCGTTGATCGTCGCGCCGTGGCGTCGACCGATTCCGCGCAGCAGTTCCACATCCGTTTCTGCGAAGGCGTGCCGCAGCGGCCCTGGCGCGCCGGCAGCGTCAGGCAGCAGGCGGTCGGCCTTCGTGCGCAGCCCCAGCAGCGGCACACCCGTAGCCCGTACCGCTCTTAGCAGGTCGGGCACCGTCGACCACAGAGCCGCCCCACGGCCTTCCCGTGCCGCGGCCGACGAGAACCGCCGCGCCGGTACAACCGCTTGCGGACGGCACAGCTCCGCAAGAACAGCAGCCACGCCCGCGCCGTCGAGTAAGACGTGATCGGCCCGCCAGACCACGGCGAACCGACCGTGGGGCAATCCCTCGGCGATCGTGCACGCCCACCCGTCGGCCGGCAGCGGACGGCTTGTCACCGTGTCGACCACCGCACCCAGATCGTGCGCTTCGGTATCGGACGCGGCCAGGTGGTCCGTGCAGGCGTCCACCGTGCAGGTGCCGCCCAATCCAGGATAGGCCGAGAGCACCCGGCGCAGTTCCCGTTTCACCACCTCCGGGGCGGGAGCCGGTCCCTCGCACACCAGCGCCGCCCCGATCCCCAGACTCGTGCCGGGATGGGCCAGCCGGTAACCGGTCAACCCGGCATCGGAGAGCAGGAATTCTCGGGGATCCTCCACAACGCCACTCCGCGTCAGTAAATTCGTCAGGCGGCCAACAGTGCTCGCCGACAGTATGGTCGTCGGCCGGGCCGGCTTCCACCACACACCGCTGAGCCGGCTGGCACTGCTGGGCCGCTCCTCCGCCACGAACAAGGCCGAGATCCTCGCCCTGCGCCATGAGGTCGCCTGTCGGGCTCGGAAAGTCATCGTTTCAGGTGACGGCTGAGGCCGGATCCCGGCTGGCAGCATGTCCGCGTGACCGTCTCACTGGCGTACAAGGTCGTCCGCAAACTGCTGTCCATCCCCCGGGTAGGGCTGCGCAGCGAGGCGGCGAAGGATGCGAAGTTGCTCGTGTTGCGGCACGAGTACGCGGTGCTGCGCCGTCAGATCAGCGGACGGATACGGGCCTGAACGGCTCGAGCTTGCTGGAGCGTTGGCGCTTGCGTCCCTTGACCATGTCCTTGCCCCTGCCGAAAAAACCCATCCGCCCTGGTGGGAAGCGGTGCGCGCGGTGTACCGGAGGTCGACTGGCAAAGTCGCGTGAACGGGCGCTCTCGCGAGGCTGGCGCTCGCCGCGGCAAGATGATCGACCGTGCTGCTGCGACTGTGCGGGTGCCGAAAAATCATCCATGCAGGTGGGGGGCTTGATCAGTAATCTTCGGCTCTGCATGAGCTGGCCCAGGCGTCTTCTCCTGTCCAACGCACCGGCGGCATCATGATGTGCCGTGCTGCTGCGTCTGGCCTACCTAGCCGCGACCAATGCCCTGGCGTTCCTACGCCTCCTGCCGATGAGCGACAAAGAGAAGGACGTCGAGATCCTCGTACTCCGGCACCAGCTGCTGGTCCTGCAGCGCCAGGTCGGCAAGCCGACCCTCACCGACAGCGACCGTGCCATCCTCGCCGGCCTGCTGCACCACCTCCCCAAAGACAGACTGCGGCGCCGTCGGTGACGTCGAGTCGCAGGAAACGCACGTCACGGCCGCCTGCTCGCAGTTCACTCTCGGCGGCCCGGCCGCGTTCCTCATCCCGAGCGCCGAGATAGACCGTCATACCGAGGTCGGCGAGCTGCTGGGCGATAGCACGTCCGACGCCTTTGTTGGCGCCGGTTACGACGGCGACGCGCGGGCTGCTGGTGGTGAGGGAGGTCATGGAGAGCCTTTCCTGGTCGTGGAGAGGGGAGTGGAGTAGTCGGCAGGCCCCGGAGGGCCTGACACCGGTTTGGTGCGGCGCATCGCAGCGCCGGCCAGTGTGCCCAGGAGAAGGACCGCGATCAGCGGGATCAGGGTCTCCTTCGCCGCCTGGGTCAGCCCGTTCCGGACGGCCTGTTCGGCGAGTTGCTGACCCTGGCGGGCCAGGTGTCCAGGCAGGGCCAAGGACGTTTCCGTGCCGGGAGCGCCCGCCGCCTGACTGGGTGTGTCCCGCATGTACTCCAGGAAGTCCCGACGGTAGCGGGCGGGCAGATGTGCAGACGCTGTGTCCGCCGCGTTGGCCGTCGCCGTCACGATGCGCATCTGCAGCAGGACTCCGATTGTGGCGCTACCGAGAACCGCGCCCAACTGGCGGGCGGTGAAGAAGATGCCCGAGGCGGCTCCTCGGAGTTCAGCGGGTACGGTGCCCATTGCGACGTTGTTCACTGGGACGAGGACGAATCCCATGCCGAGCCCGCACACCAGCAGCCCGGGAGTGAGCTGCCAGGGCGGAAGCTCCGCCTCGGCCTGGAGGGCGATGATGCCCAGGCCCAGTGCCATGCCCAGCAGACCGGACATCACCAGGTATTTGCCGCTGACGCGGTCCGACAGACGGCCGATGAACGGGCCCATGAGACCGGACACCAGGGCCATCGGCGCGGTGACCAGCCCGGCATCGGTCGGTGACAGGCCGAGCGCGGATTGCAGGTAGATGACCAGTGGAAGGAACATGCCGGTCAGCGTGAAGCCGAGGGCCGCGGTGGTCAGGGCACCCATGGAGAAGTTGCGGTCGGCGAAGGTGCGCAGGGGCACCAGCGGCTCATTCCGGTTGACGCGTTGCCAGATCACGAAGGCAACGAGTAGGGCCACGCCGACCGCGATGACGTGGAACACCGTAATCGGTCCGAGGAGTTCGCCCCAGTCGTATGTCTGGCCGTTCTGGATGCCGAACACGATCAGGAAGAGTCCGGCGCCGGAGAGCAGGATGCCGGCCATGTCGAACCGATGTGTGTGCCCCGGGCGCCAGTCCGGTATGACCAGCAGGCTCAGGGCCGAGGTCGCGACGCCGACCACGACGTTGACATAGAAGATCCACTGCCAGCCGAGGCCGTCCACCAGGACTCCGCCGAGCAGTGGGCCGGTGACGGTGGCCAGGCCGGAGGCCCCGCCGAGGACGCCCATCGCCCGGCCGCGGTCGCCACCTGGGAACAAGTGCGTGATGAGTGTCAGAGTCTGCGGGGTCAGCAGTGCCGCTCCCAGGCCCTGCGCCGCTCGTGAAGCGATCAGCGTCTCCACGCTCGCGGACAGTCCGGCGCACAGGGAGGCACCGGTGAACACAGCCAGCCCGGCGACAAACACCCGCTTGGGGCCGTAGCGGTCACCGAGTCGGCTGGTGAACAGCATGGGGACGGCATACATGAGCAGGTAGACGCTGGTGACCCACACCACCGCGTTGAGACCGGTGTTGAGGCTGCGCACCATGGTCGGTACCGCCACGGACACGATCGAAGTGTCCACCACGATCATGAACAGTCCCAGAGACAGGGCGGCCAGCGCTGCCCACGGGCTGGCAGTGCGTGGTCTGTGCCCGTTCGCCGACATGCCCTTTGTGCCGCTCATAGCTTCTGCTCAGCCAGCCCTTTTTATCGTTGCCGGACGCCATATGCCCGGTTATGTCGGAGGTGGGAGTCAACGCTGCGTCCGCTCGGCTCGGACCGATCCCGCAGCGTCCGCTTAACGGGTCCGACCGGCAATTTCGTCGGTGTGCCAGCAGCCGGCGGTCCCGCGGTGTCACGTTGTCGTGTCCCGTGGAGGTGTCCTCGTGCCACGCACGGCGTCACCAATGCCTGATGAGACGAGCGACGGGATGGGGGCGGGGCCCGGACCGACCGCGGGACCGCCGGCTGCT
>NZ_MUNE01000184.1 GCF_002154605.1 Streptomyces milbemycinicus | reverse complement strand
CGCCGCCCTGCTGGCGCTGGCCTTCCTCGCCGCAGGCGCACAGAAGGCCACAGGCCAAGCCAAGGCCCTGGAGCAGGCCGACCACCTTCACGTACCACACACGCTCTACCGCCTGGTCGGGGTACTCGAAGTACTCGGCGTCGTCGGCGTCGTCATCGGTCTGTGGGTGTCGTGGCTGGGTGTCGCGGCCGCCGCCGGCCTCACCCTGATGATGGTCGGCGCTGTGGGCGCGCACGTCAGGGCCAAGGACCCGGGCAAGGCGATGGCCCCTGCCCTTGTGCTCGCGCTGCTCGCCGTGGCGGAGGTCGTCCTCAGGGCAGCCACCGCCTGACGGCGCCGGCAGGCGCGACAGGCCCGGAAGCGTCCGCCGGTCTGCGGCCCTCGTGGCCGACAGGCCGGCGGACCACGTCTTGCTGGAACGGAGGAGCAATGGACCGCGTGCAATGGGTGCTGCGGCACTATGACGCATCGGCTTCCGCACTGGACACCGACGCCTTCGTCCGGGGCCTGGCCCCGGATGTCAGGATGACGCGTGGCCTGACGACCATGACAGGCCGGGACGAGATCCGCCGGGCCGTCGAACGGATGAGGGCCGCCCAGGGCCTGCTCTCCATGCGGCACGACATCGTGGGCCTTTGGGAGCCCGAGCCCGGCGTCGTGATCGCGGAAGCCGTGGTGACGTACCGGCACGAGACCCACTCGCCTCGACCTGTTCCCGTCGTGACGGTCTTTCGATGGCGGGGTGACGAGGTGGCGGACATCCGCATCTACATGGACAGCTCTCAGGTGTCCGGTACCTCCTCGTAGGAGTCAGCGGCGTTGATTCCTGAAGTACCCAGGCACATACTGTGCGGCCCCGCCGGTACGTACCGGCGGGGCCGCACAGTATGTGCCTAGACCTCGTAGCGGGGCGTCCACTGCGCCGCCGCGATCGCCTCGCGCAGCGCGTCCTCCGACGCCTTCGGGGCGACCTGGTCCTCGACGGCGGCGAGCGCCGCGGCCAGAGCGATCTCGCGAGCGGCCTCCGGCATCCCGCTCAGGGGCGGCAACAGCGGCACGGGCCCGTCGGCGCCGTCCGCCGACCGAACGGCGCACTGCGCGACGGCGTGGGCAGCGGCCACGAGCATGCGGTCGGTGACGCGCGTGGCCTGGCTCGCGGTCACTGCGAGCCCTATGGCGGGGAAGACGTACACATTGTTCGACTGCGCCACCGGCACCTCCCGCCCGTCCACCGTCAACGGCGGGAAGGGCGAGCCGGTGGCGATCAGCGCTCGGCCGTCGGTCCAGCGAGTGAGGTCCGCCGGGTCGGCCTCGGCGTGCGAGGTGGGGTTGGAGAGCGGAAAGATGACGGGCCGCGCGCAAGCGGAGGCCATCTGCCGGACGATCTCCTCGGTGAACGCGCCGTGGGCGGTCGACAGCCCGATGAGCGCCGTCGGCGCGACGCGGCGCACCACTTCGGCGAGGCTTGTACTGGCCCAGTCGGTCACCTCGCTGTCCTCACGTGCGTAGACCCGCTGCTCCTCCGTCAGATCGGTGCGTGAGCGCACCAGCAGGCCGTTGACGTCCACGATCCAGAAGTGGGCCGCGGCCTCGGCCTCCGTCAGGCCTTCCTCGATCATTGCCGTACGGATCATGTCGGCGACTCCGATGGCGGCCGACCCCGCGCCCAGGAGCACCAGGCGCTGTTCGGACAGTGGGGTGCCGGCCACGTCGGCCGCGGTGGACAGTGCGCCGAGGGCGACGGCCGCGGTGCCCTGGATGTCGTCGTTGAAGGTCAGCAGCCGGTCCCGGTAACGCGTGAGGATCGGGCGCGCATGGGCGGTGGCGAAGTCCTCCCACTGCAGCAGTGAACCCGGCAGTTCTGTCTCGACCGCCGAGACGAAGGCCTCCACCATTTCGTCGTACTCGGCGCCGGTCAGTCGGCGTGCCCGCCGGCCCAGGTAGCGCGGATTGTCGAGCAGTTCCTCGTTGTCGGTACCGACGTCGAGCAGGACCGGCAGGGTACGGGCGGGATGGATGCCGCCGATCGCCGTGTAGAGGCTCAGCTTGCCGATCGGGATGCCCATCCCGCCGACGCCCTGGTCGCCCAGGCCGAGGATGCGCTGCCCGTCGGTGACGACGATGACGTCCACGTCCTGGTCCCGGTGAGGGCGGTTGCGCAGGATCTCCCCGAAGCGGTGCCGGTCCTCCCAGGTCAGGAACAGGCCACGTGGCCGCCGGTAGATCTCGCTGAAGCGTTGGCAGGCTTCGCCCACCGTCGGTGTGTAGACGACGGGCAGCAGCTCCTCGAGGTGGTCGGTGACCAGACGGTGGAAGAGCACCTCATTGGTGTCCTGCAGCTGTCGCAGGTAGATGTGCCGGTTGAGCGGCTTGTCGTAGCCTCGGAACGCCTCGTAGGCACGGGCGACCTGCTCGTCCAGGGTCTCCACCGCGGGGGGCAGCAGCCCGTCGAGACCGAGTTCGGAGCGTTCGCTCCGGGTGAAGGCTGTGCCCTTGTTGGCGAGGGGGTTGGCCAGGATCGTGGCGCCGGGGCTCGAAGTTGGTTGGGGGGAGTGGGGCATGGTCTGGTCCATGGTGTGCTCGCGGGCGGAAACGGCAAGGCGTCCGGGTGACCCCGGACGCCCTTCGATAACGGCTCTCAGGTTTGCGGCAACGGAGCCGTGCGACTTCCGGGGCCGTGCCCGGACTAAGGGTAGGTCGCGCCCTTCTTCTCGCGCGCGAGGATGTCCTCGGCGAAAGCCTTGAGGTTGGCCACGGAGCGGGACTCGGTGTCGGATGTCACCGTCCCGCTCGCGGTCTGCCCTCCGCCGTCGACGACACGGCGGAAGAGCGTTCCGTCGGCGACTTCCTCGAAGGTGTACGAGATGAAGCCGGGCCGACCGATGGGCTGAATCGTCACGCGCCGGGGGCGCTCGTGCTCCACCACCTTCCAGGCGAGCTCCAGCGTGCCTTCGGCCGTCCGGATGAACTCGGTGAACTCGTCACCCGGCAGGAACGGCCGCTCGATTGTTCCGGTGACGGCCCTGGTGAGGACGTGCCACTGGGGCCAGAAACGGACCTGGGTGACGATGTCGAAGACCCGGTCCACGGGACCGTTGATCGTCGTTTCCAGCGGGATGGGAGACATGGCAGCATTCCTTACGATGATCGGAGGGAATGGGGCTTTTGCCCCGGCGGGGCGGGCGAACCGGGGCGCAAAGCCCGGGGTCCTGCGGTCAGTCCTTGCGGAACAGGGCGCCGGCGCCGTCGGCGACGGTTTCCAGACCGAGCGTGCGCAGGACCTTCCAGGACGTGGCCGCAGCCGCGGTGACGATCGGCAGGCCGAGGCGCTTCTCGGCGGCCGGGATGGCCGGCAGGGACGGCATCTGCACACACGCCGAGAGCACGACGGCGTCGACGCCGCGAGTGTCCAGCCCGGCGGCGATGTCGGGCAGCCGGGACGGGTCGAGGCGGCCGACGGCGAGATTGTCGTCGACCTCGAGGCTGATCGAGTCCTGGACCTCCACGCCCTCGGACTCGATGTACTCGGCGACCAGGCGGGTCAGCGGCTTCATGTAGGGAGTGACGATGGAGACCTTCCGAGCGCCCAGGTGGTGCAGCCCCTCCACCAGCGCGCCGGCACTGGAGAGCACGTCCACCGCGCATCCGTTCTCGGCAGCGGTGCGGGTCAGGTCGGCTTCGATGCCCCGGTGCACGCCATTGCCCTGGGACATGATCGCGACGAGGCACGCGTACGCCATCACCTCGACCTGGGCGTCGGCGAGTTCGACCGCCGCACGGCCCGCATCGGCGTTCATGGCCGCCAGCTCGCTCTTCTCCACGGTCTTCATGCGCATGCGGCTGGCGTGGAAGGTGAACTGATCGCCCGTCAGCGCGCTCTGCCGACGGAGGATCTCGGGGATCTCGGTCTCCATGGTGGTGTTCGAACTCGGCACGAGCAGGCCGATCCGGTGACTGGACATGAATGCTCCTCAGAAGTGGGATGGGAAAACGGGGCTGCCGTCATCGGGCCCGGGATGGAGAGGCCCGGTACCCGGCCGGGATGTGTCTGGCCAAGGAGCGCTTCGCTCCACGTGGTCGAGCAGCGGCCAGACCGCCTCCGGGGTCTGGAGGTGGGGATAGTGGCTTGCTCCGGCGAGCACGGTGACCGTGGGAAATGCCTTCGCCAGCTCGGCCGGCGGACAGACCGGATCGTGTTCGCCGGCGGCGAGTACGACCTCCTGTGCGCGACAGGCCGCGATCATCCCAGGCAGATCCGCGGCACCGACGGACAGGACGGAGAGGTCCGTGACGGCTTCCCAGTGGTCCCCATCGCCGATGACCAACGAGTCGCACAAGGGCGAGTCCGTGGTCACCACATCGCTTATCGCGGCCGCAGCCAGCACGAATCCCACAGCGTCGTCCCGGGTGGCGAAGACGGGTGCCGGGGCCGCCGCCACGGCGGCCATCATCGCCTTGTCCTCCGCGGACCAGGCGGGTTTCACACCCATCGCGCACACGGTGGTCACGTCGATACCGAACCACCCGCTGGCCAGTGTGAGGGCGACCACGCCGCCGAGGGAATGGCCCATGACGTGCACCGGCACGCCCTGGGACAGGTGGCCGCTCACGGCTTCGGCGACGTCGGCCGCCATCCGTCCGTAGCTGTATCGGGTCAGCCGAGGGGACTGACCGTGCCCGGGGAGGTCGGGCACCAGCCAGCCGCCCGGCCACCGTTCCCGTAGCAGGTCCTCGACGGCGTGCCACACCTGCCCGTTCCCCAGGCCGCCGTGGAGCAGCACCAGCACCGGTCCGTCCGTACGGCCGCCGCGGCGGACGAACAGTCCGCTGCTGCCTGCCTCCTGATGCGGCGAGGGGCTGTCCGACGACATGGTCATCGTCTCCTACATGGTCGCAGTGGGATTGAGGTAGTCGAAGACCGGCTTCGCCGGAGCCAGCGACAGGTCGGTGAGGATGTGGCTCGCCGAGACCACCTCGACGACCGGCAGGTCGGCGAGCGGCGCGAGCACGTGGTGGAAGAGCTGGAGCCGGGCGGGGCTCGTCCAGGCCTCCTTGACCGTGATGTCGGTGATCTGGGTGCGGACCAGGTCGGCGACCCGGGGCCGGAAGTCGTAACCGGGCACGATCTTCACCATGTACGTCGGCACGGTGATCTGCCGCAGTGCCTCGTCCGGGTCGAGCCGCCAGTGTTTGTAGCCCATGGTCGCGGTGGCCACGCGCAGGGTCCCGAAGTCGAGGGTGCCCACGAGGGCTCCGTGGTCGACGTAGAGCCGGGGGGAACCCAGCACCTTGGGGTAGGCGGACAGCTCGCGGCCGCCCGCCGTGGCCGGGAAGTTGTCCAGGTACATCGCGTGCAGGTATTCGCCCTGCTCGCCCTCGAAGTTCACCGGAATCGCGATGCCGGCCTCGGTGTAGGGGCCGAAGCCGCCGACGTCGCCCATGCGCATGACCTCGAAGCGCACCAGGGGTTCGCCGACCGCCAGCGGTTCGGGTACGACGGCCCGCAGCGCCTCGGGATCGGTGCGGTAGACGATGTTGAGGTACTCCCGGTCGATGAACCGGGTGCCGGACGGCATCGGGTATGCGGGGGCGGTCAGCGGGGTGTTCAGCTGGCTGGTGACCTGATCGCTGCGCATGACGAGTCCCCGATCAGGCGTTGCGCCAGGTGGCGAGGTAGTCGGGGTTCTCGACGGCCAGGGCGCCCTCGCCGAGTTCGAGGGGGCGGAAGGTGTCGATCATGACGGCCGTCAGGCGTTTGATGTCGACCTTGCCGGCGTTGTAGGCCTCGACGGACCTCTCCAGCTCGTTCGTGTGCGGGCCGTGGATGAAGCCCGCCGGGTGCCAGGTGATGGCCCCCTCGTCGATGCCGTGCCCGCCACGGGAACCGCCCGCCGCTTCGACGTAGTACATCAGCTCGTCCGAGTCCACGTTGGCGTGGTTGTAGGGGACGATGACTGCGTCCGGGTGGTACTCCACCTTGTGCGGGACGAAGGAGCAGATCACGAAGCCGGGCCCCTCGAACGTCTGGAAGGTGGGCGGCGGCTGGTGGATGCGGCCGATGATCGGCTCGTAGTCGTCCATGTTGAACGCGTACGGGTAGAGATGGCCGTCCCAGCCGACGACGTCGAAGGGGTGGTGGGCGTAGGTATAGCGGGTGCCGCCGGCGCGGTGGCGTACGTACACGTCGACGTTGTCGCCCTCCACGACGTACGGCTCGGCGGGCGCCCGCAGGTCCCGCTCGCAGTAGGGGGAGTGCTCCAGGAACTGGCCGCGGGCGGAGAGGTAGCGCTTGGGCGGGTGGATGCCGCCGGTCGACTCCGTTATCAGCAGCCGTACGGGCTTGTCGCCGGTGGGAACCCAGCGGTGTGTGGTGGAGGTGGGCATGATGACGAAGTCGCGCGGGCCGACGTCCAGCACACCGAACACCGTCTCGACGCGAGCGGTGCCGGACTGGACGAAGTACATTTCGTCGCCCATGGCGTTGCGGTACAGCGGGCTGGGCCGATCGGCGGCGACATAACTGACCCGCACGTCCTGGTTGGCGGCGAGCAGGCGGCGGCCGTTGACGGCATCGCCGCCCTCGTCCAGCTTGCGGGTGCGCACCAGACGCGGCTTGAGTGGGTGGTTGGGCGTGGTCTCCTGGCCGGGGATGTCCCACGTGCCCACGTCGACCACATCCGTCGGCGCGTGGGTGTGGTAGAGGAGGGCGGAGTCGGAGGAGAAGCCCTCGGTGCCCATCAGTTCTTCGCGGTACAGCCCGCCGTCGGGCTTGCGGAATTGGACGTGGCGCTTGTGGGGAACCCGGCCCACGGAACGGTAGTACGGCATGTCTGCTCTGCCTCCAGAGGGGCGTTTCTCGTGCGCTGCGGCGGGGTCAGGACGCGCTGACGCGCTCGGCGAGCCACTTCGTGACGACCTCTCCGGCCTTGTCGCGCGGGTTGTAGTCCACGGGCGCGTTGGGCAGCAGGAAGAGGTAGTGATGGGCGTGGTCGAGGGTGGTGAACGTCTTGTCGGCCACCGGGATGCGGGAGAAGATCTCCTCCTGCTCGTCCGGGTAGGCATCCGTGTCGCCCAGCGGGGCGACCACCAGCGTGGGGACGTCGAGGTGCCCCGCGGCATGCTTCCACTCGGCCCGCGCCGACAGGCCGCTCCAGGTCGACAGCCAGGCCCGTGCGGTGAGCACACGGCCCAGCGAGTGCGGACCGTAGGAGCCGCGCAGTGGATGGCCGCCGGAGAAGATGCTGCCCGGGACCCGGTGGTTGGGGTGGATGGTGGGATCGGTGTGCGCCGGGTTGGCGACGGTCCCGTAGACGGTCAGGTACGGCGACATGAGCGCGCGGCGAGCCAGGGGTGAGCCGAGGTTCTCGCGGTCGACGACGCGCCGTGTCTCCTCGTAGTCGGCGATCAGCGTGCGGGCGATGACGTCGATGCGCCGGGCACGGGCGCGCTGCCCCTCGCGGTACGCGGCCAGCCATTCCGAGTCGTACTTGCTGGGCTCCGGGAAGGGCTGGTAGCCGTTGGCCGGGTTGAACATGTCCAGCTCGGGGTCAATCGCCGTCGGGTTCGCCTCGTCGACGACGGCCGGGTCGAGCATGTTGAGCATGATGACGCCCTCGCCGGCGTGCGGGGCGAGCGCGACGTAGAAATCGGCGGCCGGCATGTCCTCCTCGGCGAACCGGGTCGGCTCGCCGTGCGGACCGTGCGTGTGTCGCTGCTCGGGCGGCAGGGATGCCTGCCACTGGTAGTAGGACAGGAGCGAGGTCCCGCCGCTGCTGCCGATGAGCACGATGCTCTCGAAGCCGCGCTCCTTGAGCATCCGCAAACCCGCCGCGGTGTCGAGGACCACTTCCTCGTGGACCATGTCGCTGTCGTTGTTCAGCGCACGGCTGGTCTGGCCCCATACGGCGTATCCCGCATGGAGTAGATAGGGGCTGAGGTACTGGCGGGACTGGTTCTCCCTGGGATGCATGAAGACAGCGACCGTCTTGGGGCGCGGGCCCGGCGGCAGGTGCAGCAGCCCGAACGAGAACGCGCCGTCCGAAGCCGTGATGTCGATGAACTCACGCTGCGTGCCCCCCGGAAGCTGATCCATCCGGTAGGCGTTGACACTGCCCCGCACCCGCCGCTCGGGCGTGACGAACAGCTCGGGAAGCGGCAGATCGGGAAGTCGGTACCTGCTCTGTGCAGTCATGTCGGGTCCTCACAGGGGCGACAGAGGGGAAAGGTCCTGGCGAGAGGGGCGCGGACCAGGTGTGGCGGGGCGAGGCGCCCTCAAAACCATGAATCACATATTCATATGGGAAAGATGGAATGTCAAGCGGGTGTCGGTCATAATGGGGGCGATTCCTCGCGCACAGTCAGGAGAGGTTGTGTACATGCCAATCGAATCCACTTCCGTCGATGCCGGGAGTGGCGGCCCAGTCGTGGACGACGGTGACGTCCTGAACCCGGACGTGCCCATGCAGCAGCAGATCTATCGGCAGCTGCGGGCCGAAATCCTCGACGGACTGTGGGTGGGGCGCACGGACTTCCCTGGTGAACGCGAACTGGCCGAGCGCTTCAAAGTCAGCGTGGTGACGGCCCGGACCCCTCTGGAGCGTCTGGGCGAAGAGGGCCTGGTCGAGCGAGGCCGTGGTCGGCGGCCCCGGGCCACCTACGTTCCGCCGGGCGCCGGTGATGAGGGTGATCTCCCGGTCTTCTATCCCGAAGAGGAGGGGTCCGAGTACGGGTACGAACTCCTGCGGGTCGGTATCGGGGTCGTTCCCGCGGAGGCGTGTCGGGTGTTCGGGCTGCCTCCGGGGAGCAAGCTGTGGCAGTGCGCCCGGCTACGGGTCTACCAGGGGCGGCCGCATGTCGTCACGCACAACGTCCAACTGCCCGAACTCGGTGAGCGTCACAGCCTGGAGGATCTCCGGGCCAAGCCGATGATGTCGATCTTGAGTGCGGAAGGCGTCGATGTCGTCACGATGCGAAGGCGGATCTACGCGAGCACGCCGCCGCCCATCGTCTCCCGCCACTTGGGCCTGTATCTAGACACCCCTGTGTCGGTCTGCGTGCTGACTCTGCATGACGAGAACGGGTCCCCCATCGAGTGGATAAGGGCGTACGTGGATCCGAAGCTTCCTGTCCGTGAGGAAGTACGCGACGTTCACCAGGGGTATTGGACCAGCCCGGAGCAGAATCCGAGTTGACCGGCGCGGGGTCGCGGTGTCGACCTTGCGGCAGCGAAGGTCACGCCAGGCGACGACTGCCCGGCGCGGCTGGGGCAGAGCCGCGCCGCCTTGTCGCCTTCTGCAAGGTCACGCTCGCCCCGGCGACTCATCGGCCGACTCACGGCGACGGTGAGCCGAAAGGGGCTGCTCCACCTTCGACGCAACCGACGCCGACGTCAGCTGCGCCGGCATACGTGTTCACGCTGTGGCACGCGAACGCCGCCCTCGACACGCCGATGGCCGGGAGGGGGGGACCTCAGTCTTCGACAAGGGGGTTTTGCTCTCCCCACGCGAGCATGGCGTCCAGGATATCGCTGAGGCTCTGCCCCTGTTCCGTGAGCTCATAGACGACCCGGGGCGGCACTTCCGCGAACACTGTGCGAGTGAGGATCTTCTGGGCCTCCAGGATGCGGAGGCGGTCGGTGAGCGTCTTGGCGCTTGGAGTGCCCAGCGCTGTGCGCAGTTCCCCGAAGCGCTTGGGCCCGGTGAGAAGCTCGCGGACGATCAGTGTCGTCCATTTGTCATCGAGGACTTTAAGGGTGCGCTCGACACCGCATCCGCTACCCGCTTTGCTCAGACGTACCGCCTGACCTGCATGTACGCCATTAGTTTCCATTCTGAAGCTATAGCACTTTGTGGGTACTACTTCATTCTCAGAAGTAACGTACCGGGCATGAAGACACCCACTGTTGTCGTTCACGGAGCAACTGGCGTCCAAGGCGCACCGGTTGTTCGACATGTGCTTGCCGCTGGCCACCGGGTGCGGGCGGCCGTCCGTGACACTTCGGCACCGGGCCTGCCTCCAGCTGTCGAACCGGTCATTGCTGACTTTTCCGACCCTGTGTCCCTGGCGGACGCGTACCAAGGCGCCGATGCGGTGGTCATTCAGCTGCCGCTGGTCTTCGCCGCCGACACTGCCGTGCCGCAGGCCCAGGCGGTGCTGGCGGCGCTGAAGAGCGCGAAGGTCCCACTGCGGTGTTCAACACCAGCGGCATTGTGGCGACTGAACCGGTCGGGGCGCCCTTCGTGGATGCCCGGGCTGTGCTCGCCGCAGGCATGCTGGGCAGTGTCGAGGTCGCCACGGTGGTGGCACCGGCATTTACCTACATGGAGAACGCTGAGCTCATCGCCACCTCATCCCCACCGCCCTTGCAGATCGTCGCTGGGCCCGAAGTCCTGACCGGTGACCAGGTCGCCAAGGAATTCTCCGCGGCGCTGGGGCGCGAGATGCGGTGGACCACCATCGATTTCCGAGAGTATGAGCGGATGTTGGTCCCGCACGTCGGCGCCGAAGTCGCTGCCGGAATCGCCGCCGGCTACGCTCCGGGCACGCCGTTGCCTCCGGCACCGGCCCCGGAGGTCGTCAGGACTGGGGCCATCACCCTGCGCGAGTGGGCCGTACGACAGAGCTGGGACCAGATCTGACAGGCAACTGCCTGGCGCTCAAGGTCGAACAATCGGTGCCCTGGGCGGGCGATCGTCGCTTTCCCAGGGCGCTGTGCATGTGGGGTGAAGAGCCAGACCCCAGGCCAGGGTCACCTCAATGGGCAGCTTCTCGGGCCGACATCCGCGCAATGGTAGGCGGCTCGCCGTAATGGAATGAGGAGCGGCGTCCGTGTGCTCACGGAGCGGGCGGCCGCTGTGCGGTGAGGCCGTCCGGGTAAGCGCCCGCGAGGCGGGCGAAGCCTCGGTCGAGGCCGGCGTCGATCGTCTTCCGAACCTGGCGGGCAGGCGCATCGGTGGCCAGCGCGATGTGCATCGCGTCCATGGCGACCGACACGGTTGTGATGACCAGAGCGGAGAACAGGGCGATTTCAGCGGTGTCCTCGTCCCTTTGAGATCGGGCGAGCAGAGCGTTGGTGATCAGATCTTGCCACGCGCGGACCAGGGGGAGGTACGAGCGGCGCAGGGCAGGACTGCCCAGCAGGATGCGGGCAAAGGCGCGGGCGCTTGCCCAATCCGAGGTCACGACCTCTGTAATGGTCCTGCGGAAGAACTCCCCTAGTCGAACGGGCAGGTCACCGTCGGTTGCGGAGTCGATGACCTCAGGCAGGCCGGTAGTGAAGTCCAGCCCTCGACTGAAGAAGATGTCCTCTTTTGTGGCGAAATGAGTGAAGATGGTGGCGGGGGCCACGTCGGCGGCAGCTGCGATCTCTGTGACCGTCACCGCATCGAACCCGCGCTCGGCGAACAGGCGGAAGGCTGCGCCGGTGATCGCCAGTCGGGTGCGTTCGCGCTTGCGCAGGCGCAAGCCGGCGGGGGGCGGGGCGGCGTCAGTGGTCATGGGGTCAGGGTACCCGCGCCGACCGAAAATAGAGCTGCTATATATTTGGGGTAGCTCTGATTCCGCAGGGCTGTGCCTTTGCCCGATCCATCCCGGAGTTCCGTAGCCGGCAGTCACGCACGGCGATGCGCCGCACTGCGCGGCATGGCTGTCGCTCCCGTGCCCAGCAACTCTCCGCTGCGGAACCAACCCCCATGTCCACCCCTGACGAGGAGATCCCGAACGTGGTCAGCGAGTTCAACCCACCTCCTCCTGAACCCCTCCAACCGCCGCGAAGGCGTCACGTCCCCAACCTGCCCAACGACTGTGTGCGCGTCGGTACGGTGATCCCGCTTCGCGCTGACGCCGTCCCCCAGATCGCGGTGTACCTGTCCAGCGATGCCCGCCCGGTCTTCAGCACCGTTACCGATCCTGCCGCCCGGGAGCGCGGATGAGTACAAAGAGCAGCAGCGGACCCGCCTCGCGTGAGAAGGCCCCGGCCGGTGAGCGCGTGGCCGACTGGGCCGACGGCCGGCTCGGGATCTACTCCCTGGCCAAGGCCAACATGCGCAAGATCTTCCCCGACCACTGGTCGTTCATGCTGGGCGAGGTCTGCCTGTGGAGCTTCGTCATCCTCATCATCACGGGGGTGTACCTGACGCTGTTCTTCCACCCGTCGATGAACGAGGTGGTGTACCACGGCAGCTACGTTCCGCTGCAGGGCCAGCGGATGAGCGAGGCCTACAAGTCGACGCTGGACATCAGCTTCGACGTCCGTGGCGGACTGCTCATCCGGCAGATGCACCACTGGGCGGCGCTGATCTTCCTCGCCGGCATGCTCGTGCACATGATGCGCGTGTTCTTCACCGGCGCCTTCCGCAAGCCCCGCGAGGTCAACTGGCTATTCGGCTTCCTGCTGTTCGTCCTGGGCATGTTCACCGGCTTCACCGGCTACGGACTGCCGGACGACCTGCTCTCCGGCACCGGAATCCGATTCATGGAGGGTGCGGTCCTGTCGATTCCGATCGTCGGGACGTACCTGTCGTTCTTCATCTTCGGCGGCGAATTCCCCGGTACCGACTTCGTCGCCCGCTTCTACTCGGTTCACGTCCTGCTGCTGCCGGGCATCATGCTCGCCCTCATCGCGGCGCACATGGTCCTGCTCGTCCACCACAAGCACACGCAGTTCGCGGGTCCTGGAAAGAGCAACAAGAACGTCGTCGGCATGCCGCTGATGCCGGTCTACATGGCCAAGGCCGGAGGCTACTTCTTCCTGGTCTTCGGCGTCATCGCGGCCATCGCGGCCATCGCCACGATCAACCCGATCTGGGCCATGGGCCCCTACCGGCCCGATCAGGTGTCCACCGGCGCCCAGCCCGACTGGTACATGGGCTTCACCGAAGGCCTGATCCGTGTCATGCCGGGCTGGGAGATCAACCTCTGGGGTCATACGCTCGTCCTGGGCGTGCTCATCCCGCTGGCGCTCTTCCCGCTGATCCTCGCGGCGATCGCTGTCTACCCGTTCATCGAGTCCTGGGTCACCGGCGACAAGCGCGAGCACCACATCCTGGACCGCCCGCGCAACACCCCGACCCGCACGGCCTTCGGCGTGGCATGGCTGACCTTGTACGCCGTCCTGATGATCGGCGGTGGCAATGACCTCTGGGCAACCCACTTCCACCTGTCGATCAACGCCATCACGTGGTTCGTCCGCATCGCGTTCTTCGTTGCCCCGGTCCTCGCGTTCATCATCACCAAGCGGATCTGTCTCGGCCTCCAGCGCCGGGACCGCGACAAGGTGCTGCACGGCCGCGAGACCGGCATCATCAAGCGCCTGCCGCACGGTGAATTCGTTGAGGTGCACGAGCCGCTCAGCCAGGAGCAACTGCACACGCTCACCGCGCACGAGCAGTACAAGCCGGCCGAGATCGGCCCGACGGTCGACGGGAACGGCGTCGAGCGCAAGGTGAAGCGCTCCGAGAAGCTGCGCGCCAAGCTCAGCAGGGCGTACTACGGGGACGAGTCACAGGTGCAGAAGCTGACTGTGGATGAGTACAAGTCGATCAGCGACGGTCACAGCCATCACTGATCGGGTACGTCGGCCCGCCATTCGCGGAGGCGAAGTGAGTGCGTCGCCGCTCGGGCTCGGTCGCGTGAGCGGTGCGCTGCTGCTGAAGCGTATCGCAGCACGGGATTTTGTTGACCAGGACGCGTTCGTCGGGGCTCCCGTCGTGCCTGGGTACGCTCGATCTGCGGGCGTATGGGACGGGACGAACGTTCGACGCCAAGGCGCAGGGCGTTCCCATGGAGGAATAGTTCCTCGACTGGACGAGCGATGACGGCGTGCTTCGCGTCCTCGCTCCCGCCGAGGACCACCACCGGGAACTGCTGGCGGAGATCATCGAGCCCGACTCCGTGCAGGCGGTCAGATGAGCCGGGAAGCCACGGTGCGGCACCAACTCGCCGGGTTGGTCCCTGAGACGCGGTACACCAAGACACCAAGAGAGGACGGGGAGGCGAGGAGCCGGACGACCACGACCTCCCGCTCGCTCAGCACGGGGCCGGGTTCGGTCGCCTGCCGAGCAGGTGTGCCGTGGCCTCCGGCACGAGTAGTCCCATGTCTTTTGGTGAACGCCGGCAGTGCGATGACACGCTTGCGACATGCGGGTGCATGAGGCGGTGCACGAGTGCGGCGTGTTCGGTACAGCAAACAGACGCGGTTGCGTTTTCGATGGTCCGGTCCGGGCCCAACTGACGTTTGTGCAGCTCGGCAACCCTTTTCCCTCAATAGGTAATGATCGGCTTAAGTAAGTCAAGACTTACTTTCAAGGAATTCTGACCGCATAGTGGTGGCTCGCGCCGAGAGGAGCCCCTTGTTGTCGCTGATGAACGACCCCGCTCTGCGCCAGGTCGAGTTGGAAAGAGCACAGGTGTCCACGCTGTACGAGTTGCTCACCGAGCGGCTTGCCGAGGCGCGGGCACGCTTGGCGGATGTGCTCAAGGCCCCGGCCGAGAGTGCAAGCGAGGCGTACGAGCGAGAGGTCGCCGCTGAACGCCTGGCGAAGGAGATCGGTCGGCTGGAGGGAGCCGAGAACGGGCTGGTCTTCGGCCGCATCGATTGGGCGGACGGAACCACCCTGCGCATCGGACGGATCGGACTGCAGACGGAGGACGACGACCTGCCCCTGCTGGTGGACTGGCGCGCGAACGCGGCGCGGCCCTTTTATGAGGCGACGCCGGTCCACCCGATGAGTCTGCGGCGCCGCCGACACCTTCGTCTGGAAGAGCACATGGTGGTCGGGGTGAGCGACGAGTTGCTGGACGGCTCCACCCCGACTGCCGAAGACGTCGTGGGTGACGGCCCTTTGACGGAGGCCCTTTCTGCACGGCGTACCGGCCGGATGCAAGCTGCGGTCGCGACGCTGCAGGCCGAGCAGGACGAGATCGTCCGCTCCGCGCACCGCGGGGTCACTGTGGTGCAGGGCGGCCCCGGCACCGGCAAGACGGTGGTCGCCCTGCATCGGGCGGCTTATGTCCTGTACGCGTTCCCGCGAGCCGCCGAGCACGGTGTGCTGGTGGTCGGGCCGAACACACGGTTCCTCGACTACATTTCCCAGGTCCTGCCCTCACTCGGCGAGAACGAGGTCGTTCTGGCGACCTGCCAGGAACTGGCCGGAGTGTTCCCGGACACCGTGGAGCCGTACGATGTGGCGAGTCTCAAGGGCAGCTCCGCGCTGGCCGATGCGCTGGCCGAGCTGGTCCGCTTCCACCAGGCTCCGGACGGCGACTTCACCGTGAGGGTCGGGCAGGAATCAGTGCGCCTCGAGGACGAGGCGGTCGCCAGGGCACGCGACGCCGCCGTGGCGACCGGGCTGGGGCACAACCGCGCGCGCCAGGTGTTCAAGGAGCTCCTGGTCGACGCCGCCACCGAAGCGCTGGAACGAAGCATGGGCGACATTCTGGAGCAGATCGACGCCGAGGTCGCCAAGCTGACGGGCAAGAATCTCGACCGTGCGGCGGCGGCCGACCTGCGGCACCTCGGCCACGACGACCCGGCCTCCTCGGGACCGGCCGACGAGTTCGACGCGGACACCGTCCGAGCCGGCCTCCTGGACGACGCCCACGTCGAGCACACGGTGGAAGCGCTGTGGCCACGGCTGGTGCCCGGCGATCTCGTGCGGGCTCTCCTGACGGATCCTGACGCTCTCGCCGAACACCTGCCCCAACTTACCGAGGGCGAGCGGTCACGTCTGCTGCGCGCTGCGGACGACCCATGGACCGATACCGATGTGCCTCTGCTGGACGAGGCCGCGAGCCTGGTCGAGGGCCCGCCGGAGCGGATATACGGGCACGTCGTGGTCGATGAGGCACAGGAACTGACCGCCATGCAGTGGCGGATGATCGTACGTCGCTGCCCGGCACGGGCGATGACGCTGGTGGGCGACTTCGCCCAGGCGGGCCCAGTCGCGACAGCACGTGACTGGAAGGAGGCGCTGAGCCCTCATCTCGGCCCGCGGTTCAACCTCCACACTCTGACCGTCAGTTACCGCACCACCCAGGAGATCCTGGACAGCACCCGAGACCTGCTTGCACGGATCGCTCCGGACCAGAGGCCTGCACGATCACTCCGCCGTGGTGAGACTCCCCGCACCGTGACCACGCCTCCGGATGCGCTTGTCGCCACCGTCGCCCAGGAGCTCCAGGCCCAGACCGCCGCGTACCCTGGCGAGTTCCTCGGGGTGATCTGCGCGGACGCGAGGCTGGACGAGCTGACGGCCGTGGGGATCGCACAGCCCGCACGCATCGTGCCGGCATCCGAAGCGCGCGGGCTGGAGTTCGACGGGGTTGTTGTGGTGAGTCCCGAGGAGATCATCAGAGCCCGCCCCGGTGGGGAGAGGGACCTGTACGTAGCCCTTACCCGGGCCACCAAGCGGCTCTGCACGATCACTGCCCAGCCGGCGTGACAGATTACCGTCCGTTTAGGATCCCGCACGACTCTGCGCGCCGCATGCACCAGAAACGCACATAAGTACTCAGACAGGGAAAGTGGCATGGCAACCGACTTCGACGCCCCACGCAACAACGACGGCGTTAGTTCCGACAGCATCGAGGAGCTCAAGACCCGGCGCAACGTCAACTCCGCCTCCGTCGTCGACATCGACGAGTTCGAGGCCGCCGAGGGTCTCGAACTGCCCGGCGCCGACCTCTCCGGCGAGGAGCTGGCCGTCCGGGTGCTGCCGCAGCTGGAGGACGAATTCATCTGCGCGTCCTGCTTCCTCGTGTACCACCGCGGTCAGTTGGCCAGCGGCAGTGGCGCTCCATCAATCTGCCGCGACTGCGACTACACCTGACGTCGCGGCGACTGCGACTTGACTCGGCCCCGGCCTCGGAATCGCCATGTGTCCCTGCCGAGGCGACATGTGTCCTTCAATGACGTCACGGCGTACCTGGTTGCGGCACAGTGGTAACCGCCAAGGGGCATGTCCGGCAACCGTGACGGTCCATCTCATCGGCGCACGTGGGAGCGAGGCAGGAGCGGCCCCACACGCCGGCTCGCCCCTCTTCAGTCGTCGATGTGCTTGGGCTGGCAGGACTGGGGCCAGGTACGGTTCCCGCCCGGGCCCTGGTCAGCCGAGTCCGTCCGCGCCGACCTGGACGGCGGATTCGTCGAGCAGGGCGTCGGAGACGGGCTGCGGGTGTCCGTCGAGGTCGTGGACCGGTGTGGCCTCCTTGTACCGTGACTCGATGACCGCGTTGCCCCAGAAGCCGCGGCGGTGGTCGTCGTGGACGTTCCAGCGGTACGTCTCGTGGTCGGGGTCGCCGGTGTAGTAGTCGGAGGTGTAGTTCTCCACACGGTGGCCGTCGGGGTCGCGGAGGTACAGGTAGAAGGCGTTGGAGACGCCGTGCCGGCCGGGCCCCCGCTCGATGTGGTGTTTCTTGCGCAGGGCGCCGAATATGTCGGCGCAGCGCAGGACCTGGTGGGATTCGTGGGTGGCGACGCCCAGGTGGTGGAGGCGGGGCCCGGCGCCGCCGGTGAAGGCGACGTCGTGGACCGTCTGCTTGCGGTACATCCAGGCCGCGTACAGTTCGTGCTTGTCGCCCTCGATGGTCTCGGAGCAGCCAAAGCCGAGCGACTTGTAGTGGGCGTAGGCGGCCGGGATGTCAGGGGTGCAGATGTTGAAGTGGTCCAGGCGGGCGATCTCGGCGCCGTGGCGGATGTCGTAGCGCTGGATGAGGCGCCCGGCGCGCTCGATCTCGTGGAAGAACTCGACGGGGAAGCGGATGCGACGGGCCCGGCAGTGCCGGCAGCCGTACCGCACTGCCGGGCCTGGCGACGTCGGACGACGTCGTCCATCCGTTCTGTGGTGTGCTGGGCGGGGGAAGGGGTAGCCGTCGTACCGGTCGCGCGGGGACGCTTCCCGCGCGTTGCCGCCCTTGCCCGTGACGACGGCGTACGCGCCGGTCTGCTCGGCCTTGAGGGCGTTCTCACCCTGACCCTCGAGACAAAGGGCCCCGCCCTGGATCTGCCAGGTGTCGCGATCTCTTTGATCAGCCGGATGGCGTGGCTCAGTGCGGCGCGTCCGCTCAGGATGGGGTGATGCCGGGAAGGATCAGGGCTACTGCTTGGCCGGGCAGGGTGGTGGGGATGCCCGTGCCCAGGTGGGTGACGTGAAGGTGGATCAGTCCGCCCAGCGTCAGGACGACGAGTCGGGCATCGGCGCCGGGATCGACTTCGCCGCGCTTCTTGCCGCGCTCGATGATCTCTTCCGCCGCTGACAGGCGTTGCATCCAGAACTCTCGACGACTCGACTCGATGTCGGGGGCGTTGTCGGAGGCCACCGTGAAGCGGATAAGAGCAGTGCCGATCGGTGTCTGAGCGAAGCGGGCCAGATCGGTGGTGAACATCTTCAGATCGCGGCGTACCGATCCGGTGTCGGGGATGGGCACCTCTGCCTGGGTGCGGGTGAGCAGCGCGTCGATGAGCAGGCGCGGCACCGTCTTCCATCGCCGGTAGAGGGATGCCTCGTGCACCCCGGCCTTGTCCGCCACATCCGCGAAGCGGACGTGATCGATTCCTGCCTCCGCGATACGGGCGATGGTCGCGTCCAAGACAAGTGCGCGGAACTTGGCGCCGCGGACTTGGGTGCGCCGCTCTTCGTGCTGTGGGGCTTCCATGGCGCCGATTATCGCAAAAAATTTTGCGTTGTGTCCGGCCGGCGTCTACGATCCGCTCATATCGCAAGTTTTTTTGCGATGGAGAGTGGAGGTGACATGCCTGATGTGGTGATCGCGCCGTCCGGGCGATGGCGGGGCAGGACGGTCGAGGGAGTCGCTGTCTTCCATGCGATCCCGTATGCGAGGGCGGATCGGTTCGGTCTGCCGCAGCGGCGCGAGGCGCGGCGGGAGAACGTCGTCGATGCCACCGTGCGGGGGCCGGTTGCCCCGCAGCTGCCTTCGCGGCTCGAGAGCGTCATGGGAGTGCCGGACCAGTTGGAGCAGTCCGAGGACTGCTTGACCGTGACGGTCACCACACCGGATGGGGCGCAGCCGGGTTCCCTGCCCGTACTGGTCTGGCTGCACGGCGGCGCCTACCTTTCGGGCAGTGGGGAGTGGGCCCACTACGGTGCCGCTCGGCTGGTGCGCGAGACCGGCATGGTGGTGGTGTCGGTCAGCTACCGGCTCGGTGTCTTCGGCTACCTCCGGACCCCGGACGTTTCGCCGGGAAATCTGGGGCTGCTGGACCAGATCACCGCCCTGGAGTGGGTGCGGGACAACATCGAGGCATTCGGCGGCGATCCCCGGCGTGTGACCGTGGCCGGGCAGTCGGCCGGCGCACACTCGATCGTGGCCATGCTCGGCATCGACCGTGCCCGGCCCCTCTTCTCCCAGGCGGTCATCCAGAGCGCACCCATCGGACTGGGATTCCACCACCACCGGCAGGCCCGGCGCGTGGCCGAGGTCTTCGGCGAGGAGCTGGGCAACGATCCGCGCCGGGCGCCGGTTACGGACCTCCTCGCTGCGCAGGCTCGTACCGTTCGTCGGCTCGCCGGCCCCGGCGCGCTCAACTCGGCCCCGCCGCTGTTGCCCGTGCACGACATTGACCCGATGCCCCCTGCGCAGCAGTGGCATCACAACGTTGCCCGCGACGCCGCCCGCCGCCGGATCATGATCGGGAACACGGCGGACGAGATGGCCGCCTTCTACGGGCCTCACCCCCTCTTCTCGGCGATGCGCCGCGCACCACTGGTCGGTTCGCCCCTGACACAAGCCGTGCAACGTCTGGTGCAGGGCAAGGTCTTCGACAACCCGATACGGGACTTCGCCGACCTTCTCGCAGGCGCCGGAGCATCCGTGTGGCGGTACGAGGTCAGGCCCCTGCACCCCGACAGCCCGTTCGGGGCGTGCCACTGCATCGATCTGCCCCTTCTCTTCGGCGACGGCGCCACGTGGCGCGACGCGCCCATGCTGCGCCCGCTGTCACCGAAGGAGATCAGCGAGATCGGGGCCCGCACACGCCGCTACTGGGGCGAGTTCGTCCACACCGGCCGCATCGCCGACCCGGTCTGGCCCACGCACCGGCCGAAGTCCCGGCACGTGCATGCCCTTCCCTGATGAGAACCCAAGAGAGGCTCAGCATGACCCGTCGCAACGCCATAGTTGTTGGAGGGGGCATCGGTGGACTGGCTGCCGCCAGTGCCCTGGCGCGCCAGGGCTGGCGCGTCCAACTCCATGAGCGCCAGCCTGAGATACGCGCCGTGGGAGCCGGCCTCTACCTGTGGGACAACGGCCTGTTCGCACTCGACTCGATCGGCGCTCTCGCCGGTGCCGTCGACGGCGCGCACGAAGCACCCGCTGTGGAAATGAGGACACGCTCGGGTAAGACCCTCATGCGCATCAATATCAACGGCGAGGGCCGACCGCGCTGCGTCACGATTCTGCGCAACCAGCTCATCAAGGCACTGGTCAATGCGGCCAAGGACGCGGGCGTGGAGCTCGTCACCGACTCCGCGGTCCTCGCGGTTCGCCCCGAAGGGGAGGTCCACTTCGGTCAGGGCCGCGTCCACACCGCAGACCTGGTCGTCGTGGCCGACGGTGTCCATTCACGGCTGAGGGATAGCGTCGACCTGTCCTACACCCGGATCCGCATGCGTCAGGGTGCTGCACGAATCATGATTCCCCAATCCGGCGGCTATCTGCCGGCCGAAGACAGCGTCAAGCTTCTGGAATCCTTCCACGGATCCAGGCGCCTGCTCTACACGCCCTGTACCCCTGAGCACGTCTATCTGGCCTTCACCTGCGACGCCGACGATCCGGCTATCAACGGGTCGTACGTCAACACCGCGGAGTGGAGCCGTAGTTTTCCCGCCCTCGCCATGGTGCTGCGTGCGACCGAGGGCGTACCGGTCACGCGCTGGGATACCTTCGAATACGTCCGACTGGCCACCTGGTCGCGCGGCAAGGTGGCCTTCCTCGGCGACGCCGCGCACGCCCAGCCGCCCTATCTGGGACAGGGCGGCGGGACCGCGATGACCAACGCCGTAGCGCTCGCAGCCGCCGTCAGCCGCCCCGGCCTGGAGCTGCCCGATGCCCTGCAGACCTGGGAGCGCGAGACACGGCCCGGCGTCGAACGCACCCAGCGCACTTCCTACCGCATGCGCCTGCTCAACCGAGTGCCCGACGGCGTACGCAACCCGCTGGTGCGCCTGGCCGGGCTCACATCGAGCTCTGCCAACTCACAACTCGCGGCGACCCGGCTGCGGCCGAAGCTCACCTCGGAGAACCCCAAGAACCCCAAGAACCCCGAGCACCCCGACATCACCAAGGAGACCCAGTGATCAACACGATCACCCTCAACGGAACACAGATAGCCTTCGACGAGCACGGCATCCCCGGCCCTGGTCCCGCCATCGTCCTGCTGCCCGGATGGTGCCACGACCACCGGTACTACGACCGGCTTCTGCGGCGCCTGGCGCCTGAGCACCGAGTCATCCGCGTCAACTGGCGCGGACATGGCCCCGACCGCACACCGGTGGCCGACTTCGGCATCGCCGAGCAGACGGCCGACACCATCGCGCTGCTCGACGCCCTCGACATGACCACCTTCGTCCCCGTCGCCCACGCTCACGGCGGCTGGGTCGCTCTGGAGATGGCTGAGGAACTCGGCCCGCAGCGCGTGCCGCAACTGCTGATCGTCGACCTGATCATGACGCAGCTGCCACCCGACTTCCACTTCGGGCTGCAGGCGATGCAGCAGCGGGAGACCTGGGTCATGGCGCGCGAAGGTCTCGCACAGTCCTGGATGGCAGGCAGCAGCAACGAACACGTGACCCATCACGCGCTGCATGAAACCGGCGGTTTCGGCTTCGACATGTGGTCACGTTCCTGCCGCGTCATCGAGAACGCCTACAACACCTGGGGCTCACCGATGGCACGCATGGAACAGCTCACCCACCCACGCCCCGTACGGCACGTCTTCGCGCACCCCAAGGTCGCCGAATACGACGCCCTCCACGAGGACTTCCGCAGCCGCAACCCCTGGTTCAGCTACACCCGGCTCGAAGGAGAGACTCACTTCCCCGCCCTCGAACAGCCCGAACAGGTGGCGGCCGAGCTGAACGACTTCCTGAAGGGGGCCCCGCTCACGGCGCGCGGCGGCCATCCGGACTGAAGGCGCAACTGCTCAGCATCGCGGCCGGAGCGGCCTGTTGCCCGTTTCGCAGGCACCATCACGACTCACAGCTCTGAGGGTTTGGGTGTGGTGAGGAGCTGTTCGGTCCAGATGGTCTTGCCGCTTTGGCCGTAGCGGCTGCCCCAGCGGGTGGTGAGCTGTGCGATCAGGAAAAGGCCGCGGCCCCCTTCGTCGGTGGTGCGGGCACGGCGTAGGCGGGGTTGGGTGTTGCTGGGGTCGGTGACCTCGCAGACCAGTACGTTCTTGCGGATGAGCCGCAGGCCGACCGGGCCGCCGGCGTAGCGGATGGCGTTGGTGACCAGCTCGCTGACGACCAGTTCGGTGGTGAAGGCCAGCTCGTCCAGTCCCCAGTCGGCCAGCTGGCGGGCGGTGGCCTGTCGGGCGTCGGTGACCACGGCCGGGTCCGCGGGGAACTCCCAGCTCGTGGTGTGCTCCGCGGAGAGCGCGCGGACACGGGCGAGGAGCAGGGTCATGTCGTCGCGGGGCGGGGCGTCGCCGAGGTCGGCCATGAGGACACGGCCGATGTCGTGCAGACTCCGGTCGGCGCGGCACAGTGTGGCGAGATAGTTCGCCAGCCAACGGGTGCCGGCATCGAGATCGCGGTCGTCGCGGGCGATCAACCCGTCGGTGTAGAGGGCCAGCAGAGTCAGGGGCCAGGTCGACCGTCGTGGTCTCGAACGGCATGCCGCCGACGCCGAGGGGTGGGCCGGGGGAGACGTCGAGCGCTTCGGTGGTGCCGCCGGGCCGGACCACGAGCGGCGGGAGGTGTCCGGCGCTGGCGAGGGTGCAGTGGCCGGTGACCGGGTCGTAGACGGCGTACAGGCAGGTGGCTCCAATGGAGTCCCGTTGCTCGGGGGGTGCCTCGCCGGCCAGTTGCTGTACGAGGTCGTCGAGGTGGGTGAGGAGTTCGGTGGGGTCGAGTTCCAGGTCGGCCAGAGTATGAACGGCGGTGCGCAGGCGGCCCATGGTTGCGGTGGCGGGCAGGCCGTGACCGAGCACGTCACCCACGACGAAGGCCACCCGGAGGGAGGGCAGGGGGATGACGTCGTACCAGTCGCCGCTGATCTCGGCGCCGCCGCCGGCGGGCCGGTAGAAGCCGACGGTCTCCGCCGCCGGGGTGTCGGGGGTGGCACGCGGGAGGAGGCGCTGTTGCAGGGCGACGGCTGCGCGGTGCTCGCGGGTGTAGCGGCGGGCGTTGTCCACACTCAGCGCGGCCCGCGAGGCGATCTCGGCCAAAAGGTCCGCGTCCTCCTGCTCGAAGGGCTCGGCCTGCTCGGTACGCCAGATCGTGACCTCGCCGAGCACCAGGTTGCGGGCGAGCACCGGAGCCGAGACGACCGAATGCACGCACTCGGGGACGGCCAGCGGGTAGCGCCAGCTCTCAAGCGTGGCGAGCACGCTAGCCCGGTCGGACGCGAAGACGATCTCACCGCGTTGGAAACTCCGAATGCCAGGTGAGTCCGGCCAAGGGGGCAGTGGGTCGCCAGGCTGGAGGAGAGATGCGGGCCAAGGGCCGGCGGCCGAGGCCACGGCCGCGCGGCGCATGTGCAACTGTCCCCCGCCAAGGGTCTTCGGGGGCTCGTCCCCTTCGAGTACGGCCTCGGCGAGGTCAACGTGCGCCAGGTCCCCGAGGGCGGGAACCAGGACGTTCGCCAGGTCCTGGGCGGTGCGCGCGACACTGAGGGAACCGCCGATCCGGGTGGCGGCCTCTTGCCTCAGCTCGAGTCGCCGACGGGCCCGTCGGCGCTCCGTGGCGTCGGTGAACACCGCGGCCACGCCCGTGGGGCGGCCCATCGCATCCTCAAGCCGGAATGCGGACAGGGACGCCCACCGCCGTGAGGGACGTCTGGTGACCGCACCCGTTGTTCTCGCTCGATCACCGGCACGCCGGTGTCCAGGGCCTCGCGCAGCGCAGCCTCGGCGTCCTCGGCGTCCTCGGCGGAAAGGACGTCGCGCAGTCGGCCGCCGACCGGCGGAGCGGGTCCGCCGAACGTGTCGGGGGTGAGGTTGGTTCGCACGACGGTGAGGTCCGCGCCGTGTATGGCTACGCCCATGCGATCCTGAGCGAGCAGTGTGCGCAGCAAGGCCGTGCCCTGTTCCCAGTCGGTCACGTGGCGGGTAGGCGCTGCCAGGAGCAGTAGTCCGGCGCTCTCCTCCAGTGGCAGCGCATGAAAGCTGACCTCCGCCGGCCGACCAGAGCGGTGCTGGAGCAACACCCGCCCAGCAGCAGGGATTTCGTCCCGACAGCGCGTCGCCCGATGATCTCGGCCTGATGCCTGGGCGAGCAGCCGCCCAACCGGTCGGCCACATACCTCCGCGGCCGTGCGGTCAAGCAGTTCTGCGGCCGCGTGGGACCACAGCAGGACAATGCCCTCACTGTCGACCAGCGCGGTCGCTATTCCGCCGAGCAGTGAGGCCTCGTTCCTGTCGCGATTGCCGGAGGCGTTCATTCCTGCTCCTCGCCGGTGATGGAGCCGCGCCAATATGTCCATTATGTCGCTATATAGGCATCTGTGATCAGCGAGTGCTCAACCGGCGCCGCCTTGCCCCGTCAGGAAGGGGAAGTCGAGGCTGGGGGGCTCATTGCGCCGGTGCCTGCCTGGTGCAGGCAGTGCTTCAGTCGTCGCAGGTAGTCGTCGAAGGACTCGTCCGCACCCCAGGTCTGGTATGCGGTGGTTTGCGCTGCGAAGGACATGTTGAGCTGCAGGGTCGCGATCATGGTGTCACCTTCGGGGGTGCGTGATGCCGTCCACTCGCGCACGTCGGTGAGGAACTGTTCGCCGACGACGTCCCAGCTCGACTGGGCGAGGGCGGGGGAGCGGTCCTTGAGTCGTCGTTGCAGCGGGATGCGGTCGCCGAGGAGCTCATTGAAGCCGACAAGGATCGCCGCCAGTGAGTCCCACAGGGGCTCGTCGGCGGGACGGGCCGCCATGATCGCTCGCCAGTGGTCCCGTTGTTCGGGGTCCTGGTCGAAGACGACGGCTTCCTTGCTGGCGAAGTAGTTGAAGAAGGTGCTGCGGGAGACGTTCGCGGCGGCCGCGATCTCCTCGACGCTGACGGCCTCGAACCCGCGCTCCTCGAAGAGCTGAAGCGCGGCTGTCCGGATGGCGCGCCAGGCTGCCAGTTTCTTACGTTCACGCAGACTCATGGCTCATCCTCCCGGAGGGAGCATACAGAACTAAACGCCGTACATATTTGCACGCAGTCCAAAATTCTGTATTGTGGAGCTCAGAGCGAATGGGGTCCCTCGGGGACGACCAGGCGTTCGCATCTTCCGCGCACCCTGTCGAGTCCGCTCAGCGGTACCAGGAAAGTGAGCCGAGCACATGTCCTGTCCTGACGAGGTCGTCCGTGCGATGGTCGAGAGTTGGAACGTCCCTGAACCCGACCCCGACCAGATCAGCAAGTACTTCGCCGAAGACGCCGTCTGTCACAACATTCCCCTGGAACCCGTCGTAGGCCGGGACGCCCTCCGCGACAGCCTCGTGGACTTCCTGGGCCAACTCGGCGGCATCCATTGGGAGATTCACCGCCAGGTCGCGTCGGGCGGTGTGGTCATGAACGAGCGCACCGACACACTGCACTCCGGCGGACGGGCGACCCCCGTCCGGGTCATGGGCGTCTTCGAAGTCAGCGATGGCCTCATCACCGGCTGGCGTGACTACTTCGACATGGCCGAGGTCAACCGGGCCCTGGGTCTGTAGGACGGGTCGCGCACCGGAACAGATCCGCGTAGCGCACGCCCCCGGCCACGACGACCTCGTGGCCCGCCGTTCCTCCCACGCTCTGACCTTCGCTGCCACCGGCGCGGATGCAACCCTCCCCGCCAACATCGCCGCCGTGTTCCTGGCCCCCGATTCCACGCCGCCACTCGCGCCCTGTTCGGCCTGCAACGGCCCTGGCCGCTCATCAAGCCGTCGTCTGGAGCGGGGCCGACTCTCGGACGGCCGGCACTGTCGGACGAGGTGTCGTTTCCCCTTTCTCATGATCTCCCTCCCGGTGGCAGTGGGATCGGCTCATCGACGGCCTCGTTGACCGGAGACAGCGAATCGCTCTTCAGGGCGAGGCCGACCACGTGGCCCTGCCTGTCACCACCAGCCCGTAAAGAGTTTCCTTACCGCGAGAAGCGGCAGTTTCCGCCCCCAGCATCGGGGCCCCTACGTCTCAGGACCGGCAATGGCGCACGCCGTCGGTCCTGTCGCACCACAGCACTCGATTCACACCCTCGACGAAGGACCTTCCACCACCATGAATGCTTCCACCGGAGTACCCACGACCGCCGCTACCGTCGAGTCGGAGGAGCCGCTCAGCCCCGGCTACGACACGGCGACCAAGGGTGACGCCGAGTTCAACAAGGACTTCCGGCACTGCTTCACGACCATCGACGACGTACAGATGCACTACGTGATCGGCGGCGACGGACCGCAGGTCATGGTGCTGCTGCACGGCTGGCCGCACAGCTGGTATGTGTACCGCGAGATCATGCACTCGCTGCTGCCCGGCCGCACCGTCATCGCCATCGACCTGCCGGGCATGGGCGACTCGACCGGCAACCTACGCTCCATGGCCAGGACGGTCCTGGCCGACTACGTCCACCGGCTGCTGGACCACCTCGGTTACCGCGAGAACGTGCATGTCGTCGCCCACGACTTCGGCGTCGGTGTCGCCTACCCGCTGGCCGCCAAGTACCGCGAGCAGGTCGCGGGACTATTCCTCATGGACTACATGCTGGTCGGCAAGAACGCCAAGGGCGCCGACTTGACACCGCTGTCGTTCCACTTCTCCTTCAACCAGCAGAACCCGCTCGCGGAAGACCTGGTCACCGGCCGGGTCGAGACCTTCCTCAACCACCTTTTCCAGTCGATGAAGTCCGGCGTCGGCGAGCCCGTCTCCGACAGCGAGTTCGCCGAGTATGTCCGGGTGTACTCCCGCCCCCAGGTCCTGCACGCTGGCTTCGAGCTCTACCGGGTCTGGGCCCAGGACGAGGCCGAGAACGCTGCCCTGCAGGAAACCCCGCTGACCATCCCGGTCCGCCTGCTCACCCAGGCCGGCCTCGCCCAGTTCATGCTGCCGTCCCTCCAGGACTGCGCGCCCCACGCCACCGCTAGCGACGTCCCCGGCGCCGGACACTTCCTCGTCCACGAAGCACCCGCCCGCGTCCTGGCCGAGATCAACGCCTTCTACCCCACCAGCTGAACGAGTCCTCGACCAAGGGCCTCGAGCGCGCCGCCAGCGGCGCTCGGGGCCCCGCCGTGCCAGGCAGGACACCAGCCCAGCGTCCGCGATCAGATTCGGCTCATCGAAACCTGCGGACATCGCACGTGGCGGCATGGAAGAATGCATCCCGGAGATGTACCTCCGAACTGGTCGAGTAGAAGCCTAGAGAACTCCTATTCTCCCAGGTCAGAGTGCATCTCCACTTTCATGTCCAAACACTGGACCAACCGTCACCCGGTGGATCGAGGCTTAGTGGTCGGCTCCGGAAGTCCTTCGGGGGTTGATCATGCTGCCAGGCTGGCGGAGGATTCTTCCTGGTGATCGGCGGTGTGCCGGTCGAGTCTGGCCAGCAGATCGTCCAGGTCGGAGGTGGTGAACTTCCACTGGAACGGCTGTGCCGTGGCGTTGTAGCGGTCTTCGAAGGCTCGGAGCCGGTCCCCGATCTGGGCGAGGTGAAGTCGTTCGGCGAGACGACCTTGCGCTGCACGACGGAGAAGAAGATCTCCACCTGGTTCAACCAGGAGGCATGCACCGGGGTGTGCACCAGCACCGCGTTCGGGAAAGCGGCGGCTAGCCGGTCGGCGGCCTTCTTGCCGCGGTGGGAGGAGCCGTTGTCCACGACCCAGAACACCCGCTTCGCGCTGGCGTACGGCTCTTGGGTCATGACCTGGGTGACCAGGTTCATGAACGGGTCGATGCCAGTGCGCGGTTCGGTGCGGCCGAACACCTTGGCGGCGTGGACGTCGTAGGCGGCCAGGTAGGCCAGCGCGCCGCCGCGTCCGTAGGTGTGGTTGACGCGCATCGCCCGGGCCTGGCCGGGGGCGAGCGTGGGGTGGCAGCGGCAGCGGGCCTGGATGGAGGTCTTCTCGTCCGCGCTGATCACGTACTCGTCCGCGCCGAGCGGCTCGCGGTCCCAGGTGTGGGCGTACAAGTCCAGGACGCAGGCCGCCTTGGGGTGGAAGTCGGGGGCGGTGATGAAGATCCAGGAACGGTACTGCCAGGGCTTGATCGCGTCCTGGTCGATCCAGCGACGCACGGTGGAGGTCGACACGAACGCGGTGATGCCCCGCGACATGGCCTCGCGGGCCAGCTCCGGGCACGACCAGCGCGACAGCGGGGTGCCGGTCTCGGCGGGAAGCTGACAGGCCAGCGCCTTGATCTGCGCGACCTGGATGGGCGTAAAGACTGGGGGCCGTCCTGGGCGCTTGCGGTCAGAGAGCCCGGAAAGACCCAGGGCGGCGAACCGGCCCCGCCATGTGCGCACGGTGTCCACGTGCACTCCCACCTCGACGGCGATACGCGCATTGGACCTGCCCCGCGCCGCCAGGAGAACGATCCACGCCCGCACCCGGGCCCTGTGCTCGGTCCTGTGACCGTAGGCGGCCTTCTTCAACCGGTGCCGCTCGGCGGCGGTCAGGACTATCAGGCGCGCGGTGACAACAGTGCCCTTGCCGGAAATCTCATCCGTGCAGGTCACGCTGCATGTCGGTATTCGTGGAGGATGCCGCCGAGGCGATCGTGTCGGCGTATCTCGAGGCGGGCTAACGCGTCGGGATTGTCGATCGGCGGGGGCAATGGGTGCAGTGGCCTGGCGTTCGCGATGCCTTGGTGTGGTCGGTGTCCGTTGTAGAACTGCTCGAACTCGCGCAGGGTGTGGAGGAGGTGTCGCTGGTTCCAGATCAATGTCCGGTCCAGGAGCTCGCGGCGACAGGTCTGTATCCAGCGCTCCGTGATCGAGTTCATTCGTGGCATCTGGATGCCGCTGAGGACGACGTCGATCCCCGCGTCCTTGAGGACGGCATCGAAGAGGGCGGGGAACTTCCCGTCCCGGTCCCGGATCATGAACCGTGCGCGGCGGCCGAGGTCTTCGAGGTCCATGACGAGGTTTTTCGCGGCTTGCGCTACCCAGGATGCGCTCGGATGCGCGGTGGCGCCCAGAACGCGGATCCGGCGACTGCCGTGTTCGATCACCACGAGCACGTACATCCGTACGCCCGACAGCGTGACTGTTTCCATGAAGTCACAGGCCAGCAGGGCATCAGCCTGTGCGCGAAGGAAGGTGGCCCAGGTACTGGAGGTCCGCTCGGGTGCTGGGGCGATGCCGGCCTCCTTCAAGATCTCCCAGACAGTGGACGCGCCCACCTTCACCCCCAGCACAAGCAGCTCGCCGTGCAGACGCCTGTACCCCCAGCTCGGGTTCTCCTTCGCCAGCCGCAGCACCAGGACGCGGATCGAGCGCACCGTGCGCGGCCGTCCCGGGCGCTTGGGCCTGCAGGCGGCGGCATGGCGGCGCGCGACGAGGCTGCGGTGCCAACGCAGCACCGTGTCGGGGCGTACGAGCAGCCGTAACCGTCGCAGGACGTGCAGGGGCATCCGGTGCAGCAGCGCTGCCAGGTACGCCCGATCGCTGGGCGTGAACCGGACCTTGTCCTTGCCGAGTTGGCGTTCCAGCACGGTGATCTGGTGGCGCAGGGCGAGGATCTCCGCGTCCTTGTCCCGGTCGGTCATCGGCAGCAGGCGAAGCATCGCGAACGCGTTCGACACACCCAGGTAAGCCAGTCGCAGCAGCACGATCGATCATCATGACGCGCTGACAGCAGCTGCGCCAGAGCGTCGGACCGAGCGACCGCGGCCAAGATTTCGGGAACCCGAAGAAGCGGTCCCCACCAGGGCGGATGAGAATTCCGGCAAGGGCAGTCGGCGCGTGTCAGTCCCGGTACAGCAGGACCGTGGTGTCAGGCGGCAGCAGGCCGTCCTCGCTCAGCGGGCCCGAGACGAGGAGGGGGCTGGAGCCGGCGGGGAGTGGGATGGGCTGGTCGGAGAGGTTGACCGCGCACAGGACGCCGTTGCCGCGTTCGAAGAGGAGCGTGCCGGCCGGGCTGTCCAGCCAGCAGAAGTCCTCACCCCGCAGGCCGGGGTGGGTGCGGCGCAGGCTCAGGGCGGAGCGGTAGAGCTGGAGCATGGAGGTGGGGTCGGCCTGGTTGGCCTCTGCGGTGTACGTCTTCCAGTCCTCCGGCTGGGGGAGCCAGGGGGTGGCTCCGGTCGTGCTGAAGCCGAAGGGCGGGGTGTCGCCGGTCCAGGGGAGGGGGACTCGGCAGCCGTCGCGGCCTCGGACGGTGTGGCCGGAGCGTTCCCAGGTGGGGTCCTGGAGAAGCTCTTCCGGGATGTCCTCGACCTCGTAGAGACCCAGTTCCTCGCCCTGGTAGATGTAGGCGCCTCCCGGCAGGGCCAGCATCAGCAGGGCCGCCGCTCGGGCGCGGCGGGTGCCGAGGGCGAGGTCGGTGGGGATGGGCTGGTTGCGGAACAGGGCCTGTACGCCGGTGTCGGCGCGGCCGTAACGGGTGACGTGGCGGGTCTCGTCGTGGTTGGACAGCACCCAGGTGGCGGGGGCGCCGACGGTGGCGAGGCTGGTGATGCTGCGGTCGATGACCTCGCGCAGCTTGCCTGCTTCCAGGGGGCACTTGAGGAAGTCGAAGTTGAAGGCGGTGTGGAGTTCGTCGGGGCGCAGGTAGTCGGGCATGCGGCCGGGGCGGACGTGGGCCTCGGCGACGAAGACGCGCGGGTTGGGGTAGCTGTCGGCGATGGCCCGCCAGCTGCGGAAGATGTCGTGGAGGCCGTCGCGGTCCCAGTGCGGGTGGTCCTGCTGGCCCTCCCCCGTCAGGACCGAGAACTCGGTCAGGCCCAGGTCGGGCAGCGCCGGGTCCTTGACCATGCCGTGGGCCACGTCGATGCGGAAGCCGTCGACGCCGAGGTCGAACCAGAAGCGCAGGATCGACTCGAACTCGGCCCGGACCTCGGGGTTGTCCCAGTTCAGGTCGGGCTGTTCGGGCGCGAAGAGGTGGAGGTACCACTGGCCGTCGTCGGTACGGGTCCAGGTACGGCCGCCGAAGGCCGCGTGCCAGTCGTTGGGGGGCTCGCTTCCGTCCTCGCCCTTGCCGTTGCGGAAGACGAAGCGGTCCCGCTCCGGGGAGCCGGGGCCGGCGGCCAGCGCCTGCTGGAACCAGGCGTGCTGGTCGGAGGTGTGGTTGGGGACGATGTCCAGGATCACGCGCAGGCCGAGCTCGTGGGCCTCGGTGATCAGCTGCTTGGCCTCGTCGAGGGTGCCGTATGTGGAGTGGATGTCCCGGTAGTCGGAGACGTCGTAGCCGCCGTCGGTCAGCGGGGACGGGTACCAGGGGTTGATCCAGATCGCGTCGACGCCGAGGTGGGCCAGGTACGGGAGGCGGGAGCGGAGGCCGGCGATGTCGCCGGTTCCGTCGCCGTCGCCGTCGGCGAAGCTGCGTATGTAGACCTGGTAGATGACGGCGGAGCGCCACCAGGAGTCGTCGACGGGCAGCGAGGTGGGGGCCGGGTTGCTCATGGTGCTCGATCCTGACTGTCTGGAAGAACGGTGGGGGTGGTGGTCAGCCCTTGACCGAGCCCTGGAGCAGCGCCTTGACGAAGTGGCGTTGCAGGAACAGGAACACGAGGATCGTTGGGGCCATGATGAGGAGGGCGCCGGCGTTCAGCAGGACCTGGTCGGTGCTGTATTTCGTGGTGAACGCCTGCAACGCACCCGCCATCGTTCGCTTGTCGGGGTCGTCGATGAGCACCAGGGCCAGCAGGAACTGGTTCCAGGTGGACAGGAACATCAGCAGGGCCAGGGAGGCGATCGCCGGGCGGGCCAGCGGCAGGTGGATGTGGAACAGGGCGCGCCAGGGGCCCGCGCCGTCGATGCCCGCCGCCTCGGACAACTCCTTCGGTACGCCGATGAAATGGGCTCGCATCCAGAACACGGCGAACGGCATGTTCATCCCGATGAGCGGGAGGATCAGCGCCCATTGGGTGCCCAGCAGGCCCATGGCCTTGGTCTGTTCGTAGAGCGGGACGATCACGATCTCGTACGGGAGGGTGAGGGTCAGGACGAGGATCGTGTAGAAGACGCGGCCCAGCGGGATCTCCAGTACGGCGATCGCGTACGCGGCCATCGTGGCGATCAGGACCGCCACCGGGACCACGCCGAGCACGATGAGCGTGCTGGACTTCAGCAGGGTCGTGATGTTGGCGATGCTCCAGGCGTCGACGAAGTTGTGCCAGTGCGGGTCGGATGGCCAGCTCAGGCCGGAGGGGAAGGTTCCCTGCGGGGCGAGGGCCGCGCTGACCATGCTCAGCAGCGGGACGACCGAGTAGAGCCCGGCGGCGGCGATCAGGACCAGCCCGGGAGCGCGGCGGCGCAGTGTCCGTACGGTCTGCGTTCGTTCGGGCATGGTCACTTCTCCCGGAACAGGCGCTGGAGCGGGGCGACGACCGCGATGACGATCAGGGCGAGGACGACGGCGAGCGCGGAGGCCGCGCCGAGGCGGCTGTCGCTGAAGGCCAGGTTGTAGACGGCGACGCCGGGGACCATGGTCTGGGTGCCGGGTCCGCCCTGGGTGGCGAGGTAGACGACGTCGAAGCTGGCGAGGGCGGCGATGATCGTGATGGTGACGCAGACGCCGATCTCGTTGCGGAGCCCCGGCAGGGTGACGGCCAGGAACTGGCGGATGGGCCCGGCCCCGTCGATACGGGCCGCCTCGTACAGGCTGTTGTCGATCTTTCCGATGCCGGCCAGCAGCAGCATCGTGCACAGCCCTGTGGACAGCCAGGTGCCGATGAAGCCGACGGCGGTCAGGGCCCAGTCGAAGTCGGCGAGCCAGGCGCGGGCGAGGCTGCCCAGGCCGACGGCGCGCAGGGTCTGGTTGACCACGCCGTTCGCCGAGTACATCCACGTCCAGGCCACGCCCGCGGCGGCGCCGGGGATGATCTGTGGCAGGAAGAGGAGCGTGCGGGCCAGAGCTCCGGTGAAACGGCCCTGCAGCTGCCGCAGTACGGAGGCGGTGATCAGGGCGAGGGTCACCGGCAGGACGGTGAAGAAGAGGATCAGGTAGAAGGCGTGGAGAAGGGAGGAGAACTGCTCGGAGTCGGTGAAGACCTCCGTGTAGTTCTTCAGGCCCACCCAGGTGGAGGCGCCGATGCCGTCCCAGTCGTAGAAGGAGTACTGGATCGACAGCAGCACCGGGTAGAAGTTGAAGATGCCGTAGAAGGCGAGGGCGGGGAGGGCGAACAGCCAGCCGGCCCACCGCCGGGCCCAGAGCCTGCGGCGGCCCCGGGCGGCGGTGCCCTCCCTGGTCGGTCGGGTCGAAGGCATGGTGCTCAGTTGTCCTTGACGGCGTCGGCGTAGGTGGCCTGGAGGGTCTTGACCATCGCGGCGGGTTCGACCTTGCCGGAGACCAGGAGCTGGAGCTGCTGGGGCAGCTTGGTGTTGACGGCCGGGGCTGCGTTCTGGATCCAGCTGTCGAAGCCGTTGTCGGCGGCGATGGCGGCGTAGCCGGTCTGGATCTGCTCGGTCAGGGTGCCGGACAGGGACGGCGTCTTCCCGGAGTCCGAGGTCACCGCGGCGTAGCCGTTGTCGACGGCGACCTTCGCGGCCTCGGGTGTGGTGAGGAAGTTCAGGAACAGGGCGGCGGCGTCCTTGTGCTTGGAGTGCGCGGCGATCGAGTAGGCGAGCGTGTTGCTGGTCATGCCCGCGTACTTGCCGCCCTTCTCGGCGGGCGGCATCGGGAAGACGCCGTACTTGCCCTTGAAGGTCTTGTCGATGGTCTGCGTGATCCAGCTGCCCTGGAAGAAGAACAGGCCCTTGCCGCCGGTGAACTGGCCGTACGACGCCTCCTGGTTGATGGCGTTGACGTCGGACGCGAAGTAACCCTTCTTGATCCACTTCTGGAGGGTCTTGGTGGCCTTGAGGGCCTCCGGGGTGTCCAGGGTGGCGCCCGGCTTGTGGTACACGATGTCGCTGAGCTTCTGGGCGCCCATGTAGTCGCCGAGCAGCAGGTTGTAGAGGTGGCCGATCAGGCCGTCCTGGTTGGAGGCGACGATCGGGGTGATGCCGGACTTCTTCGCCTTGGCCATGACGGCGTCGAGCTCGGCGATGGAGGCGGGCACGGTCTTCATACCGACCTTGGCGGCCAGCTCCTTGTTGTAGAAGACGCCGGTGAGGGGGCCGGCCGAGCCGCCCGCGAGGTAGAGGGCGCCTGAGCCGATCACGCCCTTGGACACCCGGCCGGGGGCGAGTGCGGAGGCGGGGACCTTCTTGCTCCAGCCGTACGCCTTGTCGTAGGCGTCGAGGTTGGTGAGCAGGCCGTCCTTCACCCCGCCGAGGAGGTCGTTGGGCGCGGCGATGTCGGGCGCGGAGTCGGAGGCGAGCAGCCTCGGCAGCACGGTGTTGTAGTTGTTGTCCGCCTCCACCCGCAGCTTGAGCTTGAGCTTCGGGTACTTGGCCATGAAGGCGTCGGCCAGGCCCTGCTCGTACTTCTCCAGACCGGCCCCGGAGAACAGGGTCAGGGTCGCAGGGGTGCCGCCGACGGCCGTGTTCACGGCGGTCGGGGTCGCGTCGGCCGACGAGCCGGAGCCCGAGCCGGGCCCACTGCACGCGGCGAGCGTGGCCAGTGCAGACGCGGCGGCGACGGCCGCCAGCGGGGCGCGCAGGCGGCGGCCGACGATTCTGGCGGGGGAGGTGGGGTGCTGCTGCTTGGGCATGATGCCTCCTCGCATCCATGCGTCTGCCGCTCCGCTCAAGGTCGGCAGACAGAGGTCGGCGTGCTTCCCGGAACGGCCCGCAGAAGAGCGCGAAGGTCGTTTCGGAAGCGTTTCCGTTGCCGAAAGACTGAGGTGACCGACCGCATCTGTCAAGTAACGAAAACGCAACATGCACGTGACGTGCCGAAATGATCAGAGGGCCGCGCGGACCAGCAACCCAGGTCGATGAATCCCCTTGGAAGCACTTCCGGGAATCTCGGAAGCGTTTCCGGGACCTTCCGTATGTGGGTTAGCCTTCCGGCATGGCGCAGAGCTCCCAGAAGATCAACATGGCGGACGTGGCCCGCGCGGCCGGCGTCTCGATGGCCACCGCCTCACGCGCGCTGAACAACGAGAACGGCGTCGCCGAGGCCACCCGCCGTCGTGTCCTCGCGGTCGCCGAGGAGCTCTCCTACGTCGTCTCCCCCGAGGCGTCCCGCCTGGCCGGCGGCGACACGGGTCGTGTCGCGGTGGTCGTGCCGCACATCTCCCGCTGGTTCTTCGCGGCCCTACTGGAGGGGCTGGAGTCAGTGCTGCGCGCCGCCGACCTCGACGTGCTGCTCTACCATGTCGACGGCATCGAGGACCGCCACGACTTCTTCCACCGCCTGCCGGCCCGCCGCAAGGTCGACGCGGTCGTCGTCCTGGCCTTCCCGGTCGGCGAGGAGGAGCAGCGGCGCCTGGGGCTGATGGGTGTCACGATCATCGCCGCGGGCGGTCAGCACGCGCCGTATCCGAACGTGTCCATCAACGACGAGACCGCCGGCCGCCAGGCCATGGACCACCTGCTCTTCCTCGGCCACCGCCGCATCGCGATGATCGCGGCAGTCGATCCCGACCAGCCGGACGAGGTGCAGCCGTCGGGCCGCTCCAACGCGTATTACGCCGCCCTGCGCGACGCGGGCATCCCCCTCGACGAACGCCTCGTCGTCACCGTCGACTGGGGCGGCGACCAGGGCGCCGACGCCATGGCCAAACTCCTCAGTCGGCCCGAACCGCCCACCGCCGTCTACGCCCACTCCGACGAGGTCGCCCTCGGCGCGATCCGTACCCTGCGCCGGGCGGGCCTGCGAATCCCGGAGGACCTGTCCGTGATCGGCATCGACGACCATCCCGTCGCCGAGCTGACCGACCTGACGACCGTGCGGCAGCCGGTGCGGGAGCAGGGGGAGCTGGCCGGGCGGATGCTGCTGAGCATCTTGCGCGGCGAGGAGACCGAACACGACGTCGTCGTACCGACGCAGCTCGTGATCCGGGGGAGCACCGCGCCGCCCCGCTCGTGAGGCCACAGCTGGTCAGAAGTGGGTGGCAATACCGAACGCCTGCCGGAGCCGGGCCATGTCGTGACGATCGCGGTCGGTCGGCTCGTACCCCTGATGGAAGTAGACCTGCTGCTCCGGCGACAGACACGGGACAGCGGTGCCCCGGATCGTGCCAGTGACGAAGCAGGAGACGGGATAGACAAACGGCCGCCCTGGGTCGGGCGACGCCTGCACCGCGGATCCATCCGCGGCAAAGGTCAACGGGTGAAGATCGACCTCTCGTCCGGACGGATCGGCGACGACGAACCGCACGGGCCGCCCGTCGAGGGTCTCGACGTATCCGGCCTCTTCGAGAGCCGCCAGGACGGCCGGTTCTTGATCCTCACGGTGCATCAGGTCCAGGTCACGATGCGGTCGGGTCTGGTCACCGAGCAGGGCGTCGATGCCCCAGCCACCACCGATCCAGACGTCGGCGTCGGTATTCCGCAACACGGCGAGGATGGACAGTACGTCGTCAGCCGTCATCACCCCGCGCACGCTAGCGTCGATCATCCGGGCGGGCGAATGGATTTACTGGCGAGCAAGAGCCCCATCCCTCCGAACCCGCAGGCAAGGACGGCACATGCAGCAGCAACGCGTGATCCCCCAGCACGAAGCCACCTGGCTCAACCAACCCTGTGGGGGCCGTAAACCGTGCCAGGACCTCCATGTCCTTGTCCCGCTCCCTCATCGATAGCAGCCGCAGCATCGCGAACACGTTTGACACGCCCAGGTACGCCAGTCTCAGCAGCACGAACCACCATGATGCCCGGTTGATCGTCAACCCTGCCGGAGCGCCGACTCAGAACCGCGCCCGACATCCCGGAGATCACCGCACATCGGCTCCCACCAGGGCGGATGAGGTTATCGGCTAGGGCAGGACCACCAGTCGTATCCTGCGCAGCACGTCCCGTGGCAGCCGATGCAGCAGCGCCGCCAGGAACGCCCGGTCGCTCGGCGTGAACCGCACCCTGTCCTCGCCGAGTTGCCGCTCCAGCATCATGAACTGGTGGCGCAGGGCGAAGACCTTTGCATCCTTGTCGCTGTCGCTCATCGGCAGCAGGCGAAGCAGGGCGAACGTGAGTTACGGCCAGGTAGTCCAGTCGCAGCAGCACAACCGACCATCATTCCGTAGCGCTCGATACCCGCGCGAGCGAGCAGGCTCAAGCGATCGCCGTGGAAGCCCGAACAGCCCGCTCACCGCTTCCCATCAGGACGGATGGGGTTTTCGGCAAGCGCAGGGCCTGAACCAAATAGCGGCGGCCACCGCCCCGGGGGAGGTGGGGACGGTGGCCGCACTTGTGCTATCGGCGGTCAACCGAGCGTGACGTCAGTCGACGTTCACCCAGTACGGGTCCTCTACGGGCCAGGCCAGGATCCGGTCGTCGACATAGAAGTTGCTGAGATTGGTGCCCGCCGACCGGTTCTCGCCCTTCTCGATGTTGCGCACCGAAAAGTCCCATTCGATCGACGATGCGCCCTCATAGGTGGAGCTGAAGGGGTACTCGTCGCAGTCATCGACCGAGGTGTTGTACGGCGGAAGGCCGGTCGCGGCGTTGTAGTCCGGGCCCCACGGGTTGGACCCGCCCTTCTGCCCGCATGCCGCCTTCTTCACCTCCTCGTTCGCCAGGGCGATCGCGCCGCCCTGCCCCCGGCTTACCACGCGGTGCAGCGGCGCGCCCCGAGCCCCGGCGGTCGGCGACCACTTGCCGGGGACCTTCTTGGGGTGGTTCTCCTTGGGGTAGGTGACGCCGTCGGTGGCCGGGGCGTTCTGCGCGTCGCGGATGTGCTGGCGAATGTTGGGGTGGTTGCCGTCGTAGGTGAGGAAGGGCAGCGCCCCGGTGTAGATGCAGGCGTGCGGGTAGCGCTTGACGCCGTGGGTGAAGTAGTCGGCCGAGTCGCAGCGGATACCGATCGGGGGGCCCTCACCGCGCTCGGTGCTCTGCTCGTATCCCGGGCTCGCGCCGTTCATGTAGAGGCGCCACTGGTGGAAGGCGACCTGGTCCTGGCCCTCGCCACCGATGGAGGAGACGTCCCAGTAGACCCAGTCAGGGAAGTTGCTCCACTGGGCCCATTCCATCTTCGCCGGAGACCGCCCGACGCCGCACGTGGCAGTGGTGGGCTGATTGGCGCCCGGCACGCATTCGGGGGTGATTTCCAGCTTCAGGTTCGGGGCGACGGTCCGCTTCTCCAAGGGGTTCCACCCGTCGTAGTTGACCTGGCCGGTTTTGGCGCGGAAGAAGACGCGGGTAGCGCGGGTGTCGTTGTAGCCGATGGCGGCGGCCTGGAACTTGATCGTGTTGGTGCCCTTCAGGACGGGCTTGCCGTCCACCTTCTTGTAGTACCTGTTCTTGAATTCGTATTCCTGGCACCACTTGAACCGGTTGTAGACGCGGCCGTCGGGGTCTTGGGCGTCCGAGGAACCGAGACAGTCGTTCAGCCACTCGGTGCCCGCGGGGTTGTCGGGGGATATCGGCATCTCCGCCGTCCCCTTGCCGTTGCTGCTGCGCTGAGCACCGTCGCCGGGCTTGGCCGTGTACTCGATGCCCGGGGCCGACGCGGGGGGCTTGGGGCTTGCGGCGGCGGCCGGTGAGGCGCCCAGGGCGAGAAGGGCTGCGGTGAGGGCGAGTGCGGCTATAGCCGCCAGCAGTCGACTGGCGCGTTTCAAAGGTGGTCCCCCCTTTTTTCCGGTGGTATGTAAATCCACTCGGGATCGAACCGGCGTAGTGCCCGTCTGCGTCAGCCAGAAATGGGTCTTCCATGATCGTTCTTTGGCCCGTTCGGGCCTCACACCGCCGCCCGTCTTCGCGACGGCATTCCCGCGGTCGGCAGGATGCGCGGGCACGGCGGCCGTCGCTGGGCCGCCGAATGCGACAGCGGCTGCCGGCGTCGCCCTTGACAGGGCACGGCGCCGCCTGTTCGGTCTTCGGTCCCGTCCTCCGTGGTGACGATGTAAACCTGGTAAGGACATGTTCGTTTTCTCCTTGTTTTCCGATTGGTTGTGTTCCGTGCCCGTGCTGGATGCGGTCGGGGATCATGCGGACACTGCCGGATCGGCTGTCGGGATCGAAGCTCCTCCTTCCGGCTCACCGCCAGCCACCGTCTGGCTTGTTTCGCTGGATTCTCTTCTGTCATGCCGACGATCGTCTGCCCCCCATGGTTCATAGGGCCGTTCCCTCTGGCGCGCAAACATTCAAGGCGCCACGGCCGCCGAAGGCCCTCGGTTTCAGAATGCGCAAGATGGCCGAATACTGTGATGGCTTGGTGGCGGTCGGCCGCGCAGACAGACGATGAAATCCGTTCTGGCAGTCGCTGGCCGTCGAGGTGACGGCAGCGGAATCACGACTGAAACAGCCCATCTGTGCGACGGCGGTGGCAGATTGTAGCTCCGCAGATGAAATCCTGATGAACCCCGGGCAGGTCAAGACTGCCCAACAGCCGGTGAAAGGCGATGAGTTCCGCCTCGGACCGGCCGATTCCGTCATCGCCACTGCATCGCTGCCGACGCTAAATTCGCCTCAATCGACCACCGCTCCCCACCACATAACTGGCAGGGTTCCGGCCCGGGGCGTCATGGCGCCCGGCCAAAGAAAGGGCATGATGAGCCACTTAAGATCTTCCGGCCGCTGGGCCAGAGGGCTGATCGCCCTCACCACAACCGCTGCATCGACGCTCGCCGCCATAATTGCCGTGGTCGGCCCCGCCGCCGCCCAGGGCGCCACCCCCGCCGCCGACGCCAGCGCCGTTCAGGCCGGGCAGTCCTGCACGGCGGCCGACCTGGGCAAGCGCCACCCGTTCATCAAGTCAACCGAAGTCGCCCCGACGATCACCCACTTCAAGGGCTGGTACGTCACCGCGGGCTCGACCGGCTACCAGAACGTCACCACCAGCACCCAGACCACCATCTCGGTCTCCGTCGGCCTCAACGGCGAGATCAAGGGCGATTTCGCCGTCGAAGCCCTCGGCACCGTCGGCGCGATGCTGGGCCTGAACGTACAGGTGAACTACTCCTCCACCAGCAGCGAGTCGACCTCGGTCAGCTGGAACTTCAACGACCCCGGCTACTACGGCGTCTACAAGGGCACCAAGAAGGTCACCGGCACCTACGGAAGCCTCAACTGCAACCGCGTCCAACAGGGCGACGGCAGCTGGGCGCTGAAGTGGATCGAGGGACCCGACAGCGGCAGCTACACCACCTACACCACCCTCGAAGAGGGCGCGGTGCGCTGCGAGGACAAGGTGCCCGCCAACAGCATCATGCGCAAGGCGCAGGGTCTCCTGGACTGCGAGACCCCGCCCCGGGCCGGACACGCACCAGGGCCGGTGGCCTCCGCCAAGGCCACCGCGGCCAGGAACGCGGCAGCGAAGGACACGGCGAAGGGCACAGCGGGCAAGGCGGCCACCGCGCGGACCAGTGCGCCCGCCACGCGGGCCGCCCTGAACTGCCAGCCTGACGTCTACAGGATCCACGTCCCCGGCAAGCCCCTGAACTGGAGCGCACCGGTCCTGGCCAACGATGGCATCCGGCTGCGCGAATCCAACTGGACCAGCGCCCACCTGGACAACTGGCGGCTGTGCAACGTGACGGAGCGCAACGGGGTTATCGAGGCGTCCCTGTGGAACTGGGGCAATGGCGGGTGCGCGACCATCCCGGCCAACATCGCCAACCAGGAGCAGGCCTACCTCACAACGGCCCCTTGCGGGGAGGACGACCTCCAGCGGTTCTACATCTATCGCGACGTACCTGGCGGCTCGAAGATCGGCCTGCAGAACAAGTACACCGGTTCCATGCTGGGCCACGACCGGTACGCGGACGGGGAGTTGATCCGCCAGTACTCCAGCGGCAGGCAGGACGGTACGGGTACGTACGACCTGGTGAAGGTCTGACCCTTCCCCCGTACCGCTTCAGAATTGCTGCACGCTCTCTGACCTGGGGCGATGCCTGCAGGGCCGATCCGGCACCATCGGAGCTTGTGCTTGTACGAATGGTCTACCTGATCGCCACGCGGATCTTCACGTGGCTGGTTCTGCTGTCCCGAACCTCCGTGGCCAAGGAGGCCGAGATACTGATCTTGCGGCACGAGGTCGCGGTCCTGCGTCGGCAGGTCGCCGCGCCCAAGCCCTCATGGCCCGGCCGGGCGCTGCTCGCCGCCCTGGCCCGGCTCCTGCCGCGGGCGTTGCGCCAGCATCGCATCGTCTCCCCGCGCACCCTCCTGGCCTGGCACCAGCGTCTGATCAAGGACAAGTGGAGGCAACCCGCCTCGCCGGGACGCCCGCCTATGCCCGAGGAGCTGCGCGACCTGATCATCCGGTTCGGCGCCGAGAACCCACGATGGGGCTTCCGGCGAGTCCACGGCGAACTCCGTCGCCTGGGACACAGCGTCAGTCAGGCCAGCGTCCGCCGGACCCTGCGTGCCGCTGGCCTCGGCCCAGCCCCGCGGCGGCATCCGGTGCGCGGCGAATGGGCCGCCTTCATCAAGACCCAGGCCCATGGCCTGCTTGCTACCGATCTCTTCCACGTCGACACCATCAGCCTGCGGCGGCTGTACGTTCTGTTCGTTATGGAGGTACGCACCCGCACGGTGCATATCCTGGGTGTCACCGCCCACCCCACCGCCGTCTGGGCCACGCAGCAGGCCCGACAGCTCATATGGCAACTCGGCCAGCGTGCTGGCGACTTCACCCACCTGATCCGTGACCGGGACGCGAAATTCACCGCAGCTTTCGACGCCGTCTTCGCCAGCGAGGACATCACCGTGACCAAGATCCCTCCGCGGAGCCCCAACTGCAACCCGCACGCCGAGCGGTTCGTGCGCTCGGTCCGCGAAGAATGCACCGACCGGCTCCTGATCTTTGATCGGGGCCATGCCGAGAAGATCCTCCACGACTACGCGAGGCACTTCAATGCTCATCGGCCGCACCAGGGCCGGAACCAGCTCGCGCCCCTCGACGACCCCAATGTCATCTCGCTGCCCGCAGCTCGGATCCAGCGCCGACAAGCCGTCGCGGGCCTCATCAATCAGTACCACCGAGCAGGCTGATCACCCGGCAAAGCGACAGCTCACGGGCTGTGCAGAGAATCTGAATCGATACGGGTGCAGCAGGCGCGGAGTCTCACCGCCGGCCTGGGCATACGCATCGAGTCCCTGTGCTTCTTGCTGCGCGAACGCGAACGCGACGGTAAGTACGGCGAGGTCTTCGACGCCGTCTTTCGGGCCGAGGAGGTGCAGATCCTCTAAAGTGCGCCACAGGCTCCCCGGATGAACGCGCACTGCGCACGCATCATCGGCAGTATCCGAGGCGAAGCCCTCGACCACGTCCTCATCATGAACGAGGCCCACGCCCGCCACGTCCTCGCGGCCTACGAGCGGCACTACAACGAACACCGCCCTCACCAGGCTCGCAACCAGCTACCACCCGATGCTCACAAACAACCCGCCGCAGCGCATGCGCTCAGCACCGGCAAAGTCCTGCGCACGCGGATCCTCGGCGGCCTCATCAACGAGTACAAATATGCGGCATGACATGCAGCGATGACTTTTCGAGCGGCACGGGGGCCCGGCGGAGGCCTTTGACCAGGGCGGATGGCATTCTCGGCAAGCGCACCCGGTCGCGAACCATGAAGCGCAGCGGTCGATGTGCAGGAAGTCGCGGGCGATGATGGAGTCTGCCTGCGCGGTGAGGAACTCTCGCCGCGTCGGCGCGCCTCTGCGGGGAGTTGGCTGTGGCGCCGACTCGCGGGTCTGATCTCAGGAGACGGCGTTGCTCAGGTCTTGGATGCGGGCTTGGATCAGGGGAAGGATCTCGGTGGTGGCTCGTTCGACGGAGGTGGCGAGTACTTCGGCGTTGAGCTTGCGGTGTGGTACGTGGGCGAGTTTGTCGCGCAGTGCGATGGGGCCGCTGTATGCCTGTGTCACGATGCCGTGAGATGCCTGTTTGAGCATTTCGCCGAAGGTGAGCATGCAGTAGGCCAAGGCGAGGAGGCGCTCGTTTCCTGGCTTGGGTGTTCCGTCACGAACGAGGGAGCGGGCTTGGTCGAGTGCTGTCGTTGCGTCGGTCAGGCGGAGCAGCTCCCGGTGTTCACGGTCGGTGCGTGTGTTGGTCATGCCGCCCCGCGGAGGTCGTTCAGGGGTTCGGTTTCTTCGACTTCCACTCCGGGGCCGCGTGGGACGACTTCCACGAGGGCGCCGAGGATGCTGGACAGGTCTTTTTCGAAGCTGGTGATGTCGAAGTAGGAGCGGTTGGGGTCCAGGGTGGCGACGAGTTCCCCGGGCTCGGTGCTCAGGGCGAAGGAGTGCAGGCCATGGCGGCGTCCGAGCTGGTGGATGGTCGTGGCGTTGGCGCGGAGCTTTGCGGTGGTGGCTGGCCTCACAGCTCCTCCTCCTTTGCGATTTCGGGCACCGGAATCGACAGGAGCCAGAATATAGGAGTGAGGTAGCAGGATGAGCGTGCTCGGGAGCGGGCTGCTGGGAGCGGCATTCTCTTCCTCCGTCTGGCGCTCTACGGCTCCGAGAAAGGCCGCTACTGTGTGCAAGCTGCTGGACAAGGGGTCCGTACTGCTCCCCGCACCCGCGGGGATGGTCCCGCTCAGGCCGCGCCCCAGAAGCGCGGCCTCACCTGCTCCCCGCGCCCGCGGGGATGGTCCCGAGTCCGGCTTGTACTCGATGCACCCGTCGGGATGGCCCTGCGGCCGACACGACACCTGCAACCGGGAGACCTGCTCCCACGCGTGGGGATGGCTTGAGGCCGGTGAGCGTGGTCGCGTGTGCGTACGGTTGTCTCGACGCCTGCAGAGAAGATCTCGAATTGCGGCTGATGCCAGAGGAGAGATGTAAAGGCCCCTGTGGTATGTGGGCCGACATTCGTAGTTGGGCCTGGGACGGCTTCGCTTTCGTGGTCGAGAGGCGGGGTGGTTTGGTTGCTGGCCGAGACGAGAAACGCGACGACCAGTCAAGGGCGCATTTGGCTTCTGGCCGTGGTGGCCTGGGGGCCCTCGACCGATCGCCTCGTTTTTCGTCTCGGCCAGCAACCAAACCACCCCTCTCGCGCATACGATGTTCCGGAAAGCGGCAAGGGTAGGGCTTGGAAAGGTTACTCGCTGGTGGCGTGATTCTCAGACGTTATAGCGGGCTGACCCTGTACCGGGCAGAGAGGCCAGGCGTAGAGTGGATACATGCGATGCTCGGTCAGGATCTCGGCTCTCAGCCAATCAGGAGCGCGGAGGTCAGTAGACGCGGACTCCTTTACTCGGCTGATTTCGCTTGACCGTGACCTCGATGAATGGACTGGAGCACGCCGCTCAGACGCATTTGAGCTGGGGGTCAAGGGGTCGCAGGTTCAAATCCTGTCGTCCCGACCAGCATCATCGCAGGTCGGAGGCCGTTTCCGCGGGTAGCGGAGGCGGCCTTAACCATGTCCGGGCTGGGAGCAAGTGGGAGCCCTCTGGGGGCCCTCGTGCTCCCAACTCGCAGACGTGTCAACCATGTCCGATTCGTCCGTCACCCGATCCGGTAGACCTACAGCGCAGTACCGAGCCCCTGTGCGCCGTCGTCAACCACAGACCCCCGACGTCACCCGATCGATTCGGATGCTCTCTGCATCGAGAGGCATAAGGACCCCTTGTCGGCTCTCGACCCCCTTTCGGGGTGGGAGCACGATCTCGTGCTCCCCATGCGACAGGGGGGAAGCTGCGGGCTGAGGGCCTCGGTCGTCGTGTTTCCGCAGGTAGATGGTGCTCGGATGTCCCGGCTGCAAGGTACCTGCCGCGTCAAGACGAGGTAATGCCCCTTGGCGTCCGCCGGCAGACGGGGCACTCCCAGGGCGTGAGAGCCCTATCGGGCTCTGCGGCGCCGTAGCGAGACAGTCGGCAGGTGCCCTTGCGTGCTAAATAGTGTGCCAAGTGCTGCTGGACTGTGCGGGTGCCGATAAATCATCCGCGCAGCTCAGGCGGCTCTACCTTCTTGATCGGGTTGACCGAGCCATTCGTAGGGTTGGGTCGCCCAGGGGCGCTGGGTGTGGCTATCAGGCGGCTGCCGATCCATGGCTGAGCAAGCTTTGCCGCCCGGCGCCCCACGACGACTCGGCCGCCGATTAGGAAGTGCGAACAAGTCGCTGTGTAGAGCAATGCCGGCGAGGTCGTCCGTGGCACGAACAGCACGAACCAGCACGTCAGGAGCACGATGAGCCGGATATGGGCGGGGATCGACAGTGGCAAGGGCCACCATCACGGCCTCGCACTGGACACAGACGGAAAGACCCTGCTGTCGCGACGGGTCGCCAACGACGAACCCGAGCTGCTGAAACTCATCGGGGACGTCCTCGACCTGGCCGACGGTCGTCAGGTCACCTGGGCCATCGACATGACGGGCGGGGAACCTGCGCTGCTGCTGGCCCTGCTGGTCAACCACGGCCAGGAGGTCCTCTACATCCCCGGCCGCCTGGTGAACCGGGCGTCCGACGGTTACCGCGGTGAGGGCAAGACCGACGCCCGCGACGCCTACGTCATCGCCGACCAGGCCAGGATGCGCCGCGACCTGCGGCCCATCCGCCCCGGCGATGAAGCGGTCATCGAGCTCAGGCTGCTGACCGGACGCCGCGCCGACCTGGTCGAGGACCGCACCCGCGTGGTCAACCGCCTGCGCGGCACCCTGCTGAGCATGTTCCCCGCTCTGGAGCGGGCCCTGGACGTCACCAACACCGGGCCTCTCAGGCTGCTGACGGGCCACCAGACCCCGGCCGCGATCCGCCGGGCCGGCGTCATACGGCTGACGAAGTGGCTGGCCAACCGCAAGGTCCGCAACGCCCGAGCCCTGGCCGAAGCGGCCGTCGAGGCGGCCGAGCGGCAGCACACCGCGATCCCCGGGGAGAAGACCATCGCGAAGCTGGTCCACACCCTGGCCGAGGAGGTGATGGCCCTCAACGAGCAGATCTCCGAGGTGGACAAGCTCATCGAGGGCGGGTTTCACGAGCACGAGCTCGCCGAGATCGTCCTGAGCGTCCCGGGCATCGGCACCGTGCTCGGCGCGGAGTTCCTGGCCGCTGTCGGCGGCGGCCTGGACGAGTTCGACTCCCCGGACGCGCTGGCGGCCTTCGCCGGCGTCGCCCCGGCGCCCCGCGACTCGGGCAAGGTCAGCGGCAACCTCCACCGGCCGGTCACCTACCACCGCAGACTCCAGCGGGTCTTCTACACCTCCGCGCTGGTCAGCGTCCGCTACGACCCGAACTCGCGGATGTTCTACGACCGCAAACGCGCCGAAGGCAAGAAGCACGTCCAGGCCGTGCTCGCGCTCGCCCGCCGACGCGTCAACGTCATCTGGGCCCTGATCCGTGACCGACGGTGCTATGAGGTCACACCTCCGGTCACCGAGGCTGCCTGACTGCTGGGCACGCATAATCACAGTCGGCCCATTTCCCGCGCGGCTATCCTCCACGGGATGCCACTTCGCCAGTACGCCTACTTCGCACTGTTCAGCCGGCACACCACGGCAGACGACATGGCCTCCGAGCTGGGCATCACCCCTGACGAGGTGACTGTTCGCGGAAGCCGGTTCACCGAGCCGGCGGTGGTTCCGGTCGACCACTCGTGGATGGTTGTCTGCCGGGAGCCGGGTCTGCGCGTCGACGAGCAGATCACCTGCATTCTCGACAGACTTCAGCCCCACACGGACCGCATCTGCGACCTCACCAGACATCTGGCCCGCACCGGCGGCGGAGCAGTGCTTCAAATCGTGCGCTACTTCAACGACACCGACCAAGCCCACCCAGGCGCAGCGGACGCCCCCAACCTCTTCGGCTGGCACTTGGACCGCAAGGTCCTGGACTTCCTCAACGCCACCGGAGCCGAGCTCGACATCGACGAGTACGACATGGCCGGAGCCGAGGACACCACGTGAGCACATGACCCCGTACTCACCTCGCACATGCGTCGCACTCCGACGGCTTGACAACAGCATTAGGAAGCGTGCTGGTACTGGTGGAGCGTGTGGGTGCCGGAAATCTGTGTCACCCCTATGCGACCTGCGTGTATTCGTGGATGAGGCCGCCGAGTCGATCGCGTCGATGGATGCGAGCGTTGTCGGTGGCGGTGGGTGGTTCGGGTTCGGTGAGTAGGTCCGGCGGCCGTTGTCCGAGGGATCGGTGTGGCCGGTGTTGGTTGTAGTGCTTCGCGTACTCACTGACGACGAGGCGTAGGTGGCGCTCTCCCGTGATCAGGATGCGGTCGGTCGCCTCGCGTCGGCATGATCCGATCCAGCGTTCCGCGATGGCGTTCATCCGCGGCACCCGGGGCAGTGTTGGAAGGACGTGCACGCCGAATTGCCTGGAAGACGGCGTCGAAGCTGTCGGTGAAGTAGGCCCCGCGATCCCGGATGAGGAACTTGATCGACTTGGCATGGTCGCCGAGGTCCATGAGGTAGTTCCGTGCTTGCTGGGTGATCCAGGGGCCGGTCGGGTGTCGGGTGATGCCGGCGATGTGCACACGGCGGGTGCCGTGGTTGATGAAGAACAGCACGAACCAGCGCCGCAGGAAGACCGTGTCGATGTGGAACAGATCGGTGGCTACGATCGCGGAGGACTGGGCTTTGAGGAAAGCGGCCCAGGAGCGGTCCACGCGCTGCGGCGACGGGTCGATCCCTGCTTGCTTCAGAATGGACCAGACGGTGGAGGCGGCGACCTTGCGGCCCAGGCCGAGGAGCTCTCCGTGGACGTGGCGGTATCCCCATCCAGGGTTCTCCCGCGCCAAACGCACGACCAGTTGCCGCAGGGCCTCTGGTTTGGGTGGTCGGCCGGGGCGACGGGATGGGTGGGTCCACTTCCATGCGATGTGCCGTGCGTGCCAGCGAAGGACCGACCGCGGAGAGACCAGCAAGGCCACCTGGGTACGCCGCTGCGTGCTGACGATCCGGAGCAGTGCCGCCATGACGGCCCTGTCGCTCCACGAGAAGCGGGGCCGTGGCTGGGCACGGCGTGCTATGGCGAGCTGATGCCGGAGCATCAAGATCTCTGCGTCCTTCGAGGCATCCGAACGGGCGAGCAAGGCAAGCCATCGGAAGGTCTGGCAGGCGAGCAGGTAGATCAGCCGTATCACCACGACCAGCACGCTGCCTCAAAACGGCTCGCCGCTCCCGAGATCTGGGCAGATCCGAACCAGCAGGTCAGCCGGGGTGACATAATTCCCGGCACCCACACGTTCGCTTGTGTTTCGCGGTCTTGAGTGATCAGGTTCCGGCGGTGGCCCAGGCTGTGAGGACGGCCTGGATTTCTTCGGGTTGTGCCTGGTGGGGGTGTGGGCCGCGAAAACGGTGGGCGATGATTGTGCGGCGGAGCTTGGCTGTCATGTCCTCGAAGGAGGGCTGGGTTTTGGTGGTGTACCAGCGGGCTCTGGCGCGGTGTTCGTCGGTGTCGGCGGGTTGGTGGCCGGCCAGCGCGTGCCAGGTGGTGACCACGGTGCAGGCGAGGAGACCGAAGGGGACGGTGCGTTCGACTGCGCGGTGGGTGCGGTTGCGGGCCTCGCCGACGCCGAGGGTCTGGCGGGCGTTGAAGAAGGCGGTCTCGATTCTCCCAGCGGGACGCGTAGCGTTCCACGATCTGTTGGGCTGGTGTGGTGAGGTCGGTGGTGACCAGGGGCGGCGCCGTAGCCGCGGTCCCGGCTGGTGCCGGGGCCGCAGTTGCTGTCCCAGACCAGTACGACCCGGACAGGTTGGGTGTGGAAGGAGCCGTACCACAGGCAGGTGCGCTCGGCGAGGAAGACGGTGTCCACGCGTCCGTAGCGGCGGACCTTGGTTCGGTGCCGGTCCAGCAGCTGGGAGAGGTCGGTGGGTGTCCCCAGGCGTGGGCCGCGGGTGCGCGGGCGTCCTTTCTTGCCCGTGCGTGGGGGTGGGAGTTCGTGCAGTACGGAGGTGACTTTCAGGCGGCTGGTCCAGGTGATCTGCGGGTGGAGGCCGCGCAGGTGCTCGCCGGCGTAGGCGGCATCCGAGACTGTGTGCAGGGTGCGGTCGGGGAAGTGGGTGGCGAGCAGTTCGGTCATCTCGCGGGCCAGGGCGATCTTTGCGGTGTGTCTGGGGCGCCATAGGCGGGCCAGGACCGGCAGGCACACCGGCCGGGTCAAAAACGGCACGGTCACCACGATGCCGACGATGACCCAGCAGTTCCCGAAGCCGGCCGGGCGCGGCCCCCTCGCGGCGCCGTCGTGCTGCCAGGCAGCGCCGAACACCTTCTTCCCCGACCGTTTGAACAGGGTGTCATCGACCGCGACCTGCAGCGGTGCACCGTCCGGGAGAAGACGTGCCACGACCAAACCTGCCAGGGCCAGGCCGACCTCGTCGGCCGACCAGCGGGCGGTGGAGAACAGTCGGTGGCACCGGGCGTGGTGCCACACCCGCTCCAGCCCCGTGCCCAGCAACATTCCGCACACTGTGCGGCGGCGGGTCTGCGCGATCAGCCCGGTCAGCAGAACACAGAACGTGCGGAACGTCGGAGTGGTGAAGCAGGAACGGCAGACAGCCAGCAAAGCGGATAAGGACGGCGGTATCGTGCCCACTGGAAGCATCGGCGGATCACTCTCAACTGGGTGAAACAGACACCGCCGATGCTTCTGTCTACCTGTCACATTCCATGACCAGTACGGTCTCGCGCCACCCAATCGAGCGCATCAACGCACACCCGTCCACCGACCCGGTGATCCCAAAAGTGCGAAACACGAGCGTTCGAGCAGGGCCGACGGTGCGTCGGCCACCCATTCACTCACCGCGAGCAGGGATCGCGCTCCGGCGAGGACCGCGCAGGCCGTCAGTGCCAGGAGCGTCACGAGAGGCGTACTCCCCGCGGATCCCGCGGGTCCGGGACCTGCGCGAGGCGTTCCAGCAGATCCGGAAGATCGCTCCCGGACACTTCCGGATGCGGTCTGAGCTGTTCAAAGGCAGGGGAGATCAGAGATGATGCGTCGGCAGGCACGGGCAGTCCAAGGTCACAGAGCGTAGAGAACTCCATGATCGCGGACGTCCGTGCCTGCTGTGTACCGAACCCCGCCCAACATGACGAGACGTCAGCAACCGGGCGTCAGCCGACTACGCCGAAGTCCTGACCGGAGAGGGCGCGGCAGTACGCGACTTCCGGTTCGCGCTCCATCCAGATGTTGCCGGTGGGGGTCTCTGTTGTTGCGTTGTCGGACCATCCGGTTGGTTTCCGCTGCGCTCTTCGAGATGCACGACGAATGGATCGCCTTACCGCGCCGCCACCTCCCCGAAGGTGATATGGGTAATATCTGCCGTAAACTCTCTTTTAGTTCCTCCGTGCTACCCAACGCACCTCAATGCAACCGCCAGTTGATCCCCAACAGCATGACGAGGGGCAATGCCTGGCGGATGCGTGTTCCCGGCCGAGTGGCACTCGCTTCGGTATCCTCCCGTGCAGGTCATCGGAGGCCATTTACCCAAAGATTACTGGGCAGTTGACCTCAGGGTTTCGTGGTAGCGTCCTTGTTCGGAGGGACAGTGCAACCTGAAAGGGAAATTGTGAACACGGAGAAGATCGCCGCTCGCCGCCTCTCGCTGGAAGAGGTGACGAAGCTCGGCGTGAAGGACAGGCTCTTCATTTCTGCCGACACGGCAGAACTCAAGCTTCCCGACTGCTATGTCCCTGCTTTTCTGACCAAGTCCGGTGAGGATTTCGAGGGCGGCTCGATCACGGCGAGAACCGTATTCCAGGAAGAGGTCTCCTGCCTTCCTGACGACGAGAATGAAGCCGGAATCTACTTGGCTGACGAGAACGGCTCGGTGACCATCGAGGTCCTCCAGTCCGCCGGTGTCGTGCTGGACCTGGCACTTTTCGTCCCTGGTGGGGACAAGGGGGCCCTCACGGCCCTTTACGCTGCGGCCCGGCAGGCCTTCGGCGCCGACGTCGTGCAGATCTGGCGCCAGGGCCTCAAGGAGGTTCCCGACGTGAAGGTCGACATCTTCGAGGAGCAGATTCCCCGGGGGCGCAAGGGGAGCGACAGCCCCAAGCGTGACCGTCGCGCGCTCGACACCTACCCCACCCGTGCGGACTTCATCGAGTTCTCCGCGGGGTGGAAGCCGGTCGTTGAGATTCACAGGCCGATTGTTGACGACACCCCGACCATCTGAGGCGGCGTTACCTCTCGGTCTCGGCCTGAGAGAACGCCGAGAACGCATGCGCCGGACCCGGTCGACCCCTGAGCGGCCCAGGGAGCCGTCGGAAAATAACTCACGAACGCCGAAGCGCCGTTCCAGTCGATGACCTCGCGAGACAGCCCGCCTGACCAAGATCACAGCCTGAAGTTATTCTGCGACAGCCCTCAGGGCTTCGGCGTAGTCGAGTGACGTCCACTTCGTGCTCAGGCGAGGCCGAGGAGTGTGAGGGGGCGGCGGGCGTCACGCGCATTGCGGCGACGGCCGGAGGCGATGTTCTTCGAGGTTGCGCCAGGCCGCCATAGCGCGGGGTGCGCTGTCGGTCCGCCACCGCGCACGCGGTCAGGTCGAGGACGACGGCCAGCGCGTGCCGCACTCCTCGCAGCCGGATCATCTGCTATCAGCCTGTGGGGGCCGGAAACGGTGTCACCCTATGCGACCTGCGTGTATTCGTGGATGAGGCCACCGAGCCGATCTTGCCGGGAGACTGTTGTGCTGTCGCTGGCTGACCGCGGTTCAGGGGCGATCTGCGGGGCTGGTGGTCGTTGTCCGAGGGATCGGCGTGGGCGGTGTTGGTTGTAGTGCTGTGCGTATTCGTTGACGACGAGGGGGAGGTGGCGTTGTCCGCTGATCAGGATGCGGTCGGTGGCTTCGCGGCGGCATGATCCGATCCAGCGTTCTGCGATCGCGTTCATCCGGGGTACTTGGGGCAGTGTTGGAAGGACCCGTGTGCCGATCGCCTGGAAGATAGCGTCGAAGCTGTCGGTGAAGTATGTGCCGCGGTCCCGGATGAGGAACCTGATCGACTGGGCATGGTCTCCCAGGTCCATGAGGTAGTTTCGTGCTTGCTGGGTAACCCATGGGCCTGTGGGGTGTCGGGTGATGCCGGCGATGTGTACGCGGCGGGTGTCGTGCTCGATGAAGAAGAGAACGAACCAGCGCCGTAAGAAGACCGTGTCGATGTGGAACAGGTCTGTTGCCACGATCGCAGTGGCCTGCGCTTTGAGGAAGACAGACCAGGAGCGGTCCGTGCGCTGCGGTGACGGGTTGATCCCGGCCTCCTTGAGGATCGACCAGACAGTGGAGGCGGCGATATTGCGTCCCAGCCCGACGAGCTCACCATGGATGCGGCGGTATCCCCATCCCGGGTTCTCCCGCGCCAGCCGCACGACCAGTTGCCGCAGCGCCTCTGGTTTCGGTGGCCGACCTGGTCGACGGGCCGGGTAGGTCCACTTCCAGGCGATGAGTCGTGCGTGCCAGCGCAGGATCGATCGCGGGGTGACCAGCAGGGCCTGTGCCGTTCATAAATGCGTCGCTGCAGCTCATTGCGGATCTGGTGGACCTCGTGGGCAGGCTGGGATCATGCCCGGGTGATTGTCTCGCTGGTGTATCAGGTGACGCGGAGGCTGCTCTCCGTTCCGGCGGTGCTGTTACGCAAACAGGGAGGCAAGGACGCCTGTGGGTGCCGGAAAGTATGTCACTCGGGTTGACCTGCCGGTTCGAGTTTGCCAGAGCTCGGGTGGCTGCAGGCTGTTCTGGGGCAACATGCGGGGCGTGGTGATACGGCTGATCTACCTGCTCGCCTGTCAGAGGTTCCAGTGGCTTGTCCTCCTGGCCCGCTCGAGTGCGGCGAAAGATGTCGAGATCTTGATGCTCCGGCATCAGCTCGCCATCGCGCAGCGCAACCGGCCTCGGCCTCGGTTCTCCTGGAGCGACAGGGCCGTCATGGCAGCTCTGCTCCGGATCGTGAGCAAGGAACGGCGTACCCAGGTGGCCTTGCTGGTCACTCCGCGATCGGTTCTGCGCTGGCACGCACGGCTCATCGCTTGGAAATGGACCTACCCCTCCCGTCGTCCTGGTCGACCACCGAAACCAGAGGCGCTGCGGCAGTTGGTCGTGCGTTTGGCGCGGGAGAACCCCGGATGGGGATACCGCCGCATCCAAGGAGAACTCCTCGGTCTGGGACGCAAAGTCGCCGCCTCGACCGTCTGGTCGATCCTGAAGGAGGCCGGGATTGACCCGTCGCCGCAGCGCACGGACCGCTCCTGGGCTACCTTCCTCAAGGCCCAGGCCTCCGCGATCGTGGCCACCGACCTCTTCCACATCGACACCGCCTTCTTGCGGCGCTGGTTCGTGCTGTTCTTCATCGACCACGGCACCCGGCGGGTACACATCGCCGGCATCACCCGGCACCCGACCGGCCCGTGGATCACTCAGCAGGCACGCAACTACCTCATGGACCTCGGCGACCGCGCGGGGTCGATCAGGTTCCTCATCCGGGACCGCGGCGCGTACTTCACCGACAGCTTCGACGCCGTCTTCCAAGCGGTCGGCGTGCAGGTCATCCCGACACTGCCCCAGGCGCCCCGGATGAACTCAATCGCAGAACGCTGGATCGGATCATGTCGCCGCGAGGCCACCGACCGCATCCTGATCACCGGCCAGAACCACCTCCGCCTCGTCGTCAATGAGTACGCAGAGCACTACAACAGACACCGGCCACACCGATCCCTCGGCCAACGGCCACCAGACCCGCTGATCACACCTGAACCGCGGCCAGCCAGCGCCTCCACATCGGTCTCCCGGCGTGATCGGCTTGGTGGCCTCATCCGCGAATACAAGCAGGTCGCATAGGTTGACAGCGTTTCCGGCACCCACACCCCCGAGGCCACGTCGCTCTTCGGTAACGATCGGCCCCTGCTGACCAGGCTCTCGCGTCACCCCGTGGTCTCGTCGAGGACGACGTCCTCGACGAGACCACGCAGGTCACAGCCTCGAGCGAACGATCAACTCAAGATAAGCAAGGGCCACGTCTACGGAACCGTCGTGATCGATGCCGAGACCCACCAGGTCCTCGACCTGCTGCCCGAACGTGACGCGGCCACCCTCGCCCCGTGGCTGCGGGCCCACCCCGGCATCAAGGTCATCTGCCGTGACCGCGCCGGCGCCTACGCCGACGCAGCCGCCACCGCCGCACCCCAGGCTCTCCAGGTCGCCGACCGGTTCCATCTCTGGCAGAACCTGGCCGTCGCGGTCGAGAAGACCGTCGCCGCCCACCGCTCCTGCCTGCGGGGCCTGCCGCCGGCCAGCCCGGAATCCGAGCCCGAGTGGGAGACGCCTGTCGAGGCGGCCCTAGGCCAAGGCGACGAAGCAGATGACCCGACCGGCAAGTTCGCCGAGCGGGCCCGCACCCACCACGCCCTCGTCCACGACCTCCTCGCCCAGGGCATGGGTCTGCGCCACATGGCCCGCCACCTGGACTGGGGACGTCACACCGTCCAGCGGTACGCACGAGCCTCCCGCTGGCAAGACATGGTCAAGGGCCGCAAGCGCCAACTACCCAGCAAACTCGACCCGTTCAAGCCCTACTTGACGCAACGCTGGGCCGAGACCGATGGAAGAATCACGGTCCTTGATCTCCACCGTGAGATCACCGCCCGCGGCTTCCACGGCCACTACTCCACCGTCCGCGACTGGGCCCGGCGCGACCTGCCGCAGCGGGAAGGCATCACGCCTCCTCCACCACCGCCGTCGGTGCGACAGGTAACCGGTTAGCTCACCCGGCACCCGGCCGCCCTCACCGAAGAGGAGAAACTGCACCGAAAAGCCGTGCTCGACCACTGCCCCGAGCTGGAGACCACCGCGTGCCTGGTCAGCTCGTTCGCAGAAATGCTCACGACACTCCGCGGCACCCGCCTGCCCGACTGGGTCAACGACGCCACGGACGCCAATCTGCCCAGCATCAGCAGCTTTGCCGTCGGCCTGCACAGCGACTTCGACGCAGTGACCGCCGGACTGACCACCGACTGGAACTCCGGCCCGGTCGAAGGAGCCGTCAACAGGATCAAGATGCTCAAACGGCAGATGTTCGGCCGCGCCGGCTTCGGTCTCCTGCGTAAACGAGTCCTACTGGCCACGTGACCTTGCTGTCAGTGGCCGGTGCAAGGATCACCGCACAACCAGTCAAGGAGAACATCGTGGGTACCTGGGACACCGGCCCCTTCGACAATGACACGGCTGCGGACTTCGCCATTGCGCTGGACAACGCGAACCCCGAGGAACGCGAGGTCCTGATCCGCGGCGTCCTCGCTCGTACAGTCAACGCCACCGGCTACCTCGCGGAAGCGGAAGAGGCGGTCGCCGCGGCCGCGCTGATCGCGGTGCAGTGCCCAGGCGGCGAACCGATCGACACAGCCTACGGCCCGGAGAAAGCCATGCCGGCCTTCCCGGCCGATCTTCGGATGCTCGCGGCCGAAGCCCTCACCCGCATCCTCGACGACGACTCTGGACTGGCCGCAAACTGGCTCGACCCGGCTGACGCAAGCCGATGGCTCACAACGCTCAACCGCATTCGCACAGTACTTGCCCCGCCACCGGCCTCCGCTGACGTCCCGCTCTTCGACATCGACTCATAACGCTGCGTTACTGGTCACGGAACTTGTGCCAGACCCGTGAGTCGTCGATAAAGCCACGGACCGCCGCGCACCCGGCGACCCGACCCTGAGTATGTGGCGAACAAGGAGTGTCCGCAGTGGGATTGACCCTCTACCCGGGCAGCAGCGACGTGGACGATGTTGAGTCAAGTTGGTCGTACTCTGGTTTCGATGCATTCCGCAATGCACTTGCCGCGGCTGACGGCATCGATCTCCAGGCCATGCAGGGCTTTGGGGGCGACCGACCTTGGAGCACGGTCACGAGCCCGCTTGGGCCGTTGCTCGATCATCCGGATGATCGAGGTCAGCTCTCGGTGGCTGAATGTGAGCAAGTACTTCCCCGGCTTAGCAAGATCGTGGCGGATTGGGCCGCTGGAGACCTGGGACGTTCTGCAGACGATCTCCTCGAGGATGCCTCGGGTCTGGTAGCGGTCCTCGAGGTCTGTGTGCGCGAAGGGGCTCCCATGGTCTTCTCCTGAACGTGGCAGCCTGCAAGCCTTCCCATGAACTGAGGAGAACACGGCCACGTACGCGTTCTCCTCGCTCTCGGCTGCGGCTCACCTCCGCCTGCGCGGAGAGGACGACGCCACCCGGTCGCTCACCTTCGCCTGAACACAGGGCATGTCAGACCCCGGCACTGAAGTCCGGAGTACGGGGCTATCCACGATGGCCCCGATGCCGTGATCACACCCACCATGCTGGGATCATCACATCAGATCGAACCGACGCTGAGACGATAGGTGCAGCTACGTTGCCACGGCGCAGCCGATGTTGAGCGAGGGGGAGATCGTGAACCGGCCACTGCTGTTCCTCGATGTGGACGGGCCACTCAACCCCTATGCGGCTAGGACTTGTCCGGTCGATCATGTGACAGAGGCAGATGGAGACGGCGGTCTTGCCTGTTTGCTGAGGGGTTACAGAGGCGCCAACTCCACCCTGCCTGTGAATCGGCCACCCACTTGATCGGCGAGCCAATGGACGCGGGCGACCTGGTCGCCGTTCCGGTTCCGGACGTGCACGTGGACGGTGTGGTCCTGCGACGGCTCGTCCTGGTAGAGGTCCCGGGAATTCACTGTCAGCGTGAGGTACGCGTACTTCTGCGAGATCGCCTCCAGTCCCGCTTCGGGAACCGCAGGCCATCCGTCCAGATCCCACCGAACAGCCGCGGGATCTGGCCCCAGAGCAGCGATGAAGGGCTCAGCGCGGTCCAGCGGACGACACCAGTCGAACACTCGGATCGGCAGACAGTCTGCAGGGTTGTCGCCAGCCTCCGACGAACCGTGCTCTTTGCCAGCCGACGCCCACCATTCGAGGTCGGGCAGTACGTGACGCACTTGCGCCAGCACGTCCGGCGACCTGATCACGGCTTCGAAGTCAACCTCTGCCTGACCGGCGTCTGCCATGCCCAGCAAGGTACGCACCGCACGTATCGCTTCAGACAGGTCGGCAGTTGTGAGGACAGCAGCCGCAGCAGAGTTACTCATCCCGGAACCATAGGACGGCACCCACAGACCGGCCCGAGCGGGTGCTGACCTGCCTCGCATTTGTCAGGACCGGAGCCATACTGCAAGCGACGCTGCGGTGACGGTGCCGAGGAAGACGTAACCGCGCTTGTCGTACCGCGTGGCCACCGCTCGGGACTGCTTGAGCCGGTTGATCGCCGGTTCTACGGTATTGCGCTTCTTGTAACGCTCTTCGTCGAAACTGGGTGGCCGTCCTCCGCGTGAGCCTTTGCGCAGGCGGGCGGCCTGACTGTCGGTCTTCTCCGGGACGGTGTGCCGGATGCCCAGACGCCGCCGCAGGTATTCGCGGCACGGGCGCGTCGTGGATGATGCTCCAACCGGCCGAGTCGAGCCGAAGCAGCGGTCATCTGGTATCGCTGATACCGTAGGTATCATGAGTGAGTCCAAAGAGCCCAAAGCCATGAGCCTGCGCTTCCCTGACCCACGGCAGCGTGCTGCGATCGCCGCCGCGGCCAAGAACGCCGGGGTCAGCATGCAGGACTACATCCTGTCGGCAGCCTTCGAGCGCGCCACGGCGGTCGAGGCGACGTTCCTGGAACACTTCGACGCTTCCATGACCCGCAGCCACGAGGCCTTCGCCGCCGAGCCCAGTGGTATCGATCCCAGGCCAGAACAGCGCGCCGCGGAGCAAGAAGCCCGCCGCAGTCTTGGGCACCACGGGCAGGGCCACGCCGCGTGAGCCAGCCCGACCCTCACCAGCCACCCCGCATCGACGTCCCGTTCCTGCTGCATGCCGCCGAGCGGCTCCCCGGCGACCCACAGGTCGACGACCTCGGACCGCTCTACGCCGCCGTCGAACGCATGTATGCCCGGGCCATGGACCGTGACATCTACAGCTCTCCACACCTCAAGGCCGCCGCGCTGCTTCAGACCCTGGTCAAACTCCCGTGCCTGGAGCACTCGAACGAGGCCTTCGCCTGGCACAGCGCTGAAGCCTTCCTCGCCCTGAGCGGACACCCACTCAGCTACCCCCCGAAGGACGCGGTCGCACTCGTCCACGATGCATCGGCAGGCTCCCTGGGCATCGCCCGGATCGCCCGCCAGCTTCGCGACTGGACCACCACCTGAAACCGGGCAGGCACCCGGCCCGGGAAACGAGATCCGCCGGCGTCTCGCAGCGGAGAACCCGACCGCCTACATGCCCGACCTCGCGATGTCGCTGAACAACTTGGGCACGATGTTGTCGGAGGTCGGCCGTCGACAGGAGGCCTTGGAGACTGCTGCGGAGGCAGTCGAGATCCGCCGGCGTCTCGCAGCGGAGAACCCGACCGCCTACATGCCCGACCTCGCATCTGCCCTAAACAACTTGGGCAACCGGCTCTCAGAGGCAGGGCGGTGGAACCAAGCACGGAGCGTCAGCGATGAGTCGCTGAGAATTTATCGGCAACTCGCAGCAGATGTACCTTACGCCCACGAATCCGATCTCGTCGCTTCACTGTCCAACCTCGCAGGCCTCTACCTAGCGGCGGGTGATCTTGGTCGGGCGATTCCCCTGTACGAGCAGACCCTGACCGACAGCATCCGCATCCTGGGCGAGGACCACCCCATGGCCCTGTTCGCACGGAACAACCTCGCGGGTGCTTATGAATCGGCGGGTGATCTTGGTCGGGCGATTCCCCTGTACGAGCAGACCCTGACCGACAGCATCCGCATCCTGGGCGAGGACCACCCCGACACCCTGCTCGCACGGAACAACCTCGCGGGTGCTTATGAATCGGCGGGTGATCTTGGTCGGGCGATTCCCCTGTACGAGCAGACCCTGACCGACAGGGTTCGGGTTCTGGGTGAGGGCCACCCCGCTACCCTGACCTCGCGGAACAACCTCGCGGGTGCTTATGAATCGGCGGGTGATCTTGGTCGGGCGATTCCCCTGTACGAGCAGACCCTGACCGACAGCATCCGCATCCTGGGTGAGGGCCACCCCGCTACCCTGACCTCGCGGAACAACCTCGCGGGTGCTTATGAATCGGCGGGTGATCTTGGTCGGGCGATTCCCCTGTACGAGCAGACCCTGACCGACAGCATCCGCATCCTGGGTGAGGACCACCCCACTACCCTGACCTCGCGGAACAACCTCGCTCACTCACGGGGACGGGCACCAGATAAGCATGTCGGTCTACCGACCGATTCTTGAACAAGATCGCGAAGTTCCGACACGCGGCCGGACCACGCCGGCCTTGCCCCCGGCCGGCGGGTCACCTCCATTCACGCAGAGCACTGACAGACTGGAGTTACCGTTCGTCCCCGCGAGCTTCGGGCCTGAAGGGTGTCATTATTGCCGTACGGTGGTTGACCTGGGGCTTTGCGATCGCTCAAGTATGGGCATGATCAGTGATCGTGGGTCTGCGACTGCTGTACCTGGTCTTCTGTCAGCTGCTGGGCTGCTTCCTTTTGCTGGGCCGATCGACCGCCGCGAGCAATGCCGAGATCCTCGTGCTTCGGCATGAGGTCGCCGTCCTTCGCCGGCAGATCGAGCGTCCGCGGCTCTCATGGGCTGATCGTGCCGTGCTCTCCGCTCTCGCACGGCACCTGCCACCCGCCTTACGGCGCCACCGGCTGGTCACTCCGGGCACACTGCTGACCTGGCACCGTCGTCTGGTGCGCTGGAAGTGGCGCCAGACGGCGGTCAGATCCGGTCGTCCAGCATTGCCGGAAGGCACAGTTGCGCTTATCCAGCGCCTGGCGCGAGAGAACCCGACCTGGGGATACGTCAGAATCCAAGGCGAACTCCGACGGCTTGGTCACCGGGTCGCCGCCGCCACGATCCGGCGCGTCCTGCGCCGCTCCGGTCTACCACCCGCACCCCAGCGCGCCTCCCAGCAGACCTGGCGTACTTTCCTCCGTTCCCAGGCCCACACGCTGCTCGCCTGCGACTTCATGCACGTGGAGACCGTCTTCCTCAAGCGTCTCTACGTTTTCTTCGTCATGGAGATCAAGACTCGGCGCGTTCACGTCCTGGGCGTCACCGCCCACCCTACGGGCGCATGGGTCACTCAGCTCGCCCGTAACCTGCTCATGGACCTCGAAGACAGAGCTGGGTGCTTCCGGTTCCTCATCCGCGATCGGGACAGCAAGTTCACCGCCGCATTCGACGCCGTCTTCGCCGGCAACTGCACAGCTGTCATCCCAACGCCGCCGCAAAGCCCGCGGTCAAACGCATTCGCCGAACGATGGATACGCACAGCCCGCACCGAATGCACCGACCGAATCCTCATCACCGGCGAACGACACCTCCGTGCCGTCCTCACCACGTACGCCGAGCACTACAACACCGGACGGGCCCACCGCAGCCTCGACCTACGCGCCCCGGACGACCACCCGAGCGTCATCCCCCTGCCCGCTGCCACGGTCAGACGGCGACAGCTACTCGGCGGCCTGCTCAACGAGTACCACACCACGCCACCCCAACGACCTCTCCATCCACAAGAAACACCCAGCTCAGCAGCCTGATCGGAATAATGACACC
>NZ_MUNE01000183.1 GCF_002154605.1 Streptomyces milbemycinicus | reverse complement strand
ACCCCCGGGGCCGCGGCCCCGCCGGAGCCCTCGGCCGCCTCCAGGGCGGCACCCGCCCGGCCCGCCACCGAGGACTCCGGGGCCTGCTCCCACGCCCGCTCAGCGACATACCGCGGCGTCAGATCGAGGCGGGACAGCTCCAGCTCCACCCCGACCTCACCCGCGGCCGACACCAGAGTGAACGGCAGCACCTGCCACCACACCAGCGGGGCCCGCCCGGTCTCGGAGACGTACGCGTTGACCGCCTCCACGTACGGGTTGACCACATCCAGCAGACCACTCCAGGTCAGCGGGGAAGCATCCCCCCGGCCCGCCCGCCACTGATCCAACGCGTGGAAACCACGCAACAGAGCCTCGAACGCCGCCTCGTCATCCTCCAACAACGGCCCGTACACCAGCCGGACCGCCCGCCACCACCGCTGCACATCCCCAGCCCGCCTCCGATCACCCGCCACCCGCTCAGCCCATACAGCCAGCCGAACCGACGACGGCTCCGGACGGAACCCCGCCAGCGAGTCACCCTCCTCCAGCCGAAGCCACGTGACCTGCTTCTGCCCACCCTGCCCGTCCGCCTCCCTACGCGTGGCGAACCCGGGCTCCCCACCCAGAGCAGAGGTCCACAACCACCGGTCAAAGCGGTTGGACAGCACCTGACCCGCCACCGGCCACTGAAGCGGATCACGACCACGCGCATACGGACCCGCCACATCCGCACCCACCCACCACACAGCCGTATCCCACGACGCCGCCGTCAACGCCGGCACACGCGCGAAGAGATAGTCCACCACCCGTTCGTAGACGAACGACACAATCGACCCACCCTGGACCGGCAACCGTGCCACGGTCCCGTCCCCGTCCACACCGACCAGGAACACCTTGCGGAACGGCGCCTCCTTCCGCGGACCCTCCGCCACCACCGCCGATGCCCGGTATCCGTTGCCCTCCTCCAGATCCCACCGCACCTCCGTAAAGTGATCCACCTCCGGCAGCAGACCGTAGGACCCCTGCCGACGCAGCCACGATCCGCCTGCTCCACCCCCCCGCAGCGACACCCCCACCTGCACATCCGACGCATTCCGGTGCTGCACCTGCGACACCTGATCCACCGGAACCCCGGTACCATCCAGCGCCTCGATCTCCGCCGGCCACTCGATCACGGCCGGTGCCGGCCCCTCACGCAGGACCCTCAACGCCTCCCGCGCGCCCTGGACCGCCTCCTCGACACGCGCACGCTCACCAGCAGGCACGGCCCCGGCCGCCAGAAGCCCGGACACCTTCTCCACCGTCGCGGCCGCCAGCCGATACGCCGGACTGTCCGCGGACAACCGGACATGCCCCAGGGCATGACGGCCCAGCGCGTCGGCCGCGGTCATCCCGTCCAGCTCGCCCAGAATGCGCAGATTCGGGCCGTCCGCCCGCGGGATGCCCTCGTCGAGCAAGGTCAGGAACGGGGCGAATCCCCGGACCACCGGGTCGCCCAGAATCCGCTCCACCGACCGGCTCAGCACGTCGGGAGACAGCGGAACCGAGGCCGCCACCGCCCGCTCGTACATCGCCCTGCCGAGTTCCGCCAACTCGGCCTCGACCTGCTCGATCTGCTCCTCGGTCACCCACCGGTGGTCGAACCCGTACGCCCGAAACTCGTCCACCATCAGCGCGACCAGCAGCCGGCCGCCGCTGGTGTCCAGGGCCCGGAACTCGTCCATGCCGACCGACTCGTACGTGCCGATCCGCCTCCCCTGGGACGTAAGCCCCGTCAACGCGGCAGTCAGATGCTCACGCGCGGACGGAACGTCACCGACTTCGGGATCGCGGACCTCGACGTCGAAGAACCCCTCCGGAACAGCCCCCCCGCCCGGCTTGAAGAGCCGGAAATGGCGCTCCATTTCGACCTTCAGCATGTCGTGGGTGATCGCGCTGAGCCCGTCATGACGCTCATCAAGGAAGCCCCTCGTGCCAGGCCGCAGAGCCCGCCTGTCACTGTCGAACGCGTGCCGCGACGCCACCGTCAGCCAGTTCTTGAGCAGTTGCGGGTACGTGACGTTGAGCGGCCTGGCGGCGACGTGGGTGAACGCCCGCCACGCGTACCCCCAGGCCTCGTCCACATCCGGAATGGCCGACAAGAACGCGACCAGCTCCACCGGCACCTCACCACGGCCAGTGATCCTGCTCGCCAGCTCCCCGGCGACCCGCCGCCCGAAGTCCCGCCCCGCCCAGGCAAGATGCCGCAGTTCCCTGGGCCACATCCGATCGATGGAGTGGTGCCAGAGCATCGTGCGGCCCACCGCGGCGGTACCCAGGGAGAACTGCCCGTAGGAGCGGCCGTTGTGGCCCACGGCGAGGGGAAAGACCGTGGTCACCTGGCCGACCTCGGTGATCTCCCACCCCGGCAGATCACCCAGAAGCTCCCTCAGCGGTATCGGCCGCCCGCCCCGCCCGGCCACGCCCGTGCGCGCCAGCCGGTCACGCACCAGCCTCCGCCGGGCCCTCGCCTCCTCCAGCGACTGCCACCGCTCACCCGGAACCAAGGCCGCCGGATCAACGACGACCTCCGGGATGTAGATAACGACCCGTTCGCTCCCTGGGGGCGCTTGGGACGCATTATCAAAAGGCATCGGGGAGTTGGGGTGGCGCCATTGGAAGAATTTGTCGACGACGATCTTGACCCCAGGGCCTTGCGCCAGCACCACCTTCATGAAATCGGGCTCGTCCGGGGGCTCCGGAATGCGGATGCCGAGCCTCCGCAGAACGTCATCAGGGAGGAGACCGATATCGAGCGGATACCGGTACTCGATCTCGGGGCCGAGGGCCCCGTACTCATCCCGCACCGCCCCGTCCAGCACCGCGTGCGCCACCGACGACGACTCCGCGAACGGCTCCAGCGCGTCCGCCACCACC
>NZ_MUNE01000182.1 GCF_002154605.1 Streptomyces milbemycinicus | reverse complement strand
CCGCCACGGCGCGTCCACCAGACCGCCCGGCGTATGGATCTGCGCCAGGTTCACCGCCGGCCCCGACTCCCCCGTGAAGTCACGACCGCTCCCCCGGACCCCGTCCAGGACCGTGGCGATGCCGGTGTCGTCGAACGCCCCGAACACCTCCCGGTCGTACGCGGCCACCACGTCCGTGTCGGACGCGTCCCGCCCCACGGCGAACGCCCGGGTGAGCGTCTCCCGCACTTCCGCACGTTCCGTCGGGTCGACGTCGAAGCCCGGGTCCAGGTGGAGCACCCGCCGGGTGAGAGCGTCCCCGTCCACACCGGGTGCGGTCAGCAGGTCCATGGTCTTGACCCACGCCCACAGCATCCGCAACCGCTCCGCCTCACCCAACGGACCGGAACTGGACAGGTTCAGGGCGGTGGCGGCCTCGGACTTCGCCTCATCCCCCAGCACCCACTGCGCGCCCAGCCGCACCACCGGCAGCTCCACGAAGTCCCACGCCATGTCCACGCGTTCGCCCCGCGGGCCACGGGGCCGTGCCTCCCACGCCGTCGCCGCCGCGGCCAGCGCCCGGCGGGCGACCTCCTGATCCACCTCGACCCCGGCCCCCGCATGCGCCGCGATCACCCGCCGCAGCAGATCCAGCGTCAGCGGGCCCACCTGCCGGAACTCCGGGTCGGCCAGCCACATCTCGTCCACCGCCGCCACACCCCGCAGCAGCTCCCCGAAACCGGCACCGTCCTCCACATACACCCCGAACATCAACTTCAGCGCCCGCACCGCAATCAGCGTCCGCTCCCGCACCTCCGCCGACACCGCACCAGGCCCCGAGTGCAATCGGGCCACCGCCGCAAGCCGGTCCAGCTCCGCACCCTCCGGATCCGGCCGCTCCAGGGCAATCTCCCGGGGCCGCCCCTGAGAATCGGAGTACAGGGCCCACCTCCGCACGTTGGTCCCAGGCCGCTCCCCATCCGACAGCTGGCCGTAGGAGGCACGCGCCCAGAGTCGCGTCGCGTTCGCGGTGCGATGCGCCACAGAGATCTCCCGCAGCGGATCGGCCACGAACACCTCGGGGTCGAAGACGCTCCTCATGGTGGGACCCCGGCTGTCGCTGTCCTTGGGGGAGCCGAGCCAGCAGTCGGAGAAGTCGATCCAGCGGACCTTGGGCCGCCGGGACACCAGCCACTTCACCCACGCCACCACCTGACCCTCGCCGACATAGCGGTTGACCACGCCGTTCCCGCTCCGCATCGCCAGCACCATGTAGCCCGGGATGGCATGCGCGCTGAGGCGGAACCCGTCGGCCTGGGAGAACGGACTGGCCTCGGGACCCGGACGCGGAAGCTCCAGCTCAGGCCCCTCGGTGTTCGTGGGGAAGCTGTAGTGGATGAACGTCGTCATCCGGTCGCTGACGCGCTCCGTCTTCTCGAAATTCCTCGCGTACTCGTCGGGTTTGAACGAGGCGTAGCCGGTCTCCTCTTCGGTCGCTTCGCTGACCACCGGCCACATCAGCACATCGCGGTACCAGTCGGGCACGCTCTCGTCGAGAACGGGCCCCTGGCCCGGCCGGAACGACGCCCAGTCGCCCGTGGGAACTCCGGGCCGTCCGGCAACCGTGTCGATGCTGCCCGTCCCATCGGACCACGCGCTGACCGTCACCTCACCGCTGTGCGCCCACACCTCCAGACCGGAACGGTCCGCGAACTGCTGGAGGAACACGCCGTACTGACCCAGGAAGGGAACGACCACCACGATCGGGGTGCCCGGCGGCAGACCCGCCCGCGCCACGGCGATCGCCATGAGCTCGATGAGCTCCTCGACATCCGCGTCCCGCGTCGAATCATCCGGCAGCCGCACCACCACCATGTCGCCACGCCGCTTACCCGCGATGACGCACGGCACCGTCCCCTTCGGCCACGGCGTCTTCCGCCGGGGACCGCCGGCCGCCAGGGAACCATCCGGCTGCGGGACGAGGACATCGCTCCGGTCCATGTTCAGCTCCAGGGCGCCCAATGCCCCCATGACGTCAGGACCCAGCCAGCTGACACCCGGGATCTGGCTCCACTCCATCGTGAAGTAGCTGCTGTGACCCGGCCCGACCACCCCCAACAGGTCGAGGTGGAACGCACCCAGCGCCGTCAGACTGTCCGCACGCCCGTCCGCCTCGGCCGCCCACACCAGCTCGAACAACTCCGCACGCACCGCCTGATCCACCGGCGCATTCGCCGGCAGATGCAGCACACGACGAGCCGTCGCATCGACATCGAACGCACTCTCCCGCACCCGACGGTCCCGGTCGTGCAGAGCCGCCAGCCGCTCTACGGCCACCGCGTCCCGGGAGGGGGTGATCCCGGCCGTCGCCTGCCGTTCCAGTTCCGCCGGGCCCGTCCCGTCCGGCGTGAACTCCACCACGCTCAGCGGCGGCAGCCCGGGAGCCGGCGCGGCCGCAGGCGGGGCGGGCGACTGCGAGGCGAGCGGGGCAGGCGAGGCCGGCGCCCGCGGGGCGACCGGCGCGACGAACACCCGCGAGGCGGAGTCCCCCGGCCCGGCACCGTCCGCGGCGGGCACGTCCCAGCGCCGCCGCAGACCCAGGTCGAGCCGCAGGATGTCGGCCAGCTCCGCCGCGGACCGCAGCGCGGCCTCCGTGTCCGGGCCCCACATCAACAGGTGATCGGCGACCTGGCGCACCACGCTGCGGAAGCCGTCCCCGGCGTACCGGGAGTCGGCGAGCACCGCGTGCGGCTCCACCGGCAGCACCAAGGAGACGGCGGCGGCCCAGGCCCGGGCGACGTCCGTCTCCATGGCACCGCCGAGTGCCGTACCAGGTGCCGCACCGGCTGCCGCGCCCGCGAAGTCCGCGTACGCCGACGCCCACAGCCGCCGCGACGCGTTCGCCGCCACGTCGTCCAGTGCGTCCGTCCAGGGGCCGGGCCGCATCATCAGCACCCGGGCCAGCTCCAGCGGCGGGAGCGCGTGCACCGGCACCCGGTTGTCCCCACTGTCCCCACGGAGCGCCATCTGGATCTGGGCCTGCTGGTCGTAGACCGGCGTGACGCCCGCGGCACGTACGTCGGCCTCGGCCAGGCCGGTGGTGGCGCTCGCGGCGAGCCGCGCCGCGACGGGATCCACGTCCTCCTCGGTCAACTCCCCCGCGATCCACCGGCGTTGCGCGTCGCCCCTCGGTACGACCGGGGCCTCGGCGGCTTCACCGGTAGCGGCACCCCGCGCCCCGGCCGTGACATCCAGCGGGACACCCAGAGCCCACAGCCGCGCCTCGGCCTCCTCCAACCGCTCACGCGCCCGCTCGACCCCGGCCCAGAAGTCCGGTTCCTGGTCCGGGTCCGCCATCAGCGTGTCCTCGCCGCTCGCCCGCCCGGCCCGCTCCGCCGACGCAGCCCCCGTGGCAGCCTCGGCGAACGCGGTCCACGCCCCCGCGTGCGCGTTCCACGCGGGGACGAAGACCTGGTCGGCGGAGTCGGCGGAGTCGGCGGAGTCGGCGGAGTCCACGGCGAGTGGCCGGGCGGCGGGGAGCTGTTCGAGTCCCCCGGCAGGCCCGGGCTCGATCGGCCGCGGGGAGGCCGGGCGGACGGGCGCGGGGCTGCCAGGGGGCTCATCGGCGGCGCCCGCTCGGGGCGCCACCGGGGACTCCGGGGCCTGCTCCCACGCCCGCACGGGGGCATGCCGCGGCGTCAGATCGAGGCGGGACAGCTCCAGCTCCACCCCGATCTCACCCGCGGCCGACACCAGAGTGAACGGCAGCGCCTGCCACCACACCAGCGGGGGCTGCCCGGACTCGGAGACGTGCGCGTTGACCAGATCCATGTACGGGTTGACCACATCCAGCAGACCACTCCAGGTCAGCGGGGAAGCATCCCCCCGGCCCGCCCGCCACTGATCCAACGCGTGGAAACCACGCAGCAGAGCCTCGAACGCCGCCTCGTCATCCTCCAGCAGCGGCCCGTACACCAGCCGGACCGCCCGCCACCACCGCTGCACATCCCCAGCCCGCCTCCGATCACCCGCCACCCGCTCAGCCCACACGGCCAGCCGAACCGACGACGGCTCCGGACGGAACCCCGCCAGCGAGTCACCCTCCTCCAGCCGAAGCCACGTGACCTGCTTCTGCCCACCGTGCCCGTCCGCCTCCCTACGCGTGGCGAACCCGGGCTCCCCACCCAGAGCAGAGGTCCACAACCACCGGTCAAAGCGGTTGGACAGCACCTGACCCGCCACCGGCCACTGAAGCGGATCACGACCACGCGCATACGGACCCGCCACATCCGCACCCGCCCACCACACAGCCGTATCCCACGACGCCGCCGTCAACGCCGGCACACGCGCGAAGACATAGTCCGCCGCCCGCTCGTAGGCGAACGACACAACCAACCCGTCCGTCTCCATACCGTCCAGGGACACCTGGTCGGGCTGGACTCGCAGCCACGCCGCGGTCCCGTCCCCGTCCATACCGAGCAGGAACACCTTGCCGAACGGCGCCTTCTTCCGCGGGCCCTCCGCCACCACCGCCGATGCCCGGTCCCATCTGTCCTCCGGCGGCGCCCACCGCACCTCCGTATAGTGCTCCACCTCCGGCAGCAGACCGTAGGACTGCTGGCGCCCCCTCCACGGTCCGGCTCCGCGCAGCGACACCCCCACCTGCACACCCGACGCATTCAGGTGCTGCACCTGCGACACCTGATCCACCGGAACCCGGGTCCCGTCCAGCGCCTCGATCTCCGCCGGCCACTCGATCGCGGCCGGTGCCGGCAACTCGCGGACGGCCGTCAACGCCATCTCCGCGCTCCTGACGGCCCCCTCGACACGCGCACGCTCTTCGACAGGCACGGTCCCGGTCGTCAGGAGAACGGCCACCTTCTCCAGCGCCTCGGCCGCCAGCCGATACGCCGGACTGTCCGGGGACAACCGGTCATGTCCCAGGGCATAACGGCCCAGGGCCCCGGCCACGGCCATCCCGTTCGCCATGGTCAGCACGCGCTGATTCGGGCCCTCCACCTGCGGGACGCCGCCGACGAGCAGGGACACGAACGGGGCGAACCCCCGGACCACCGGATCGTCCAGAATCCGCTCCACCGACCGGCTCAGCACGTCGGGAGACAGCGGAACCGAGGCCGCCACCGCCCGCTCGTACATCGCCCTGCCGAGTTCCGCCAACTCGGCTTCTGCCTGCTCGATCTGCTCCTCGGTCATGGTCCTGTCGTCGAACCCGTACCCCCGGAACTCGTTCACCATCAGCGCGACCAGCAGCCGGCCGCCGCTGGTGTCCAGGGCCGGGAACTCGTCCATGCCGACCGACTCGAGCGAGCCGATCCGCCTCCCCTGGGACGTACGCCCCGTCAGCGCGGCGGTCAGCTGCTCGCGCGGGGACGGCACATCACCGGTCTCCCCGGGATCGCGGACCACGAAGTCGAAGAACCCGTCCGAAACGACTCCGCCCGGGCTGAAGATCCGGAAATGGCGCTCCATTTCGACCTTCAGCATGTCGTGGGCGACCGCGCTGAGCCCGTCATGACGCTCATCAAGGAAGCCCCGCGTACCAGGCCGCAGAGCCCGCCGGTCACTGTCGAACCCGTGCCGCGACGCCACCGCCAGCCAGTTCTTGAGCAGTTGCGGTTGCGTGACGGTGAGCGGCCTGGCGGCGACGTGGGTGAACGCCCGCCACGCGTACCCCCAGACCTCGTCCACATCCGGTATGGCCGACAAGAACGCGACCAGCTCCACCGGCACCTCACCACGGCCGGCGACCTCGCTCGCGAACTTCCCCGCGACCCACCGCCCGAAGTCCCTCCCCGTCGTGGTCAGAAGGAGCAGTTCTCTGGGCCATGCCCGATCGAGGGCGTGGTCATGGAGCATCCTGAGGCCCACCGCGGGGGTACCCAGGGAGAACTGCGCGTAGGTGCGGCCGTTGTGGCCCGGGGCAAGGGGATAGATCGTGGTCGCCCGGCCGACCTCGGTGATCTCCCACCCTGGAAGATCACCCAGAAGCTTCACCAGCGGTACCGGCCGCCCGCCCCGCTCGATCGTGCCCAGCCGCGCCAGTCGGTCACGCACCAGCCTCCGCCGGGCCCTCGCCTCCTCCAGCGACTGCCACCGCTCACCCAGGACCAAGGCCGCCGGATCACCGACGACCTCCGTGATGGCGCCAGAGCCCCGTACGCTCTGCGGGGGCACTTGGGCCGCCATGTCAAAGGGCATCGGGAAGTCGGGGTGGCGCCATAGGGGGGCCTTGTCGACGACGATCTTGACCCCAGGGCCTTGCGCCAGCAACACCTTCGTGAGATCGGGCTTGTTCGGGGGCTCCGGGACGGAGATGCCGAGCCTCCGCAGAAGTTCAGCGGGGAGGGGGGCGATAGCGAGCGGATAGCGGTACTCGAACTCAGGGCCGAGGGCCCCGTA
>NZ_MUNE01000181.1 GCF_002154605.1 Streptomyces milbemycinicus | reverse complement strand
CGCCGCCCGGCCGGGCGGCGCCACCCCGGCCGGGGGCGGCGAGCGGCGCCGGGCGATCCGGGGGCTGCTGGTCGAACGGCTCGCCAGGACGCTGCGGGTGCCGACCGCGGACCTCTCTCCCTCGGTGGCGTTCTCCGACTTGGGAGTCGACTCGATCACCGGCTCGACGTTCGTGACACAGATCTCCGAGGAGCTGGACGTGGAGCTGAACGCGGCCGCCCTGTACGAGTACTCGACCGTCGAGCGGCTGGCGGACCACCTGATCGAGCTGGTCGGCCCCGACGAGCCGACGGCCGGATCCGGGGAGGAGCCGCCGGCCGACGGTACCGGCGATACGGCGGCGCCGGACGAACTGATCGCGAAGTTGGAGGCACGTTTCGCGGCCGGGGAGCTCTCCGCCGCGGAGGTGCTGGACCTGCTCGACGCCGAGTTGGCCACGAGGGAGCGACGATGAGCACCGCAGAGTTCCGGGACATCCTCGACCGGTACGCCAGGGGAGCGGTCGGCGCGGAGCAGGCGCGCGACCTGCTGGCCGCGCGGCGCCCGGCGCAGGCCCCGGGCCGGCCCACGGCCCCGGCGCCGTCCGGGCAGGACGCGGCCACCGGGCCGGCCGACCGCCCCGAGACACTGGACATCGCGGTGGTCGGCATGTCCGGGCAGTTCCCGGGGGCGGTGGACGTCCGCGAGTTCTGGCGCAACCTCGCCGAGGGCCGCGTCGGGTACGGCGAGCTGCCCGACCACTACCTCGCCCCGGAGGAGCGGAACGCGTACAGCTGGGGCGGGGTGCTCGCCGAGCGCGACAGCTTCGACCCCGAGTTCTTCGGCATCCGCCCGCACGAGGCGGACCTGATGAGCCACCACCAGCGGCTGCTGCTCCAGGAGAGCTGGCACGCGCTGGAGGACGCCGCGCTCGACCCGAGGGCCCTGGCCGGTTCGCGCACCGGGCTGTTCGTCGGCGCCGAGCCCACCAGCTATCCGCACGAGTCGTTCACCGGTGCCTCCGACGCCCTGGTGGCGTCCCGGCTGTCGTACTTCCTCGACCTGCGCGGGGCCGCGCTGGTGGTCAACACCGCCTGCTCGTCCTCGCTGGCGGCCCTGCACCTGGCCTGCCGGAGCCTGCGGTCGGGCGAGTCGTCCCTGGCGCTGGTCGGCGGCGCGAACGCCGGTCTTGACGGGCGCGGTCTCGACCTGCTGCTGCAGAGCGGCGCGATGTCGCCCACCGGCCAGTGCCGCACCTTCGACGCGGACGCGGACGGCACCGTCTACTCCGAGGCCGTGGCCGTCGTGGTGCTCAAGCGACTGGCCGACGCGGTGGCCGACGGCGACCACGTCCACGGCGTCGTCCGCGCGACCGGAATGAACCAGGACGGCGCCAGCAACGGCATCACCGCGCCGAACGGGGCGGCACAGGAAGAGCTGGTCCTCGACGTCTACCGGCGCTTCGGCATTCCGGCCGAGCGCGTCGGATTCGTCGAGGCCCACGGCACCGCGACCCCGCTCGGCGACCCGGTGGAGGCCAACGCGCTGGTGCGGGCGTTCCGGCGGCTGACCGGTGAGCGGGCGTTCTGCGCGGTCGGCAGTGCGAAGTCCCACATCGGGCACACGGGCGCCGCCGCCGGTCTTGTCGGGCTGATCAAGGTCCTGCTGTCCATGCGGTACGGCCGGCTGGTCGGCATGCCGACCCTGCGCCGGCTCAACCCGCTGATCGACCTGGCCGATTCGGCCTTCGTCCTGGACGACGCGGCGCGGCCCTGGCAGAGCGCCTCCGGCGCCCCGCTGATGGCCGCGGTGAACTCCTTCGGACACAGCGGGACCAATGTGCACGCGGTGGTCGAGGAGTATCCGCCGACCGCCGCCGAGGCGGCCCCCACTGACGACGGCAGCCCGCGGATCGTGCCGCTGTCGGCGCGCGACCCCGAGCGGCTGCGCGCATACGCCCGGGTGCTGGCGGAGTTTCTGGACCCGACGGGTGAGGAGGCGCCCGAGCCCGCCGCCGCGCCGGTGGCGCCCGCCCAGGTGTGTGCCGTGGTGGCGGACGTCCTGGGCGTCGCGGCGGACGAGATCGACCAGGACGAGCGGCTGGACTCCTACGGCGTGCGACCGGGGCAGTTCGCCCGGATCGGCGAGGCGCTGGACGCCCGGTTCGGGGTGCGGCTGGGCGCCGACGTCCCGCACGAGGGCCGTACGGCCGGGGAACTGGCCCGGCTGATCTCCGAAGCGGGCGGGGCGCTCCAAGGGAGCGGCACCGAGGACCGCGCCGCCGGGGCCGGCGGCCGGCCGCTGCTGGCCGATGTGGCCCGCACCTTGCAGCTGGGCCGGACGGAGCTGGCGGCGCGCGCCGCGTTCGTCGTGCGCGACCTGACGGAACTGGTCGCCGGGCTCCGGGCCGTGGCGGCCGGGGAGGAGCTTCCCGACAACTGCCGGCTGGGGCGGGCGGACCACGGCAGCGAGGTGGTCCGGCTCTTCGACGACGACGATGACCTGCGGGAGGCCGTGAGCAGATGGCTGGACCGCGGCAAGCTCGCCCAGGCAGCCGAGCTGTGGGTGCGCGGCGGGCCGATCGACTGGCGCAGGACGCGGCGGGACGGCGCGGGGCGCCGGGTGCCGCTGCCCGGCTACCCGTTCGCCAGGAACCGGCACGGCAAGCTGTTCACCCAGCCGGCGGCGCGGCCCGTCGCGCAACCGGCCGCCGAGCCCGCCCCGGCGCCGCGGACCGAGCCCGTCGCCGAGCCCCTGGCCGGGGCCGGGGCCGGAGCCGTCGCCGAGGCTGCGGCAGGGGCCGAGCCGTACGCCCCCGAGCGGCTGGCGGCTGCCGTCGAGGAGCGGCTCGCGCTGCTGGCCGCGGAGATGATCGGCGCGTCGGCGGCCGACCTCGACATCAAGGACCACCTGGACCGCTTCGGAATCGACTCCATCACGCGGACCAGGATGAACCACGCACTGAGCGAGGCGTTCCCGGCTGCCTCCCGGACGCTGTTCTTCGACTTCGCGAAGGTCGAGGGTGTCGCCGAGCACCTGGCCGAGCAGTTCCCGGACGAGTGCCGGGCGTACCTCGGGGGGAGCCCCGCGGCCGAGCCCGCCCCGGTCGCCGTACCCGCCGCTCCCGTACCCGTACCAGCCCCGGCCGCCGAACTCACCCCGCGGGAGGGCCAGGACCGCGAGGAGGACGAGGGCGACGAGAACGACGCGGCGGCGGACGCCGTCGCGATCATCGGGATGAGCGGCCGCTTCCCCGGCGCCCCCGACCTGGACCGGTACTGGTCGCTGCTCATGGACGGCCGGTCGGTCGTCACCGAGATCCCGCCGCGCCGCTGGGACTGGCGGGAGCACTACGACCCGAGCCCCGAGGGCGCGGACGTGGTGCGCAAGAGCCACTCCAAGTGGGGCGCCTTCCTCGACGGGTTCGACGAGTTCGATCCGCCGCTGTTCAAGTTCACCGAGGATGAGGCACGCAACACCGACCCGCAGGTGCGGCTGTTCCTCCAGGAGTGCTGGAAGACGCTGGAGGACGCGGGCTACGCCCCGTCGAAGCTGCCCGCCCCGGTGCGCCGGCGCATCGGGGTCTTCGCGGGCGGCGCGAAGCACGGCTTCACCCGGCTCGGTGCGGAGGGGCGGCTGGAGATGCCGCGCACCTCCTTCGGCGACATGGTGAACCGGGTCTCCTTCCAGTTCGACCTCGGCGGACCGAGCAAGGCCGTGGACACCGCCTGCTCCTCCGCCCTGGTGGCGCTGCACGAGGCGGTGCAGAGCCTGCGCGCCGGCCAGTGCGAACTGGCCCTCGCCGGAGCGGTGAACCTCTATCTGCACCCCTCGACGTATGTCGAGCTGGGCACCGTGGGGCTGCTGTCCGACCGTTCGGAGTGCGGGTCGTTCGGCGCGGAGGCCAACGGGATCGTCCCGGGTGAGGGCGTCGCGGCGGTGCTGCTCAAGCCGCTGCGGCAGGCGCTGCGCGACGGCGACCCGATACGGGCCGTCATTCGCGGCACGGCCGTCAACCACAACGGGCGGACCATCGGGTTCACCAGCCCCAGCGCGCAGCGGCAGGCCGATGTGATCCGTGAGGCGCTGCGCGACGGCGGCGTGGACCCGCGGACGGTCGGCTATGTGGAGGCCCACGCCAACGGCTCGGAGATCGGTGACGCGGTCGAGATGACGGCCCTCACCCAGGCCTTCGACGAGCGGCCGGGCGCGAGCGGGCGGTTCGGCGTGGGGTCGGTCAAGCCCAACATCGGCCACGGCGAGGCAGCCGCGGGCATGGCGCAGCTGTTCAAGGTCGTCCTGGCCCTGCAGCACCGCACCCTGCCGCCGACCCGGCTGCCGGAGGAGTTCAACCCCGCCATCGACTTCGACAGGCTCCCGTTCGAGCTCTCCGGCAGCGCCGTGCCCTGGGAGCCGGTGGTCGTGGACGGCACCCCGGCGCCGCGCCGGGCGGGCATCACCTCGATCGGCGGGGGCGGGACGAACGCCCATGTCGTCCTCGAGGAGGCGCCCGAGCCCGCGCCCTCGCGGGCGGCCGTGCGCGGGCCGGTGGTGTTCACTCTGTCGGCGCACACCGAGGACCGGCTCGGCGTCCACGTCGACCAGTGGATCGAGTTCCTCCGCGGCGGCCCCCGGGCCGACCTCGCGGGTATCGCCCACACCTTGCAGGTCGGCCGGGCGGATCTGACGCACCGGCTGGCGGTGGTCGCCAAGGGCGCCGAGGAGCTGCTGGGGCAGCTCACCCGCTGGCGCCGGGGCCGCCCGGGCGGCGCGGTGGTCACGGCCACCGCCGGGCGGGTGCGGGCCGCGGAGCTGGACGCGGCGCTGCGCGAGCGCGACCTCGGCCGGGTGGCGAGCCTATGGGCGCACGGGGCGACGGTCGACTGGAACGAGCTGTACGGCGACGACGTACCCGGCCGGGTGCCGGGGCTGCCGACCTACCCGTTCGAGCGCCAGGTCTGCTGGGTGGACGAGTCCGCCCCGGTTCCGCTCCCGGCCGCGACGGCCGTCGGCACCCCGGCCGGACCCGCGCCGGCGACGGGGGCCCCGGCCGCCACGACCCCCCTCCCGGCCGACCCGGCCGCGCAGGCGCCGGACGGCCATCCGCTGCTGTCGTCGGCCGTGCCGCTCGCCGACGGCGGGGTGGTGTTCAGCGGCGATGTGTCACTGGCCTCGCACCCCTGGATCGCCGACCACACGGTGTCCGGCACGGTGCTCTTCCCCGGCACGGCCTTCGTCGACATGGCGTTGCACGCCGGGCGGGACATGGGCTGCGGGCGGCTGGACGAGCTGACCCTGCAGGCCCCGCTGGTCCTGACCGAGCGGAACTCGGTACGGCTGCAGGTGGCCGTCGGGGCGCCCGACGCCACGGGCGGCCGCCCGGTGGAGGTGTACTCGCGGGCCGAGGAGGAGCCGTCGGACGAGGCGGCGGAGCGGCCGTGGACGCGGCACGCCAGTGGTCTGCTGGGGGCCGGAGAGCCGGAGACGGGGCCCGATCTGACCGTGTGGCCGCCGACCGGCGCGGAGCCGGTGCCGGTGGACGGCTACTACCGGGCGATGGCCGACGCCGGATACACCTACGGTCCGGCGTTCAGCGGGCTGCGTGCGGTCTGGAGGCGCGGCGACGAGGTGTTCGCCGAGGCCGCGCTCGACGACGCCCCGGACGCCGCCCGCTACGGTCTGCACCCCGCCCTGCTGGACTCGGCCCTGCACGCGATGGGCTTCGGCGGCTTCGTACGCGACGGCGGCGGATTGCTGCCCTTCTCCTGGTCCGGGATGCGGCTGTTCGGCCGGGGGGCCGCCGCGGTGCGGGTGCGGCTCACGGCGGCCGGCACCGACGCGGTCTCGGCCGAGGTCGCCGACGGTGCGGGACGGCCGGTGGCCGCGCTGGACTCGCTGGTGCTGCGCCCCGTCTCCGGCGAAGGGCTGTCGGCCCCGGGCGAGCGGCCGGTCCCGGGCGAGCGGCCGGTCACCGGCGCCGCGGGCACGGCCGCCCCGCCCGACTCGGTGTTCCGCCTGGACTGGACCACGCTGCCGACGGACGGGCGGGACACCGCGTGGTGGTCCCCGCCGGGCGCGGACGACCTGGGGCTCGGCCCCGCCCCGCGCCGCGCGGACGCCACGGCGTCCGGGGACACGGGCGAGGTGGCGCTGGTGTCGCTGGCCGCCGGGGACCCGGCGGACCCGGCGGACCCGGCGGCCGGGATCCGGGCTGCCACCGCGCGCGCCCTCGGCCTGGTGCAGGGCTGGCTCGCGGACGAGGCGCAGGCCGCGGCGCGGCTGGTGGTGGTGACCCGGGGAGCGGTGGCCGTCCGCGTCGGCGAGGACATCACGGACCTGGTGCACGCCCCGGTCTGGGGTCTGCTGCGTACGGCACAGGCGGAGAACCCGGACCGGCTGCTGCTGGTCGACCTGGACGGTGACGAGGCGTCGGTGGCCGCGCTGCCGGGGGCGGTGGCGGCCGCTGCGGCGGCCGGCGAGTCGCAGCTCGCGCTGCGCGGGGGAGCGGCGCTGGTGCCCCGGCTGGCCCCGGTCGGCTCCGACGGCACGCTGGTGCCGCCCCCGGGCGGCGGCGCGTGGCGGCTGGACACCACGGGCGCGGGCACCCTGGAGAACCTGGCGCTGCTGCCCTGGCCCGCCGCCGACGCGCCGCTGACGCCGGGGCAGGTGCGGATCGAGGTGCGCGCGGCCGGGCTGAACTTCCGCGATGTGCTGGGCGCGCTCGGCATGTACCCGGGGGAGCTGACGCTCGGCGCGGAGGGCGCCGGTCTGGTCCTCGAAGTCGGTCCCGGGGTGACCGGGCTGGCGGTCGGGGACCGGGTGATGGGGGTGTTCCCGAGCGGCCTGGGCCCGGTCTGCGTGGCCGACGCCCACACGGTGGCCCAGATGCCCGCCGGGTGGTCCTTCGAGGAGGCCGCGACGGTCCCGGTCGCCTTCGTCACCGCGTACTACGGCCTGTTCGACATGGGCGCACTGAGCGCCGGTGAGTCGGTGCTGGTCCACGCCGCCGCGGGCGGGGTGGGCATGGCCGCTGTGCAACTGGCCCGGCACGTGGGCGCGGAGGTGTTCGCCACCGCGAGCGAGGGCAAGTGGGACACCGTACGGGCGCTGGGGGTGCCCGACGACCACCTCGCCTCCTCCCGTGACCTGGGCTTCGAGGCCGAGTTCCGGGCCGTCACCGAGGGCCGCGGGGTGGATGTCGTACTGGACTCGCTCGCCCGCGAGTTCGTCGACGCCTCGCTGCGGCTGCTGCCGCGCGGCGGCCGGTTCGTGGAGATGGGCAAGACCGACATCCGTGCTGCCCAGCAGGTCGCGACCCGGCACTTCGGGGTCCGCTACCGGGCGTTCGACGTGGTCGACGCCGGGCCGCAGCGGATCGGGGAGATCCTCGCCGAGATCGTGGACCTGTTCGAGCGGGGCGTGCTGGAGCTGCTGCCCAGGACCACCTGGGACCTGCGACGCGCGCCGGAGGCCTTCCGGTTCATGAGCCAGGCGCGGCACGTCGGCAAGATCGTGCTGACCGTGCCCCGGCGCCCCGACCCGTTGCACACGGTGCTGATCACCGGTGGCACCGGCACCCTGGGCGGAATGCTCGCCAGGCACCTGGTGGCCGAACACGGCGCCCGGCACCTGGTCCTCCTCAGCCGGCGCGGACCCGACGCCCCCGGCGCGGCCGAGCTGACCGCGGAACTCACCGCGGACGGCGCCCGGGTCACGGTGGTGGCCTGCGACGCGGCCGACCGCGACCGGCTGGCCGAGGTGCTCGGCGCCATCCCGGCCGAGCATCCGCTCGGCACCGTCGTCCACACCGCGGGCGCGCTCGACGACGGGGTGTTCGACGCGCTGACCCCCGACCGGCTGGCACATGTGCTGCGGCCGAAGGCCGAGGGCGCGCTGAATCTGCACGAGCTCACCCGCGGCACGGACCTGACCCAGTTCGTGTTCTTCTCCGGGGCCGCCGGGGTGCTCGGCAACCCCGGCCAGGCCAACTACGCCGCGGCGAGCTCCTTCCTGGACGCGCTCGCCCACCACCGCAGGGCGCAGGGGCTGCCGGGCGTCTCCATGGCCTTCGGCTACTGGGAGCAGGCGACCGGCCTCACCAAGCACCTCACCGAAGGCGACACGGGCCGGATGACCCGGGGCGGTCTGCTGGGGCTCTCCTCGGAGCAGGGGCTCGCGCTGTTCGACGTGGCCCGGGGCGCCGACGAGGCGCTGCAGGTGCCCATGCGCATCGACCTGGCCGCGCTGCGGGCCCAGGCCGAGTCCGGCACCGGCCACCCCATGCACCGGGCGCTGGTGCGGACCGCGCCGCGGTCGGCGGCCGCCGCGCCGGACACCGGCGGCGGCCTGGACGGGCTCGCGGGTCTGCCCGAGGACGAACAGCGTGCGCGGGTCATGGAGTTGGTGCGCCGGCAGGTGGCGGCCGTGCTGGTGGTCGATCCCGACGACGTCGGACCCGACACCGGGTTCGTCGAGCTCGGCCTGGACTCGCTCACCGCGGTGGAGCTCCGCAACCGGCTGGGCCGGGCCACCGGGCTGCGGCTGCCGGTCACCCTGGTCTTCGACCACCCGTCGCCCGGCGCGCTCGCCGGGTACCTGCGGCAGCGGCTCACCACGGCCGCGCGCAAGGGCGGCAGGCCGGCGGCCCCGGCGCCCGCACCGGCTGCGGCACCCGCACCCACACCGACCCCGGCGCCCACACCGACCCCGGCGGTGGCGACACCCCCGGCCCCGGCGACATGCCCGGCCCCAGCCCAGGAGGAGGTCCGCCGGCTGCTGCTGGACGGCCAGGGCCTGGACCGGCTCGGGGCGGTGCTGGAGTTCGGCTGCCGTGGCGCGGGCGACGTCATCGGCCTCGCGGAGGACCACCCGGTGCTGGTGGTCCACGGCGTGACCGGCGACAAGGAGTCGGCCGACGGCGCGGGCCGGGAGATCCGGGAACGCGGGCTGCGGGACCGGGTCTCGGTGTTCCAGGCGGACCCCGCCGAACCCTTCCCCGGCCACTACGACCTGGCGTTCGGCATCGGCGCCTGCTTCCGGGCCGAGGACAAGGAGGCGCTGTTCGCGAACCTGGACGCCGCCGTCGTGGACGGCGGCCAGGTCCTGCTGGCGGACTTCCTGTGCACCCTGAGCGGCGACCTGGTCGACCCCGGGCTCGGCATCAGCGTCCCCACCGCGCGCACCTGGGCCGAGGTGTTCGCCCGGAACCGGCTCGTGATCGACGAACTCATCCCGTACGACACCGTGGCGCCCGACCCCGACCCCGACCTGGCCGAGCCGCTGCGCCGGGGCTGGATACGGCACCACCTCTTCCGGCTGCGCAAGGTGACCGCCTCGACCGAGGAGGAACGGCTCCGGCTCAACCGGGCACATCTGGCCGAGACCACCGGGCGTCCGCGCGCCGCGGCGAGCTGAAGGAGATTCAGAGACGATGTCGCCCCACGTCAAGCAGACGCTGTCGGAGCTCGCGGCCCGGGTGCTGGACGCCTCCCCCGAGCGGGTGGCCGAGGCCTCCTTCCAGGAGCTGGGCCTCGGCCTGGTCGCGGCCGTGGAGCTGACCGAGGAGGTCAACGCCCGGTTCGGCACGGCGCTTCCGACCAGCGCGGTGACCGAGGCGGGCGATCTCGGCCGGCTCGCCGAGCGCGTCGAGGCCACCCTCGCCCGGCAGGCCGCCCCGCCGGAGGCGGTGGCGGTGATCGGGATGCACTGCCGTACCGCCGGCGCCGCCGACCCCGAGGAGCTGTGGGAGGTGATCAGCGAGGGCCGGGACTGCACCGGTCCGGTGGCCGACCCGGTGGCGCTCTCGCTGTTCCGCGAGCACTTCCCGGACGCGGCGGTGCCCAGCTACGGGGCCATGGCCGAGGCCGAGTGCTTCGACCCGGCGTTCTTCCGGATCTCACCGCGCGAGGCCGCCGCGATGGACGCCGCCCAGCGGGTCCTGCTGGAGTCCTGCTACCACGCGCTGGAGGACGCGGCCCAGGACGCCTCGGCGCTGCGCGGCCGCGCGGTCGCGACCGTCGTCGGCTCCACCGGGCTCGCCCCGCAGTCCGAGTACTCCGCGCATGCGCTGATGGGCTCCGACACCAGCATCATGGCCGCTCGCCTGGCCTACCACCTCGACCTCGCCGGGCCCGCGCTGACTGTGGACACGGCCTGCTCGTCCTCGCTCGTCGCCGTGGACATCGCGCGGCGGCTGCTGCTGTCCGGCGAGGCGGAACTCGCGCTGGCCGCCGGGGTCTACGTGGTCAACCACCCCGGGACCTTCGTCACCATGGAGGCCCTGGGCACCGTGTCACCGCGCCGGACCTGCCGGCCCTTCGACGCGGAGGCCGACGGCATGCTGGTGGGCGACGGCGTCGGGGTGCTGGTGCTCAAGCGCCTGTCCGACGCGGTCCGGGACAACGACCGGATCCTGGGCGTCATCCGGGGCAGCGCGACCAACCAGGACGGCCGGACCTCGGGGATCACCTCCCCCAGCTCCACCGCGCAGAGCGCCCTGCTGCGCGAGGTCTACCGGCGCAGCGGCGTCGACATGGGCCGGCTGCGCTACGTGGAGGCGCACGGCACCGGGACCAGCCTCGGCGACCCCATCGAGGTGCACGGCCTGACCGAGGCGTTCGAGGAGTTCACCGAGCGCAAGCAGTTCTGCGCGATCGGCTCGGTCAAGGCCAACATCGGCCACACGATGGGGGCCGCGGGCGTGCTGGGCGCCATCAAGGTGCTGCTGTGCCTGCGGTACGGAAAGCTCCCCCCGGCAGCCAACTTCCGCGACGAGAACAAGCACGTCGACTTCGCTGACAGCCCGGTCTACGTCAACCGCGAGCCGGCCGACTGGGCCCCGGACGGCACCGGCCCCCGGCTGGCCGGCGTGAGCTCCTTCGGGTACAGCGGCACCAACGCCCACGTGATCATCGAGGAGTACCCCGCCGCCGAGCGCCGCGCCCCGGCC
>NZ_MUNE01000180.1 GCF_002154605.1 Streptomyces milbemycinicus | reverse complement strand
AGCCGGAACCGGCTGGCCTCGCTGGCGTACCGGCTGCTGGGCTCCGCCGCCGACGCCGAAGACGCCGTTCAGGATGCGTTCCTGCACTGGCAGGCCGCCGACCGGCAGCGGATCAAGGTGCCGGAAGCATGGCTGACCAAGGTCGTCACCAACCTGTGCCTCGACCGGCTCCGCTCGGCACAAGCCCGCCGCGAACGCACCGCCGGCGCCTGGCTGCCCGAACCGCTCCTCGACGGCGACCCGATGCTCGGCCCGGCCGACACCTTCGAGCAGCGCGAATCGGTCTCCCTGGCCGTGCTGACTCTCATGGAGCGCCTGTCACCCCTCGAGCGGGCCGTCTACGTCCTGCGCGAGGCGTTCTCCTACAGTCACGCCGAGATCGCCGAGATCCTCGACATCACCGAGTCCGCAAGCCAGCAGCACCTCCATCGGGCCCGGCACCGCATCACCGCCGCGCGCCGCCGTGGCGGCGGCGAAGTCGATCCGGCATCCGCCCGCAGGATCGTCGAGGAATTCCTCGCCGCTGCCTCCTCGGGCCGCACCGAACGGCTGGTCGCGCTGCTCACCGACGACGCGACCGCGATCTCCGACTCCAATGGCGCCGGCCTGACCAAGACGCTGCTGCGGTACGACACTCCGCAGCGCATCGCCGCTGTCGCACGGGCCGGCTTCAAACCCACACCCGCGAAACGGCGACTTGTCGGCGGCACGCCCGCCATCCACTACGCGCTCGTCAACGCTGCCCCTGCCATCCTCTTCGTGCTCGGCGACCAGGTCATCGGCGCCGTGACGTTTGACATCGCAGGTGGCAAGATCGCAACCGTGCGCGGCATCGCCGCCCCCACCCGCCTCGTCCGCATCACCGAAGCCTGGCGGCAGCACGGACCGGACACACCACTCATCACCCAGTGGTGACCCGACGCCGACCGCGGCCAGGCGCAGCACCCGCGCTGACCGGTGAGCCGACCGACCGGGCGTCACGGAGCGCAACGACCTTCCCGCGCGCCAGTGCCGGGTGCAGCCTTCAAGCTCCTCGGCCTCGGCCCGGCACCCTCTACAACCACATGCAGTAGAGCGCCCAGGCCACCCCAAACCTGCTGCGGCACGACCGCCTGCACCCCCGACGAGCATGCATTGGCCGTGGCCGGGATCCCGGCCACGGCCAATGCCGCCGCTGGGTGCACCTGCCGGCAGCTGACCGGCCCGGGCGCCCTCCGGGAGCGGATCTCGAAGGCCATCGCGTCCCCCCGAAAGTCGGGTGTTGCGATGAGCGCAAGAACCCAAGCCTTCCAACGGCGCCGTACCCAGTCACCCGCCTCTCCTACCGCTGCCAGTAGGGCCGCGGACGCAGCGCAGCCAGGATCGACGCGGGGTGCCCAGTGGCCCTCTCAGTCAGCCACAGGGCAGCGGTGAGGGTCGCCCACCAGGCCACAAACGGCCAGGACGGCAGTAGCCGAAGACGCCGGGACCTCTCGCGGTGTCCTTGACCTTGCCCAAGACCTGAACCGCGCCGACATCGAACATGCCTCTTCGGGCCGTTTTCAGTACGGGCCGTTTACCCGCACAACAGCCAGTCATGGCGAACGGCCGTGCGCTCCAGAGATCTGGAGCACCCCGGTCTGCCGCCACCGACGCCTCCGCTGTCTCCCACTGGCCAGCGTCGACAGGATGGATCCGAGGCAGCCACTTCCGATTCCCTGCGTCCCATCAGCGTCCCGAATACCGCCCTCGCCCGCCGATCAGACCGTCCGCTCCAGCCCGCGAGAGCAACCGCACGACGCATAACCGCAGGTCAACGAAACACCCAACTGCGGATCGCCGCATCGCCGTTGAACTCACGAGCAGCGGATTCAGTCCGTTGAGCCAAAGTCCTGAATCCGCACGCCCGCTGAGACGTTTCCGCAGGTCAGAGACCCGCTAGGTGGGGCGGGTGGGACTCGAACCCACGGCCGACGGATTATGAGTCCGGGGTCAGGCTAGGTTTTCTCTGTGCCGGTGAATGCCGGTGCCTGTCGGCCAGTGCCGAACTGTGCAGGTCGCCGCCCCGTCCGGGGTACTACCTCCGTCGTGCGGGTGTCGAGTTCTGTCGCGTTCTGCCGGGCACTTCCGGAACGTTCGGCCGAGCAATGGCCGAGCAGGAAGGCCCCGCCACCTGCGGTGACGAGGCCCGAGCTTGCATGCCCAGAGGCTACTCCGTCACCGGAGCTGCGACATCGCGCCGGGCCCGAGGCACCAAAGCAGCCGCCTTCTCCGCGATCTCCTGGTCCACTTCCTGGAGCAGCGACGTGTACGTATCCGAGGCGAGCTGAATCCCCGAGTGCCGCAACGTCTCCTTGATGGCGTGCAGGTCACCGCCGCCTGCGTGAATCAGCGTTGCCGCGCAATGCCGGAGGTCGCGGAGGTTGATCGGCGGAAGGCCCGCACGCCGACAGACCCGGCGGAACTCGTCGCTGACCTGCTCCGGGTGAAGCCACGTGCCATCAGGCTCGCCGAACACCTTCCCCGAGTCCGTCCAGTCCGGCACGTCCTTCCCCTCGGCCCGCTCCTTGGCAGCCTTCGCATTCCATGCGTCGCGCTCCGCGAGCTGCCGCACGCGGTGCTCACGCAGAACGGCGATGTTCACAGAGTCCAGGGCGATCGATGCCGCCGAGCCGTCCGTCTTCGGGTCATCCTCGAACACCTCCCAGTTGTCAACGATGATCTCTTTCGCGATCGTGATCGACTTCCGTTCGAGGTCGACGTTCACCCAGTCCTGCCCGACGCCCTCACCGCGGCGCAGCCCACGGAATGCGATCAGGTGGAAGAACGCATACAGGCGCGAGCTCTCGGCCTCGTCCAGGAACGCGCCGATCTGCGTCGGAGTCCACACCATGACGGCGCTCGGCTTCTCGCCCGTCTTGCGCCAGTGCTCAACGTGCTGGTCGGTCCACAGCACAGCCTTCGGCCGCTTGCCGGAGTCGAGCTCTACCCACTGCGCCGCATTGAACGTGATGTGCTGCCGCCGGATCGCCCCGTTCAGCGCGGCGCGGAGCGTCGCCCGGATGCGCTGTTTCGTGGCCGGCCCGGTGATGTGCCGATACGGCGGCATTGCATTCAGCTTCTCGCGCTCGGCGGCCAGGCGGGCCGACTCGGTGGCCGACGGCCGACCGTTCTTGCCCCACTTGCATTGCGCCTCTTGCTCTCTGCGGGCCGCGTTCTCGGCCGCGATGACCTCGTTCTGGTCATCGATCGCGTCAAAGAACGCCTGTACGTGCGCCACGTTTAGCCGGTCCAGGCGGTAGTGCCCGACTCCCGGTTTGAGGTGCACGCGGATGTGAGATCTGTAGCTGTTGGTCGTCCTCCGCTTCGTCTTCTTCGACTCGATCCAGGTGTCAAGCCACTGCCCTATGGTCATGGCGTTGTCGAGTGGCACGCCACTGCCCAGGCGCCGTTGCACTTCGGTGGACTCCGGGATGGGCTTGCGCTCCGTCATGACGGCCATGAGGAGGTCCCCGATCCGGCGGGCCGTGTCCTCGTCGTCCCCGGCCAGGTCGAGGAGGGCGCGGATGCGGTCGATGTCAGATTGCGCGTCTGTCACCTTGGCGTAGCCCGAGCGCCGGAACCGTCGGCGCGTTCCGCTCTCGCCGACGGGCAGTTCTTGATGGATCTCGTAGTTCCCGTGGCTGCGCTTCGAGAGCTGCGGGCACTTCGTGCCGAGCCGTTTGCTGTTCGGGCCGCGGCATTCACAGCGCTTCGCTATGCCGCCAGCACGTCGCGCTCCAGGCATGTGTCCTCCGAATTCACTGCGCACTACGCGCGTACTTTTGCGAAATTCCGGTGTCGGCAACGTACGACACCTGTTGCTACGTATCAACTCGTGCCGTAGTGTGCGAAGTAGTGCGCAGCAATGCGTAGCAACCTCAGACGGCACAGGAGTGGCGGGAAGATGACCCAAGAGGCGAGCGCGGGGCCCCAGGAGCTGACCATCAGCGACCTGCTCACCCTTCCGCCGACGACCGACGTCAAGACGGCCGGAAAAGCATTCGGCATGGGCCGCACGAAGGCGTACGAGCTGGTGCGGGCCGGGGCCTTCCCTTGCAAGGTCGTCCAGGCCGGGCGCGGCTATCGCGTCGTAACCGCCGACCTTCGCCGCGTGCTCGGCGTCCAGGAGAGCACCGGGCACGCCCCGGCGGCCTGACCCGCACCCCGGAGACCACTCTCCATCCCCCCACCAGCGGCCCCGGCCGGCCGTCCTCACCAATAAGCGGGCGGCCGGGGCGGGGGCTTACGGGTTGGTGTCGTGCACGCAGGGGTCGTCGCAGCTGTCGTCACAGACGTGCGTGGTCTGCCTGACGTGCCGGTCAGCCAGGTCCTCCTGACGAGCTGCCGGATCGCTGGACTGGCGCACGTCCCGGCTGTTCTTGGCCGCGTTGATGGTGTGTCGTCTGCTGGTCATGGTGCCTTTCGTGATGGTGTGGTGCGTCTTCGACGGGACTCCGGCACCGGCCAGACACCCGCGCCGGAGTCCCGTCTCCCTGTGGCCGACGTCGGCGTAGCCGACCAGCGGGCTGGGTGCCCGCCCGCCTCCGCGGGGCGAGATACGGAAGACGGGCGGACGCTGAAAGGTGGGCCGCTGGCGCAGGGGTGTCCGGGACGGGGGCACCGGATCGTCAGCGGCCCACCGGTCTATGGGGCAGGGTCGCCCAGCACGCACAGGGCGACCGTCAGTGCCAGGAGCGCGACTGTCACGGTGAGGACTAGGCCGGCGCGGACGATCCGGAAGGCGTACAAGGTGGCCCGCTCGGTCGGGGACAGTCGGCGATGCCTCATCCGGCCTCCTCCGCATGGATCTGCCGCGTGGTCGTTTCGTAGGCCCGCAGCAACTGCTCTCCTTGACTGCAAGCGCCGCCGGGCGTCTTGCAGGCCAGGCAGCCCGCGGCGTGTTCGAGGGCTGCGCGCCATGCCGCCTCGGCGACCGGGTCGGGGTTCGTCATCGGACCCAGCCCTGCTGTCGGGCGCGGCGCATGGCGGCGAGCTCGGCGAGCGGGTCCCGCCGCTTCAGGAAGCTGGGCGCGCAGCTGGGGCACGCGTAGGCAGTACGGCCGCCGCAGCTGGCAGAGTGCACCTGTCCCACAATGACCGGCTGGTTGGTGGACTTGTCGCAGCGGGCGCAGATCTGGGAGGTCACCGCGGTGCCTCCTCACGAGGGCCGAGTGCTTCGCGGGTTGCGGTCTTCAGCGCGGCAAGGAGGGCTGCGGGGTCGGTGAGGTGCTGGTCCCGGGGCGGTACGCGCCAGCGCACTCCAGGCCCTTTCCGGCAGTCGACGGGTGGTACTTCGATGAAGGCTGTCGTCCCCCAGACTTCGACGCCGGGCGGCCAGTCGATGTCGTACTGCTCGGCAGTGCCGGGCGTGATCAACCAGTACAGCACCTTGTCGTAAGGGTTCTCGATGACGGCGCCCGTGGCATCGCCGAGCGATTCCAGGGCCCGTTTGCCGAGAAGGTGGGGGACGCGCACGGCGTCCCACGCTTTGCCTGCGGGCTGCAACTGTGCGCTACGGCCGCTCGGCGGTGTCCACGGTTCGGCTCTGGTCGTCATGGTCGGCTCCATGCGTGTGCGGACCAAGGAATATCCCCGGAGCCATCACCGTGCCGCGTGTTGCCCGTGGGCGGAAGGACGGTCAAGCTCGCGTTACTTCACGGGATAGGGACGCTTCTCTTCGCTCACCGTCACGACTCCGCTACGGTGATGTGGGCCACGTCAGGGAGAGCTGATGCCCCACCAACCTCGCTGTGAGAACACGACATTGCGCGAGTTCATGGCCGAATACGGCTTCACTCGCGAGGGACTGGCGGACGCAGTCAACGACGCTACCGAGCTAGACACTGGTATGCCTGGGACCAGCACCGCCCGCCATGTAGGCCGCTGGCTCAGCGGTGAGGTCACCTGGCCCAGAGAGCGCAGCCGTCTCGGTCTGGAGACGGTATTCGGACGAAGCACCGTCGATCTAGGGTTCCGCCCTCCCGTCAGCGGCGTCGGCGGGGTTACTGTGCGATCACCAGTACCCATCCGGCCTCAGGAACCGCCTGTGTACTGCCGTAAATTCGTCATTGGCTTCGGGACCCTCCTGGCGCTGCCCGCTCTGCCCGAGTCGGGGCGCCTCGGCATGAGCGACATCGCCCGGATCCGCGGGGCGGAGGCCCGCTTGGTCAGATTCGACGACGAGCACGGCAGTGCGCAACTGGCCGAGGTGGCCGCCCGCTACATCGAGCACGTCGAGCATGCGATGCGGCATTGCACCTACGGCAGCCGCGTCCAGACCAGCCTCCACCGGACCCTCGGAGAGATGTGCGCGCAGACCGGGTGGCTCTCTTACGACTCCGGCGAGCACGATCAGGCCCGGCACTGGTGGGACGCCGGACTGCGCTACGCCCTCCTGGCCCGTGACTCGGTGCTCCAGGCCCGCATCTGGTCGAATATGGCGCGACAGGCCGTCGACCTCGGTCACGGAAGCGAAGCGGTTGCGATCGCGAGAGCCGCGCTTGATGCCACCCGCAACCGTCGGCATCCCCGCCTGTCCGCTCTGCTCCACTCGCGCGTTGCTCTCGGGCACTCCGTGAGCCGCGAGAAGGGGCGGTGCGGTCAATCGCTCCACCGCGCCGAGCAGGAGCTCGACCGGGAAGCCGCTGACACACCGCCGTGGCTTGCGTTCTGCGGCCCCGACGAACTGGCCGGGCAGGCCGCCCTGTGCTTCTACAACTTGGGCGACTACCTGCGAGCGGCCCAAGCCGACAAAGATGCGCTTGCCGGTGCGCAGATCACACAATTCCGCCGCAATGAGTTCGCCACCCACGTCAGCCTCGCCCGGAACCTTCTTGCCGCGGGTGAACTCGACGAAGCGCTCGTCTCCGGGCATCAGGCCCTGGACCTGCTCCCCGAAGTGCGCAGCCCAAGGTGGGCCGCGCACCTGGACCGGTTCCGGCGCGACCTGGAGGCAACCCCGGCAGCATCGGAGTTCGTTGATCGCCACCAGGAGATGACCTGATGAAGGCTGATGTCCTTACGCTCAGCACGTACAAAAGCGTCCACCTGCCGCAGATCCGCCCGATTCTTCTGGACGTGTACGCCGAGGTGTGGGCGAAGGAGGCCGCAACAGACCCGTTCCTGTCCGTCGAGCGATTCAACGAGCGGCTGTCCGGCCACACATCCGGCGGTGACTGGACGTGCGTCATCGGAGAGGTCGGCGGCAAAACGGTCGGCTACGCATACGGGCGGCTGGACAGCGTCAGTGAGTGGCACGAGGTACTGAACCCCGTCGACCCCGGCGTGCACGATTACGGTTCCGACGGAACGTTCGGACTGTGTGAAATCATGGTCCGGGCGCCATGGCGCGGGAAGAGCATCGCCCGCGGCATCCACGACGAGCTGATGCGGCAGCGCACGGAGGATCGCGCATCCCTGCTGGTTGATCATGAGCGCCCCAAGGTGCGTGCCCTTTACGAGAAGTGGGGGTACCACCGAGTCGGTGAGATGCAGCCGTACCCAGACTCGCCGCGGTATGACGTGATGGTTTTTCCTCTCGGCTGACGTGCCGAATGGCCCCCTCGCCTGGCCCGGAAGCCAAGACGAGAGGGCACGGTGTGAGACGTCAGCGCGCCGGCCGCCAGATCAGGGAGCGGGGGTATAGGTCAGCGGGGCGTCGGAGCAGCCGCTGGCGAGCTCGACCAGCTTGCTCTTCTCAGCGGCATCGACACTCAGGCCGTACCGCGACTTGGCGATGACCCAGTACTCCGTATAGCGGCAGTACACCGCCTCATCCGGCATCCACTGCGCCGGATCCTTGTCGCTCTTCTGCCTGTTCGAGCGATTGGTGACCGCCTCCAAATGGCGCGGATCCGAGAGATCGTTTGCGTAGGCCACGCGGCGCTCCTGCGACCAGGCCGAGGCCCCCGAGTCCCACGCCTCGGCAAGCGGAACGACATGGTCGACGTCCAGGTCACGGGCACTGGTGACGTACTGATCGTCATACCAGGAGTACCAGCGACCCGTACCGGGCGTCAGCTTGCACCGGCCGGTCACCTCCGGCGCCTGTAGTGCCTCGTCCAGCAGGACCTCGGACCTCGTGTTGCAACCGTTGTGGTCCGCGTCGGTCCAGGTGCCGAACGATCGCTCGCGGTTGTAGCCGGTCCGGTCCTCGTCCGCGACGGGCAGAGCCGCGACGCCTTCTCGCAGGGTCGTGGTCACCGTGTCACCTGGCGCTCCTGGTGCCGCCGCTGCTGGCCACGTCGGGCCAGCCAGAGCCGCTGCCGTGACCGCCACCGCGAGGACCGTTGTCTTGAGCTTTCCCATGCCGCTCCTCCGTAGGGGATCGGCACCGTAGCGGCCGCCGCCTGCGGACCACTCGACCGCCGCGCGAGTCTTCGAGGGCCGGATTTATGATCCAGCCGTGGACATCCCTGACAGACTCCTCGACCTCCAGAAGGCGGCCGACGCCGAGCGCGCCAAGCTGGCCGGGCTCGACGGCGACGAGCACGCCGCCCAGTGGAAGCGCTGGTACGACGCCGCCGTCGAGATCCAGACCGCCGTCACTGAGCACGCCCAGGAGACCGGCACGCCGCGCTACCAGGTCGAGGCCGCGGTCAAGAAGGTCGTACGGCACCCCTCGGCCGACGGCTAGGCCAGCAGGGGCCCACGGCCGTTGTCGGTGTCGCGCCGTACGGTAGGCGCATGCCCACCGTCTTCCGGCCGCAAGGCCGTGCGATGACCCCTGCCCCGGATGAGATCAACAGACGTATCCGACTCCTCATGAACCAGCCCGCCAGCACTCGGAGGGCCCAGGAGTACACCCGGCTGCTCGTGCTGTGGGCCGAGGCCACCGCGACGAACGGGTCCAGCTGGGGTAAGGCGGCCTGACCCTCGGCCAGTGATCCGTAGAGCGGCGCCCCGCCTGAGTTCCCACGCCGACCGGGCGTCGTCTCCACGCAGCCATGAGCCAAGGGCGGCCCTGATGCAGGCCCCCGCGGACGCTCAGGGCCCTCCGCGCCAATCCCCCGCATCGGCAGGACGAACGGCGGCGACCGTGCCTCTGGGTGGTCATCGCACCAGCGGGCCGACTCCCTACCCGCAGGCGCCTGGCACAACCGTCAGGCGGCGGCCAGTCGCCCGTCAGGTCACCGTGACGTCCTTGAGGTCAGCGCGCAACTGGAGGACGCTGCGGTGGCTGCGCAGGTCGCGGCGCTGAGCAAGGTCGGCCTCGAGGTCGAGCAGGATGCCCCGGACCTGAGCAGAGCGGACGGTCGAGGCGTACTCGAGGAGCGAGGAAGCGGTGATGAGGGTCTGCTCCACGTTGTCACGACGCAAGTAGGAGCGGGCGAGCCACGTGCCGTGGAGAAGGGCGTCACGGTCCTCGGTGCGCTCGGCGTGAGTCCCGAGCCACCCGGTGATGAGCGGATCAGCCTCGGTGAGGAGGTCGGCGGAGCGGCGGGAGTCGGCCGCATCGCCTGCGAAGGCGGCGATGATGAGGCTCTGCCCGGTGACCACGCTCAGGTCGGTGAGCCAGTACAGCCATGGCGGTCGGCTGTCGAGCGCGTCGGGGTGGTCGAGGTGGCGCCGGGCCTCGTCGGTGGATTGGCGTAGCCCGTGGATGTCGCCCAGTGCGGCGTGGGCGTGGGCGTGGCGGGCGGCAGCGAGCGCCCGGACGGCGGGCGGCGCGCCGCGGGCGGTGGCGATGCCGGCGTTGGCGAGGTCGATCGCGTCGCGGAAGTGGCCCCGGGTGATGGCCTGGTAGGTCAGGCAGCCGTGGAGGTGGGAGGCCAGGGCGGAATCACCGGATGCGTGGGCCGCGGTCAGTCCGGTGCGGAGATAGCGCTGCGCACGCCCGTGCAATCCGGCATCCATTGCCATCCACCCGATCGTTTGGGCCAGTTGTGCCCAGAGGTTGATGGTGCGGGTGCGGGTGGTGGCATCGGTGAAGCGGTTGGCTCGCACGTAGTCGGCTACGAGCGTGAACTGCACGTGGGCATGGCGAAGGGTGGAGCGGTCTCCTCCCTCGGCGTCGTCGAGGTGGCGGACGGCATCGACGGTGGCGGCGATGGTGTCGGTGATGGCGGGGGTGACGACGGGGGC
>NZ_MUNE01000018.1 GCF_002154605.1 Streptomyces milbemycinicus | reverse complement strand
GGCGGGGGCGGCGGCCGGGGCCGCGCCGCCGTCGTCGATGACGGCCAGCTCGGCGCCGACCTCCACCGTCTCGTCCTCGGCCACCTTGATGGAGGTGAGCACACCGGCCGCGGGGGCCGGGATCTCGGTGTCGACCTTGTCGGTGGAGACCTCGAGCAGAGGCTCGTCGGCCTCGACCCGCTCACCCTCGGCCTTAAGCCAACGGGTGACGGTGCCCTCGGTCACGCTCTCGCCGAGCGCCGGCAGGGTTACGGAAACCGCCATGGTTTCGGTTGCTCCTAACGATCTGTACGGATTGTTCGCGCTCGGGACTAGTCGTGGGCGTGCAGCGGCTTGCCGGCCAGAGCCAGGTGGGCCTCGCCGAGCGCCTCGTTCTGCGTCGGGTGGGCGTGGATGAGCTGCGCGACCTCGGCCGGCAGCGCCTCCCAGTTGTAGATCAGCTGAGCCTCGCCGACCTGCTCGCCCAGGCGGTCACCGACCATGTGGACGCCGACGACGGCGCCGTCCCGCACCTGGACCAGCTTGATCTCGCCCGAGGTCTTCAGGATCTTGCTCTTGCCGTTGCCCGCGAGGCTGTACTTGAGGGCCACGACCTTGTCCGCGCCGTACAGCTCCTTGGCCTTGGCCTCCGAGATACCGACCGAGGCGACCTCGGGGTGGCAGTAGGTGACCCGCGGCACACCGTCGTAGTCGATCGGCACGGTCTTGAGACCGGCCAGCCGCTCCGCCACCAGGATGCCCTCGGCGAACCCGACGTGCGCGAGCTGAAGCGTGGGCACCAGGTCGCCGACGGCCGAGATGGTAGGCACGTTGGTCTGCATGTACTCATCGACGAGGACATAGCCGCGGTCCATCGCGACCCCGGCCTCCTCGTAGCCCAGGCCCTGCGAGACCGGGCCGCGGCCGACGGCGACGAGCAGCAGCTCGGCCTCGAAGGTCTTGCCGTTCTCCAGCGAGACCTTCACACCGTCGGCGGTGTGCTCGACGCCCGAGAAGCGCGCGCCGAGAGAGAACTTGATACCGCGCTTGCGGAAGGCGCGCTCCAGCAGCTTGGAGCTGTTCTCGTCCTCGACCGGGACGAGGTGGGGAAGCGCCTCGACGATGGTGACGTCGGTCCCGAAGGACTTCCACGCGGAGGCGAACTCGACGCCGATGACGCCGCCGCCCAGCACGATCGCGGACTTCGGAACCCGGTCCAGGACCAGCGCGTGGTCGGAGGTGATGACGCGCTCGCCGTCGATCGCCAGGCCCGGCAGGGACTTGGGCACCGAGCCCGTGGCGAGCAGGATGTGGCGGCCGGTGTAGCGCTGGCCGTCGACATCGACCGAGGTCGGCGAGGACAGCCGGCCCTCACCGGTCACATAGGTCACCTGCCGGGAGGCGATCAGGCCCTGCAGACCCTTGTACAGGCCCGAGACCACGCCGTCCTTGTACTTGTGCACGCCCTCGATGTCGATGCCCTCGAAGGTGGTCTTCACACCGAACTCGGCACCCTCACGGGCCTGGTCGGCGATCTCACCGGCGTGCAGCAGAGCCTTCGTGGGGATGCAGCCGCGGTGCAGGCAGGTGCCGCCTACCTTGTCCTTCTCGATCAGGGCGACGTCCAGACCCAGCTGCGCCGCGCGCAGGGCAGCGGCGTAACCGCCGCTACCGCCTCCGAGGATCACTAGGTCGAAAACGGTGCTGGCGTCGTTCGCCACGTCACGTCCTCCATGCATGGTGCGCCGGGGCCGGCCATCGTTGGCCGGGCGGCTGTTGTTCGGCCGCGTGTTGCTTTCGGCCCTGGTGTCGGGGGCCCTGTCCTGCCGAGACAACATCTTCGCACTTGTTGACGGGAGGCGGGACGCGGGGCTGCTGTGTGAGATATCTCCAAACCCCTGTTCAGGGGTTACTCGCGCGTACTGCGTGCGTAGAGGGGTCGGATTTCGTTTACGGCGAAATCCGCGGGCCCGCGCGGAGCGGCCGGGCCCGTGCGGAGCGGCCGGGCCCCGCTGACGACGTCGTCAGGACCCGGCCGGTGGCGGCTCAGCCCAGGTCGCCGGCCGCGGTGCGCTCAGCCAGCCGCACCAGGGTGCGGACCGCGGAGCCCGTGCCGCCCTTGGGGGTGTAGCCGAACGGACCGGACTCGTTGAAGGCCGGACCCGCGATGTCCAGGTGGGCCCAGACGATGCCGTCCTCGATGAACTCCTTCAGGAAGATCCCGGCCACCAGGCCGCCGCCCATCCGCTCACCCATGTTCGCCAGATCGGCCACCGGCGAGTCGATGCTCTTGCGCAGATCCGAGGGGAGCGGCATCGGCCAGGCCTGCTCGCCGACCTCCTCCGCGATCTCGTGCAGCGAGGTACGGAACGCCTCGTCGTTCGCCATGATCCCGAACGTACGGTGACCCAGCGCGAACACCATCGCACCGGTCAGCGTCGCCACGTCCACGACGGCGTCCGGCTTCTCCTCACAGGCGCGGGTCAGCGCGTCGGCCAGCACCAGCCGGCCCTCGGCGTCGGTGTTCAGCACCTCGACGGTCTTGCCGCTGTACATCGTCAGCACATCGCCGGGGCGGGTGGCCGAGCCCGACGGCATGTTCTCGGCCAGCGCCAGCCAGCCGGTCACATTGACCCGCAGGCCCAGCTTCGCGACGGCCACCACCGTGGCGAACACGGCGGCCGCGCCGCTCATGTCGCACTTCATGGTCTCGTTGTGGCCGGCCGGCTTGAGGGAGATGCCGCCCGAGTCGTAGGTGATGCCCTTGCCGACCAGGGCCAGGGTCTTCTCCGCCTTCGGGTGCGAGTAGGCGACCCGGACCAGCCGCGGCGGGGCCTCCGACCCCTGGCCGACGCCCATGAGGCCGCCGTACCCGCCCTTCTTCAGCGCCTTCTCGTCCAGCACCTCGGTCTTGAGCCCGTGCTCCTTCGCCGCGTCCAGCACGGCGGCGGCGAAGATCGCGGGGTTGAGCAGATTCGAGGGGGTGTTGATCAGGTCGCGGGCGCGATTGATCTCGGCGGTCAGGGCGATGGCGCGCTCGGCCGCCGCCTTGAACTCCTTGTCGCGCGGCTTGCCGCCGATCACGGCGACCTCGGCGAGCGGGGCGCCGTTCTTCTTGTCGCCGCTCTTGGGGTTGGCGTTCTTGCCGCCGTCCTGGTTGGCCTTCTGGTTCGCCTTGTACGAGTACGCGCCGAGCAGCGCGCCCTCGGCGACGGCGGCCGCGTCCGCCGCGTCCGCCACCTCCTCGGCCCCCGCGTCCGCCGTCAGCCGGGGCAAGCCGTATGTCGAGACCAGGTTGTTCTTCGGGACGCAGCGGCCCGACGGCGGGCCGCCCGTGACGGACAAGCAGTTCATGGCCTTCGTCGACGAGGAGGTCACGCCGAGCTTTCCGTCGGGGCTGACGATCCAGGACGGGCGGGGGCAGTGGCGGGACCAGAACGGGACGATCGAGCGGGAGCGGTCGTACGAGCTGATCCTGCTGTACCCGGTGTCCGAGGCGCGCGAGCACGACCCGCAGATCGAGCGGATCCGGGACGCCTACGAGCGGCGGTACGCACAGGAGTCCGTGGCCCGGGCGGATGACGCCACCCGGGTGGATTTCTAGGACCTGGGGACATCACTCAGGACATCGCTCAGGAGACGGTGGCCCGCACCGCTTCCGCGATCGGCGTCGGGCCCTTCACCAGCTCCAGGGTGCGGCCCGCCGTACGGGGCTCGTCGAGGAGGGCGAGCAGGACGGCGGCCACGTCGTCGCGGGTCACCGAGCCGTACTCGACGTGCTCGGCCAGGGTGACCCGGCCGGTGCCCGGGTCGTCCGTCAGGCGGCCCGGGCGCAGGACGGTCCAGTCGAGGGCCTGGCGGGCCCGTACGGCCGCGTCCGCCTCGGTTTTGGCGCGCAGATAGGCGGCGAAGACCGGGTCGGTGTCCTCGGGGATCTCGCGGTCGGTGCCCATGGAGGAGACGATGAGGAACCGCCGTACGCCGGCCCGCTCGGCCGCGTCGGCGAAGAGCACGGCGGCGGCGTGGTCGACCGTCTCCTTGCGGGTGGTGCCGCTGCCGGGGCCGGCGCCGGCCGCGAAGACCGCGGCGTCGGCGGCCTCCAGGTGTTGGGCGACGTCGTCCAGCGAGGCCTGTTCCAGGTCGCGTACGACTGGTTCGGCCCCGGCCGCCAGCAGGTCGCCCGCCTGCTCGGGGCGGCGGATGATGCCCGCGACCTCGTCGCCGCGCCGGGCGAGCAGCCGCTCCAGCCGCAGCGCGATCTGACCGTGTCCTCCTGCGATGACAATGCGCATGATCCCGACCGTACGCTGTGCAACCCTCCTCGGCACTCGCGAGTCTGATGGGGAGATCAGGCGCTGTTGTCTGTTCAGCCGACTGGAGGAGCCCCGTACCACGATGACCGCCATCCCTAAGTCCCTCGTCGCCGTCGGTTGTACGACCGCCCTGGTCACCGGCGTCGCCGCATGCGGCACCATCGAGAACATCTCGGCGGGGAAGAAGCTGGAGAACGCGGCCGACAAGCTCGGCGAGCGCCGCTCCCTCTCGATGGAGCTGGACCTCGACGCGACGCCCGAGCAGCTGATCGCCCTCTCCAAGAGCGACAGCGCGGCGGAGCCGATGACGCGCGAGGAGGCGGAGGCGCTGGCCGGGATGAAGGTCAGCGTGGCCGTCCAGGCGAAGAAGCCGTTGGCGGAGGCCAAGGACAAGGACCTCATCGCGACGCGGGTGAAGCTGAGCGGACCGGACGGCGATCTCGTCGAGTACCGGATCATGGGCGAGACGGCGTACATGCGGGTGGACATGCGGGCGTTCGGCGAGCTGAGCGGCGAGCCCATACCGTCCGCCGACGAGCTGCCCGCGGACATGCCGGGCGGCAAGGTGGTGCGGAAGCTTTTCGACGGCGGGTGGGTCAAGCTCGACACCGCCGAGATGGACAAGGCCCGCGAGGAGATGGGCGCCGGGGCCGGGAAGAAGGGGGCCGACGGGTCCGAGGTCTCCCCCGAGACCAGCCGGAAGATCGCCAAGTCGCTCAAGAAGCTCTTCGCGCGCGAGGTCACTCTGAAGGACAAGGGCCGCCGTGACGGGGCGGACCATGTGGTGGCGACGGGGCCTGTACGGACCCTGCTGACCGGTGTCTTCAACGAGCTGCGGCCGTTCACCGACGAGCTCCCGGGTGGCGAGGACCTGCCGACCGCCAAGGACTTCAAGGATGTGCCGAACGAGAAGATCGCGGTCGACTTCGCCATCAAGAACGGCGCGCTCGCCGAGGCCAGCGCGGATCTCGCTCCGCTCGCCGAGGGGCTGAAGAAGGGCGACAAGCTGCCGCTCAAGCTGACCTTCGGCGAGGGCGGGAAGATCACCGCCCCGTCCGGCGCCACCGAGCTCGACATCAAGGAGCTGATGGAGGCGGCCGGCGCGATGATGCTGGGCGGCGTCGACGGCGCTGACGACGCCGTCTCCGGGGACGACTTCATCGTGGACGACGATGTGCAGGGCCCCGAGGACATCAACGGTATCGACGGCCTGACGATCGACCTCGACGACCTGGACAAGGCGGACGCCCGGAACCGCTGACCCGCCCGACACCCCGGCTCAGTCCGCGGGCGGCTGCGGGCGGCCGCTGTGATCCGTCCGCGCCTGCCGCGGCAGGTCCAGCGCCGCCGCGGCCGCCGAGGCGCAGTACTCGCGCACCGCGCTCGTCCGCGCCACCACGCGCCCCTGGTGGACCACCACCCGGCTGTACGCGAGTGAGAGCACGCCCGGCAGTCCGTCCCCGCGCACCGCGAGCAGCTCCGCCGGGAACCCGGCCTCCACGCGCACCTCGGGCAGCCCCAGCGCGGTCCGGGCGCGCCCGCAGACCGCCTCGTACGCCTCCTCGGGCTCGGCCTCGCCCCGCGAGGCCAGGAGGAAGGCGGCCTCCAGTGGGTCGCCGCGCCCGACCGGGTTGGCGGCGTCCCGGAGCGCCCCGCTGCCCGCGGCCACCCGGACCCCGGCCGAGCGCAGCAGCCGCACCGGCGCGCAGCCCGGGGCGTAAGCCCCTCGCGCGCGCCGGTCCTCCAGTCCGGCACAGTCGCCCTGCGGCAGGCATACGACCGTGACGCCCGCCGCCGCGAGCCGGTCCGCCACCCGCGCCACCACATCGCGCGGCAGCCGCGCCAGCCCCCCGCAGGGGCCGATCGTGACGCCCGGCCGCAGCCCGCCGGCCATGGCCGCGAGCCGGGCGAGGCGGGCCGGGTCGTCACCGTCCGTGTGCAGGTCTACGGCGCAGCCGTGGCGGGCGGCGATATCGAGGACGGCCTCCACATGGCCGGTGGGGTCGGGGTCGAGGTCGGGGCAGCCGCCGATGACCCCGGCGCCCATCTTCACGGCGTCCCGCAGCATCGCCAGGCCGTCCGCCCCGGCCGCGCCGGTCAGCACCCGGGGCACCGCCACGGAGGACAGGTCGGTGAGCCCGCGCAGGGTCTCCCGGGCGCGCAGGACGGCCTCGAGCGACCGCAGCCCGTGCACCCCGCCGATGGGCACATGTGTGCGCAGCGCGGTCGCCCCGTGGCCGAGGTGAATCAGGGCGGCCTCGGTGGTGCGCCGCTGGACGTCCTCGGGCGTGTGCGAGACGGGCCCGACGGTGTCGGCGGTCAGGGCGGTGTCGCAGTGGGCGTGCGGTTCGGCGGGGGCCGGGAGCAGCAGATAGCCGTCGAGGTCGAGGCGGGTGCCGGGGATCAGGCTGCCCGCCGTGCCGACCGCCTCGATGCGCCCGCCGCAGACCCGTACGTCCACGGTGCGGCCGTCGGCGAGCCGGACGCCGCCGAGCACCAGCGCGGGGGCGTCCTCGGGCGCCGTGCCGTCGTGGGTGTGCGGCTGCCGCTGCGGATGGCTGTCGGGCATCGCGCTCCTGGATGTCCGGTGGATGGATGTCCTGTGGATGTCCTGGGCTCAAGATCGCTCAGCGTGATCCGAGCCCGAGCCTAGGGCGCGCCGCGGGCGGCTTCCGGGAGGAGCCGAATAGTCGTACCGGTGTGGTGCCTGAGCGGACGGTGGCGGACCGTGACGACGCCCCCCGATACGGATTTCACCTTCGGCGCCCGAGCGTGTAATGTCTTCATCGCTCGCCCCAATAGCTCAGTCGGCAGAGCGTCTCCATGGTAAGGAGAAGGTCTACGGTTCGATTCCGTATTGGGGCTCTGATGTGTGAGGTTTCCCGCTCGGCTCAGGTCGGGTGGGGGATCGATCGCATCGCAGCGGTGTAGCTCAGTCGGTAGAGCAAGCGGCTCATAATCGCTGTGTCACCGGTTCAAGTCCGGTCACCGCTACTCACCGTAGCCGATTGTGGGGTCGGTCCTTCGATCGGCTACTATTTCTGCGTTCATCCATCCGTTCGTCAAGGAGCACTCACGTGGCTGCCACCGACGTCCGCCCGAAGATCACGCTGGCCTGCGTGGAGTGCAAGGAGCGGAACTACATCACCAAGAAGAACCGGCGTAATGACCCGGATCGTCTTGAACTGAAGAAGCACTGCCCGCGTTGCAACTCGCACACCGCGCACCGCGAGACGCGATAAACGCGACGGTCAGATAGATCGTATAGACCGCATTCAAGGTCGCCCCCCACACGCGGGGGCGACCTTGTTTCGTTCCATGACGTTCTGTGCCCCAGGCTTTCGTTCCACAACAGGATCCTGAGCACAACATCAACCGCAGGAGGTGCCGAGTCGATGGCGCTCGACCAGTCGTTCGTCGGGCGGTCCTACCCGCCCACCGCGCCCTATGAGGTCGGCCGGGAGAAGATCCGCGAATTCGCCGAGGCGATCAACGACGCCAATCCGGTGTACTTCGATCCGGAGGCGGCCAAGGCATTCGACCACCCCGATGTGATCGCCCCGCCGACCTTCGTTTTCGCGCTCACGTTCAAGGCCGCCGGGCAGCAGGTGATCGAGGACCCGCAGCTGGGCCTGGACTACAGCCGGGTGGTGCACGGCGACCAGAGGTTCGTCTACTCGCGTCCGCTGCACGCGGGTGACCGTGTCACGGTCACCTCGACGATCGACTCGATCAAGTCGCTGGCCGGTAATGACATTTTGTCCGTCCGCGGTGAGGTGCACGATGAGGCCGGGGAGCACGTGGTGACCTCCTACACGACCCTCGTGTCCCGCGCCGTCGAGGCCCAGGACACCCCGGCGGCCCAGGACGCCCCGGCGGCGGCCCAGGACGCCCAGGCAGCAAAGGACGGCAGATGACAGCCAAGGTCTCGTACGACGACGTCGAGGTCGGCACCGAGCTGCCCGCGCAGGAATTCCCCGTGACCCGCGCGGACCTCGTCCAGTACGCGGGCGCGTCGGGGGACTTCAACCCGATCCACTGGAACGAGAAGTTCGCCAAGGAGGTCGGCCTCCCCGACGTCATCGCGCACGGCATGTTCACCATGGCCGAGGCGGGCCGCGTGGTGACCGACTGGGCCGGGGACCCGGCGGCCGTCGTGGAGTACGGGGTGCGCTTCACCAAGCCGGTCGTCGTGCCGAACGACGAGAAGGGCTCGGCCGTCGAGGTGACCGCGAAGGTCGCCGCCAAGCTGGACGACGAGGCCCGTACGGTCCGCGTCGACATCGTGGCGACCAGCGCGGGGCAGAAGGTGCTGGGCCGGGCCCGCGCCGTCGTCCGCCTCGCCTGAGACCGCCCGGCGGCAGGGAGCACGAGAGGCGCCCCACGGGCCGGGCCAGGCCAGGCCCCGCCGGGGCGCCCCCGTACTCTTGAGCGCGTGCAGGAACTCCACGACGCGCCCCTGGCCCCCTTCACCACCTTCCGCCTCGGCGGCCCGGCCGGCCGGCTGCTCACGGCCACCACCGACGACGAGGTGATCGCGGCGGTCCGGGAGGCCGACGCGGCCGGGACCCCGCTCCTGGTCATAGGCGGCGGCAGCAATCTGGTCATCGCCGACAAGGGCTTCGACGGCACCGCCCTGCGCATCGCGACCAGCGGCTTCACCCTCGACGGCGGCCGACTGGAGCTGGCCGCGGGCGAGAACTGGTCGGACGCGGTGGCCCGTACGGTCGGGGCCGGACTCGCCGGGATCGAGTGCCTGGCCGGAATCCCCGGCTCCGCGGGGGCGACCCCGATCCAGAACGTGGGCGCGTACGGCCAGGAGGTCTCGGCCACGATCACCGAGGTCGTCGCGTACGACCGGCGCACCGAGACCGTCGTGACCATCCCGAACGCCGACTGCGGATTCGCCTACCGGCACAGCCGCTTCAAGGCCGACCCGGGGCGCCATGTGGTGCTGCGGGTGCGCTTCGCGCTGGAGGACGCGGGCGGTCTGTCCGCGCCGATCAAGTACGCGGAGACCGCCCGCGCCCTCGGCGTGGAGGTGGGGGAGCGGGTGCCCGTGGCCACCGCCCGCGACGAGGTCCTGAAGCTCCGCGCGAGGAAGGGGATGGTCCTCGACCCGCAGGACCACGACACCTGGTCCGCGGGCTCTTTCTTCACCAACCCGATGCTGACCGAAGAGGCCCACGCCGCCTTCCTGGCCCGCGTCGCCGAGCGCCTGGGCCCCGACGTGACCCCGCCCGCCTATCCGGCGGGGGAGGGGCGGATCAAGACCTCCGCCGCATGGCTGATCGACAAGGCGGGCTTCACCAAGGGCTACGGCACCGGCCCGGCCCGCATCTCCACCAAGCACACCCTCGCCCTGACCAACCGGGGCGAGGCCACGACCGAGGACCTGCTCGCGCTCGCCCGCGAGGTCGTCGCCGGGGTCGAGGCCGCGTTCGGGGTCACGCTCGTCAACGAGCCGGTGACGGTCGGCGTCAGCCTCTGAGACCAGCCCCTACGAGGCCCCTACGAAGCCCCTACGAGCGGCGCGCCCGGGCCCACTCCAGCGCGTTGAGCCCCGTCAGCAGGCCCGCCAGCAGCCACAGGGACGCCAGCGCCGGGAGGTGCAGGCCGAGCGGCAGCACGGCCAGCACCACCGCGGCCGTCCCGAGCCTGGTCGTGGAGACCAACCGGAACATCCGCCACCGGGTGTAGCCGAACATGGCCAGATACAGCGCCGTACCGCCGAACAGCAGCCCCGCCACGCCCGCCGGGAGATGGTGCCCCGGATGCGCCACCGCGTCATGCATCCCGACCGCGACCGCGATCACCCCGCCGATCAGCCCGATATGGGCGTACGAAAGGACCTCGCGGACCGTGTCCACCTGGCGGGCCGAGGTGGCCACCGCGAACCGCATCGCGCTCGCCGCGAACGCGAAGTAGACCCACCACAACCCCGCCGCCAGCACAAAGGCCCCGCTCACCGCGGTCAACTCGGCCACGCCGAGCCCGTGGGACTCGGTGGCCGGCGCGCCGATCGCCACGATCGACTCGCCCAGTGCGACGATCACCAGCAGCCCGAACCGCTCCGGCAGATGCGAGGGCTCGAAGCGGACCTCCGCGGCCGCCAGCCGCCGCCGGAGCACCAGCGGCACCGCCGTGTCGACGAGCGCGGCGCCGGCCCACAGCGCGATGCGCGCCGTGCCGTCCAGGAAGCCGCCGAGCAGCAGCATCGGGCCGGTGACGGCCGCCGCGACCCCGAAGCCGTTGAGCCATCCGTACTGCCAGCGCAGCACCAGCGCCTGAATGACGAGCCGGGAGACCCAGTACGCGCCGCCGAACAGGATTCCGCGGTCGCCGTACGCCTGGGGCAGGGCCAGGCCCATGAAGAGCGCACACAGGCCCACCGAGAAGACGCCCAGCCGGTCCAGCGGATTCTCGATGTCCTGCCGGTTGGAGTGCAGCGAGGTGGCGACCCATACCCAGTAGACCGGGATGAAGACCACCAGCGCGCGCCCGATCCCCTCCAAGGAGTGGTCGGCCCGTAGCAGCGCGCTGACCTGGGTGATCGCGAAGACGAAGATCAGATCGAAGAAGAGCTCCGCCCAGGTCACCCGCTTCTCGGGCTGCTCGCCCACAGAAGGCAGCTCCTGTGACGGAGACAGCTCCTCTGGCGCCCGCTCTTCCAAGGCAGCTTGCTCTTCCAAGGCAGACCGGTCCGCTAAGGCAGGTCGCTCCCCTTTGAGAGACCGCTCCTCCGCTGTCGCCTCGCTCACCCGGCCACCAGCCAGGCGTCGATGTCCGCGAGCAGCCGCGCGGCCACGTCCTTGGGGGCCGCCGAGCCGCGGATGGACTGGCGGGCCAGCTCGGCCAGCTCGGTGTCCGTGAAGTCGTGGTGCTCGCGCGCCAGCTCGTACTGGGCCGCCAGCCGCGATCCGAACAGCAGCGGGTCGTCGGCGCCCAGCGCCATCGGCACCCCGGCCTCGTACAGGGTGCGCAGCGGCACGTCCTCCGGCTTCTCGTAGACGCCCAGGGCCACGTTCGAGGACGGGCACACCTCGCAGGTCACGCCGCGCTCGGCGAGCCGGCGCAGCAGCCGGGGGTCCTCGGCGGCCCGTACGCCGTGGCCGACCCGCTGGGCGCCGAGGTCGTCCAGGCAGTCGCGGACGCTGCTGGGGCCCGACAGCTCGCCGCCGTGCGGGGCCGCCAGCAGGCCGCCGTCGCGGGCGATGGCGAAGGCCCGGTCGAAGTCCCGGGCCAGGCCGCGCCGCTCGTCGTTGGACAGCCCGAAGCCGATGACGCCGCGGTCGGCGAAGCGGACCGCCAGCCGGGCCAGCGTGCGCGCTTCCAGGGGGTGCTTCATACGGTTGGCGGCGACCAGCACCCGCATCCCGAGCCCGGTGTCCCGGGAGGCGGTCTCCACGGCGTCCAGGATGATCTCCAGTGCCGGGATCAGACCGCCCAGCCGCGGGGCGTACGAGGTGGGGTCGACCTGGATCTCCAGCCACCTGGCGCCGTCCCGTACGTCCTCCTCGGCGGCCTCGCGCACCAGCCGCTGGATGTCCTCGGGCTCGCGCAGACAGGACCGCGCGATGTCGTACAGCCGCTGGAACCGGAACCAGCCGCGCTCGTCGGTGGCCCGCAGTTTGGGGGGCTCGCCGCCGCTGAGCGCTTCCGGGAGGTGGACGCCGTACTTGTCGGCGAGCTCGAGCAGCGTGGCGGGACGCATGGAGCCGGTGAAATGCAGATGGAGATGCGCTTTGGGGAGCAGAAGTACGTCACGTGCCATCTGCAGATACTGCCGCAGCCCGGAGCCCGCCGGTACCGCTTTCGCCGAACGGGGGCTTGCCCGCACATGAATGCGGGTCTAAAGGGCGGGCGTAAACGGACGCGGGCGCCCGGCCACCGCCGAGCGCCCGCGTCACGTGCGTCTGAGCGCGCCTCTGAGGGGAGTGCGCGAAAGAGAGTGCGCGAAAAAAGAGAGGGGAGTGCGCGAAATCAGTCGCGCGCCTCGCCCAGCAGCTTCTGCAGCCGGGAGATCCCCTCGACCAGGTCCTCGTCGCCCAGCGCGTACGAGAGCCGCAGATAGCCCGGGGTGCCGAAGGCCTCGCCCGGGACGACCGCGACCTCGGCCTCCTCCAGGATCAGCTCGGCCAGCTCCACGGAGCTCTGCGGGCGCTTGCCGCGGATCTCCTTGCCGACCAGCCCCTTCACCGAGGGGTAGGCGTAGAAGGCGCCCTCGGGCTCGGGGCACTCCACGCCGTCGATCTCGTTCAGCATCCGCACGATGGTGCGGCGGCGGCGGTCGAAGGCCTCGCGCATCGCGGCCACGGCGTCCAGGTCGCCCGCGACGGCGGCCAGGGCGGCGGCCTGTGCGACATTGCTCACGTTGGACGTGGCGTGCGACTGCAGGTTGGTCGCGGCCTTGACGACGTCCTTGGGGCCGATGACCCAGCCCACCCGCCAGCCGGTCATGGCGTACGTCTTCGCCACGCCGTTGACCACGATGCACTTGTCCCGCAGCTCGGGCACCACGACGGGCAGCGAGTGGAATTCCGCGTCCCCGTACACCAGGTGCTCGTAGATCTCGTCGGTGAGCACCCACAGCCCGTGCTCGGCCGCCCAGCGCCCGATCGCCTCGACCTGCTCACGCGGGTAGACGGCGCCGGTGGGGTTGGACGGGGAGACGAAGAGCAGCACCTTGGTGCGCTCGGTGCGGGCCGCCTCCAGCTGCTCCACGGAGACCCGGTAGCCGGTGGTCTCGTCGGCGACGACCTCGACCGGGACGCCGCCCGCGAGCCGGATCGACTCGGGGTAGGTGGTCCAGTACGGGGCGGGGACGATGACCTCGTCGCCCGGGTCCAGGATCGCCGCGAACGCCTCGTAGATCGCCTGCTTGCCGCCGTTGGTCACCAGGACCTGTGCCGCCTCGACCTCGTAGCCGCTGTCGCGCAGCGTCTTCGCGGCGATCGCGGCCTTGAGCTCGGGCAGCCCGCCGGCCGGGGTGTAGCGGTGGTACTTCGGGGTGCGGCAGGCCTCCACCGCCGCTTCGACGATGTAGTCGGGCGTGGGGAAGTCGGGCTCGCCCGCGCCGAAGCCGATCACCGGGCGCCCGGCGGCCTTGAGGGCCTTGGCCTTGGCGTCGACGGCGAGCGTGGCTGACTCGGAAATGGCTCCGATACGGGCGGAGACACGGCGCTCTGTCGGGGACTGCTTGGGCGGGACGGAGGGGGAAGACGCAGAGGGAGTCGCAGCGGTCATATGTGCATGGTCCCAGACCGCCGAATAGCGCGGCACGCGGGTTTACGGGCGCCATGGGCGCTTCTCGTTCGACGCCCGGCCCTCGACCACGTACACTCATCCGTCGTTGGCCGCTCAACAGCCGTTTCGCCTCGCGCACTCCATGGAGCCGGGTGGATGCGGTAGGTTGGGTGGAGCCGCAAAGGGTCGTAGCTCAATTGGTAGAGCACTGGTCTCCAAAACCAGCGGTTGGGGGTTCAAGTCCCTCCGGCCCTGCTACACGCACATTTACCAGGGTGCGTGGGCGCGTACTGAGAATGCACCGCTGTGCGGCCGAGCCGGACGCGGCACGGCCACGACCCGGATTCAGGTGAGGACGTAGTGACGGAAGCCCTTGGCTCCACCGCGACGCCTGAAAGCGGTCGTCCCGAAGAAGAGGTGGCGGCCAAGAAGAGCCGCCGTGGTGGCAAGCGCGCCAAGAAGGGGCCTTTCGGCAGGCTCGCGCTCTTCTACCGCCAGATCGTCGCTGAGCTGCGCAAGGTCGTGTGGCCCACGCGTGGCCAGCTGTCGACGTACACCACTGTGGTGATCGTCTTTGTGCTCATCATGATCGGCATCGTTACCGTGATTGACTACGGGTTCAACCAAGCCATCAAGTACGTCTTTGGCTGACCCTCGAAGGGTGGCGCTGTCCCGAGTTGCCCCTTCGTACGTTCCACCCCTCTTGAAGCCAGGAAGAAGCAGCCACCGTGTCTGACCCGAACCTGAACGAGGCCGCCGCGGCCGTCGAGTCCGATGAGGACGAGCTCGACATCATCGAGGCTGCCGATGAGGACCAGGCCGAGGCTGCGGAGGCTGAGGCGGGAGAGCCGGCCGAGAAGGATGCGGTCCGCGTCGAGGACGAGGACGCTGTCCTGGCGGCCGAGGACGCTGCCGAGGTCGACGCAGAAGAGGCCGAAGAAGAGGCCGAAGAAGAGGCTGACGCAGAAGAGGCCGAGGAAGAGACCGCCGAAGAAGAGATTGCGGTCGACCCGGTCGAGGCTCTGCGTGAGGAGCTGCGTACCCTCCCCGGCGAGTGGTACGTCATCCACACCTACGCGGGCTACGAGAACCGCGTGAAGACCAACCTCGAGCAGCGCGCCGTATCGCTGAACGTCGAGGACTACATCTTCCAGGCCGAGGTGCCGCAGGAAGAGGTCGTCCAGATCAAGAACGGCGACCGCCGCACCGTGCGCCAGAACAAGCTGCCCGGCTATGTGCTGGTGCGCATGGACCTGACGAACGAGTCCTGGGGCGTGGTCCGCAACACCCCGGGCGTCACCGGCTTCGTGGGCAACGCGTACGACCCGTACCCGCTGACCCTGGACGAGATCGTCAAGATGCTCGCCCCGGAGGCCGAGGAGAAGGCCGCCAAGGCCGCCGCCGAGGAGGCGGGCCTGCCGGCGCCGAGCCGCAAGGTCGAGGTCCAGGTGCTGGACTTCGAGGTGGGCGACTCGGTCACGGTCACCGACGGCCCCTTCGCGACGCTGCAGGCGACGATCAACGAGATCAACGCCGACTCGAAGAAGGTCAAGGGCCTGGTGGAGATCTTCGGCCGGGAGACACCGGTCGAGCTGAGCTTCGACCAGATCCAGAAGAACTGACCATACGAACCTTCCGATCAGGTCAGACGGGCTTTCGCGGCCTGTCTGACCTGCTCGGTTTTAGGCCGCACGGCTATACCCGTTACTGTTGTGCGGTATGCCTCCATCCGGATGATCCGGTTCGGAGGCGAACCACCTCTCACTAAGACCCGGAGAGAGCATGCCTCCCAAGAAGAAGAAGGTCACGGGGCTGATCAAGCTCCAGATCCAGGCCGGTGCCGCGAACCCGGCTCCGCCGGTCGGCCCCGCGCTGGGCCAGCACGGCGTCAACATCATGGAGTTCTGCAAGGCCTACAACGCCGCGACCGAGTCGCAGCGCGGCATGGTCGTGCCGGTGGAGATCACGGTCTACGAGGACCGTTCCTTCACCTTCGTCACCAAGACTCCGCCGGCCGCCAAGCTGATCCTCAAGGCCGCGGGTGTGGAGAAGGGCTCCGGCGAGCCGCACAAGACCAAGGTCGCCAAGATCACCCGCGACCAGGTCCGCGACATCGCCACCACCAAGATGCCCGACCTGAACGCCAACGACCTGGACGCCGCCGAGAAGATCATCGCCGGCACCGCCCGCTCCATGGGCATCACGGTCGAGGACTGACACCCCCGTAGCACCACCGTGGCAGGGCCGGGCGCGGCCCGCACCACGAACTCCACAACCTTTCAGGAGCAGCAGTGAAGCGCAGCAAGACCTTCCGCAGCGCGGACGCCAAGATCGACCGGGAGCGCGCGTACGCCCCGCTCGAGGCCGTCCGGCTCGCCAAGGAGACTTCCGCGACCAAGTTCGACGCGACCGTCGAGGTGGCCATGCGCCTGGGTGTCGACCCGCGCAAGGCCGACCAGATGGTCCGCGGCACCGTGAACCTTCCGCACGGCACCGGAAAGACCGCCCGGGTCCTGGTCTTCGCGACCGGTGACCGTGCTGCGGCCGCGGAGGCCGCCGGCGCCGACATCGTCGGCTCCGACGAGCTGATCGACGAGGTGTCCAAGGGCCGGCTGGACTTCGACGCCGTCGTCGCCACCCCGGACCTCATGGGCAAGGTCGGCCGCCTGGGCCGGGTGCTCGGTCCGCGTGGTCTGATGCCGAACCCGAAGACCGGCACCGTCACCCCCGACGTGGCCAAGGCCGTCACCGACATCAAGGGCGGCAAGATCGAGTTCCGCGTCGACAAGCACTCGAACCTGCACTTCATCATCGGCAAGGTCTCCTTCGACGAGACCAAGCTGGTGGAGAACTACGCCGCGGCGCTCGAGGAGATCAACCGTCTCAAGCCGTCCGCCGCCAAGGGCCGCTACATCAAGAAGGCGACCCTGACCACCACGATGGGCCCTGGCATCCCGCTGGACGCCAACCGCACCCGCAACCTGCTGGTCGAGGACGAGGCCGTCTGAGCACGTTCTGCCGTCTGAGCACGTTCTGAACGTGTGGTGAGCGCGCTCCAGTGCGCTCTGAGTGCCGTATGAGGCGGCACTCAACCCCTGTGAGCCGGGTTCCCGCACCTCCCAAGTGGAGGGCGGGAACCCGGCTCGCTGCGTTGTGCGTCCCCTCAGATACAGTCTCAGCAGTCGTAAAAGATAAATAAGAAGCAAAGACATAGGGGGACCTGTGCGCGGTACTCGTTTCGCTGCTCGGAGTGCGGCGGTGCTCAGCGGTGTGGTTCTGGTGGTCGGCCTCACGGCCTGCGGGAGCGACAAGGCCGACAGCAGCAACAAGTCGAACGAAGGTTCCGACAAGGCCGCCGAGTCGGTGGGCGGCCCGCTCGCCGCCCTGAAGCTCGCCTCGCAGCAGACGGACCAGCAGCACTCGGCCAAGGTCGAGGGCACCACGAAGATGGGTACGCAGAACTCGGCCATGTCCGGCGCGATGGACTGGGCGGACGGTATGCGCGCCAACATGACCATCACGCAGACGGGCGGGTCGGTCCAGAACTCGCCGCTGGCGGGCAAGCCCATGGAGGCTCGCTACACGCCCGACGCGATGTTCATGAACCTCGGCCCCGAGTTCGCGGCGCAGGCGGGCGGCAAGCACTGGATGAAGTACGACTACGACACCCTGGCCAAGCAGGCCGGCGCCTCCGGCGAGTTCCTCAAGGACCAGATGCAGAACACCGACCCGGCGCGTTCGGTGCAGCTGCTGATCGCCACCGGCCAGGTCAAGAGCGTGGGCTCGGAGTCGGTCAAGGGCGTCAAGGCGACCCACTACACCGGCACCGTGAAGGTCTCCGAGCTGGCCAAGATGCAGTCCAAAGACCTCACCCAGTCGGACCTCGAGGCCCTGCAGAAGCAGCTGGAGACCTCGGGCATGGAGACCGAGACCATCGACCTGTGGATCGACGGTGACAACCTCCTGGTCAAGAAGCGGGAGCAGGCCGAGAGCAACAACGGGACGTACGACTCGACGGTCTTCTACTCGGACTACGGCACCAAGGTCACCGTCGAGGAGCCGCCGGCCTCGGACACCATGAACTTCGAGGACGCCCTGGGTCAGCAGAGCTGACCTGACGGAAGAGCCGATTTGCCTGGCCGCGGCCCGTTCGCGTAGCCTTCCACAGAAGCCAAAGACCGCTGGTCGCTGCTGTGCCTCCCAAGGGCGCGGCGGCCGAAGGATCCGCTAGCTGCGGACGACCTGCGCAGGTGATTGTGGATGGACTCCCGATCGGGCCGCGAGCCCGTGAGGTCGAGTCCCGCCCCGAGCGCCTGCGCCGGGGCGTTTCGTTTTGTTCAGCCTCCTTGCCCGGCCGATGCGGTCCTCATCACCCGGAAGGAGGCCGAGGCTCATGGCGAGGCCTGACAAGGTCGCGGCCGTCGAGGAGATGACGGACAAGTTCCGTAACTCCAACGCAGCTCTTGTGACCGCGTACACCGGTCTCACCGTCGCGCAGCTCAAGGAGCTGCGCCGTTCGCTCGGTGAGAACGCTCAGTACCGTGTGGTGAAGAACACGCTGACCAAGATCGCGGCCAACGAGGCCGGGATCTCCACGCTCGACGACCTGTTCGCGGGTTCGTCGGCCGTCGCTTTCGTGACCGGTGACCCGGTCGAGGCGGCGAAGGGTCTCCGTGACTTCGCCAAGGAGAACCCCGCTCTCGTCATCAAGGGCGGTGTCCTTGACGGCAAGGCGCTGTCCGCCGACGAGATCAAGAAGCTCGCGGACCTCGAGTCCCGCGAGGTGCTGCTCGCCAAGCTGGCGGGCGCCATGAAGGGCAAGCAGTCCCAGGCTGCGGCGCTCTTCCAGGCGCTTCCGTCGAAGTTCGTCCGCACCGCGGAGGCGCTTCGCGTCAAGAAGGAAGAGCAGGGCGGTGCCGGCGAGCCGGCTCCCGCCGAGGCCGCGGAGTAACTCTCCCGCTGCCCAGCGGGCCCGTGCCCGCCGACATGTACATCCGGCACCAGCCGATTTAGTGGAAGGACCGCCAACATGGCGAAGCTCAGCCAGGACGACCTGCTCGCGCAGTTCGAAGAGATGACCCTCATCGAGCTCTCCGAGTTCGTGAAGGCCTTCGAGGAGAAGTTCGACGTCACCGCCGCCGCCCCGGCCGCCATCGCCGTTGCCCCGGGTGCCCCGGGTGCCGCGGCCGAGGCCGAGCCGGAGAAGGACGAGTTCGACGTCATCCTCACCGGCGCCGGCGAGAAGAAGATCCAGGTCATCAAGGTCGTGCGTGAGCTGACCTCGCTGGGTCTGAAGGAGGCCAAGGACCTCGTCGACGGCACCCCGAAGCCGGTTCTGGAGAAGGTCAACAAGGAGCAGGCCGAGAAGGCCGCCGAGTCCCTCAAGGGCGCCGGCGCCTCCGTCGAGGTCAAGTGACCCGAGGGGGCGGGCCCAGAGGCGGGCTCTGCCGGGCCCGCTGACCCGCTCCGTTCCGTAAGGGCGATCACCCGTTGGGGTGGTCGCCCTTCGGCGCTTCCGTCACGGCTGCGTTGCCTTGTCGGTCCCTGCGGGTATGGTGATCTTCGTTGCCCGTCGCCACGCCCTGTGACGATCTCGCCGGAGTGGGGGGCCTTGACGAACGGCACGCAGCGCGCAATTCTCAGGACGCGACGTCACACCGATCCAAGTCCGAGGCATGGATCGTCGGCGAAGCGGGCAGTATCGATATGCGCTTGAGGCGCATTGAGTGGCTGCAGGCGTTCGAAAACAACGAGAAGACAACGAGGGGGAGCGGCCCCCTCAGCGGAGGGAGAGATTGGCTCTGCCGGTCTCAGAAACTCGGAGCTGGACATCAGTGTGCCAAGTGGCTACACTGACCCTTTGCGCTGCCTGTTAGCTGCCTCCTGCCCGTCACCAGGGGCATGCCCACCTGAGAGCACTGCCGAGGAAATCTCTCTGACCAGGGATTTCCTTCTGTGGCTCGAGTTGGGACCGGCACGCGCGTAGTGAGTCCGAGCCCTCGGAAGGACCCCCTCTTGGCCGCCTCGCGCAACGCCTCGACTGCCAATACGAACAACGGCGCCAGCACCGCCCCGCTGCGCATCTCATTTGCGAAGATCAAGGAGCCTCTCGAGGTTCCGAACCTCCTTGCGCTGCAGACCGAGAGCTTCGATTGGCTGCTCGGCAATGCCGCCTGGAAGGCTCGCGTCGAGGCTGCGCTGGACAGCGGTCAGGACGTCCCCACCAAGTCCGGTCTGGAAGAGATCTTCGAGGAGATCTCCCCGATCGAGGACTTCTCCGGGTCGATGTCCCTGACCTTCCGCGATCACCGCTTCGAGCCCCCGAAGAACTCGATCGACGAGTGCAAGGAGCGCGACTTCACGTACGCCGCCCCGCTCTTCGTCACGGCCGAGTTCACCAACAACGAGACCGGTGAGATCAAGTCCCAGACGGTCTTCATGGGCGACTTCCCGCTCATGACCAACAAGGGCACCTTCGTCATCAACGGCACCGAGCGTGTCGTGGTGTCTCAGCTGGTGCGCTCGCCGGGTGTGTACTTCGACTCCTCCATCGACAAGACGTCCGACAAGGACATCTTCTCCGTCAAGGTCATCCCGTCCCGGGGTGCCTGGCTGGAGATGGAGATCGACAAGCGCGACATGGTCGGTGTCCGCATCGACCGCAAGCGCAAGCAGTCCATCACCGTCCTGCTGAAGGCGCTGGGCTGGACCACCGAGCAGATCCTCGAGGAGTTCGGCGAGTACGAGTCCATGCGCGCCACCCTGGAGAAGGACCACACCCAGGGCCAGGACGATGCACTGCTCGACATCTACCGCAAGCTGCGCCCGGGCGAGCCCCCGACGCGTGAGGCCGCGCAGACGCTGCTCGAGAACCTCTACTTCAACCCCAAGCGCTACGACCTCGCGAAGGTCGGCCGCTACAAGGTCAACAAGAAGCTGGGTGCGGCCGCTCCGCTGGACGCGGGCGTCCTGACGGTCGAGGACGTCATCGCCTCGATCAAGTACCTGGTGAAGCTGCACGCCGGTGAGACCGAGACGACCGGCGAGAACGGTCAGATGATCGTCGTCGAGACCGACGACATCGACCACTTCGGCAACCGCCGTATCCGTAACGTCGGCGAGCTGATCCAGAACCAGGTCCGTACGGGTCTGGCCCGTATGGAGCGCGTCGTCCGCGAGCGCATGACGACTCAGGACGTCGAGGCGATCACGCCGCAGACCCTGATCAACATCCGGCCGGTCGTCGCCTCCATCAAGGAGTTCTTCGGCACCAGCCAGCTGTCGCAGTTCATGGACCAGACGAACCCGCTGTCGGGTCTGACCCACAAGCGTCGTCTGAACGCGCTGGGCCCCGGTGGTCTGTCCCGTGAGCGGGCGGGCTTCGAGGTCCGAGACGTGCACCCGTCGCACTACGGCCGCATGTGCCCGATCGAGACGCCCGAAGGCCCGAACATCGGTCTGATCGGCTCGCTCGCCTCGTACGGCCGGGTCAACGCGTTCGGTTTCATCGAGACCCCGTACCGGAAGGTCGTCGACGGTGTCGTCACCGACGACGTCGACTACCTGACGGCCGACGAAGAGGACCGATTCGTCATCGCGCAGGCCAACGCGCCGCTGACGGACGATCTGCACTTCGCCGAGAACCGCGTCCTGGTCCGCCGCCGTGGCGGCGAGGTCGACTACATCCCGGGCGACGACGTCGACTACATGGACGTCTCGCCGCGCCAGATGGTGTCGGTCGCGACCGCGATGATCCCGTTCCTCGAGCACGACGACGCCAACCGCGCGCTCATGGGATCGAACATGATGCGCCAGGCCGTGCCGCTGCTCAAGGCGGAGTCCCCGCTGGTCGGCACCGGTATGGAGTACCGCTGCGCGGTCGACGCCGGTGACGTCATCAAGGCCGAGAAGGACGGTGTGGTCCAGGAGGTCTCCGCCGACTACGTGACGGTGGCCAACGACGACGGCACCTACAACACCTACCGGGTGGCCAAGTTCTCCCGCTCCAACCAGGGCACCTCCTTCAACCAGAAGGTCGTCGTGGACGAGGGCGCGCGGGTGATCGCCGGCCAGGTGCTGGCCGACGGCCCGTCCACCGAGGACGGCGAGATGGCGCTCGGCAAGAACCTCCTGGTGGCGTTCATGCCGTGGGAGGGCCACAACTACGAGGACGCGATCATCCTCAGCCAGCGTCTGGTGCAGGACGACGTCCTCTCCTCGATCCACATCGAGGAGCACGAGGTCGACGCCCGTGACACCAAGCTCGGCCCCGAGGAGATCACCCGGGACATCCCGAACGTCTCCGAGGAGGTCCTGGCCGACCTCGACGAGCGCGGCATCATCCGCATCGGCGCCGAGGTCGTGGCCGGGGACATCCTGGTCGGCAAGGTCACCCCGAAGGGTGAGACCGAGCTGACCCCGGAGGAGCGCCTGCTGCGCGCGATCTTCGGCGAGAAGGCCCGTGAGGTCCGTGACACCTCGCTGAAGGTGCCGCACGGCGAGATCGGCAAGGTCATCGGCGTGCGCGTCTTCGACCGCGAGGAGGGCGACGAGCTGCCCCCGGGCGTGAACCAGCTGGTCCGCGTCTACGTGGCGCAGAAGCGCAAGATCACCGACGGTGACAAGCTCGCCGGCCGCCACGGCAACAAGGGCGTCATCTCCAAGATCCTGCCGGTCGAGGACATGCCGTTCCTGGAGGACGGCACCCCGGTCGACATCATCCTCAACCCGCTGGGTGTCCCGTCCCGGATGAACCCGGGACAGGTCCTGGAGATCCACCTCGGCTGGCTGGCCTCCCGCGGCTGGAAGGTCGAAGGCTCCGAGGAGTGGATGCAGCGGCTGCAGGCGATCGGCGCCGATGAGGTGGCGCCGGGCACCAATGTCGCGACCCCGGTCTTCGACGGCGCCCGCGAGGACGAGATCTCCGGTCTCTTCGACTCGACGATCCCGAACCGCGACGGCGACCGCCTGGTCCAGTCGTCCGGCAAGGCCCGGATGTTCGACGGCCGCTCCGGCGAGCCGTTCCCGGACCCGATCTCCGTCGGCTACATGTACATCCTCAAGCTGCACCACCTGGTGGACGACAAGCTGCACGCCCGCTCCACCGGTCCGTACTCGATGATCACCCAGCAGCCGCTGGGTGGTAAGGCTCAGTTCGGTGGCCAGCGCTTCGGTGAGATGGAGGTGTGGGCGCTCGAGGCCTACGGCGCCGCGTACGCCCTCCAGGAGCTGCTGACCATCAAGTCCGACGACGTCACCGGCCGAGTGAAGGTCTACGAGGCCATCGTCAAGGGCGAGAACATCCCCGAGCCCGGCATCCCTGAGTCCTTCAAGGTCCTCATCAAGGAGATGCAGTCCCTGTGCCTCAACGTGGAGGTGCTGTCGTCCGACGGCATGTCCATCGAGATGCGCGACACCGACGAGGACGTCTTCCGCGCTGCGGAGGAGCTCGGTATCGACCTGTCGCGGCGCGAGCCGAGCAGCGTCGAAGAGGTCTGACGGGTCTGGCCGGGGCGAAAAGTCCACCGCGACCGCCCCGGCCTCTCCCCGGACCCCCAGTCAGACCCGAAGACACGACCCTGAAAGAGGGATTGACGACAAGTGCTCGACGTCAACTTCTTCGACGAGCTGCGGATCGGCCTCGCCACTGCTGACGACATCCGTCAGTGGTCCCACGGTGAGGTCAAGAAGCCGGAGACCATCAACTACCGCACCCTCAAGCCCGAAAAGGACGGACTCTTCTGCGAGAAGATCTTCGGTCCGACCAGGGACTGGGAGTGCTACTGCGGCAAGTACAAGCGCGTCCGCTTCAAGGGCATCATCTGTGAGCGCTGTGGCGTCGAGGTCACCCGCGCCAAGGTGCGCCGTGAGCGGATGGGCCACATCGAGCTGGCCGCTCCCGTCACCCACATCTGGTACTTCAAGGGCGTTCCGTCGCGTCTGGGCTACCTGCTCGACCTCGCCCCGAAGGACCTCGAGAAGGTCATCTACTTCGCCGCCTACATGATCACGTGGGTGGACGACGAGCGCCGCACGCGCGATCTGCCCTCGCTGGAGGCCCATGTCTCCGTCGAGCGCCAGCAGATCGAGCAGCGCCGCGACGCCGACCTGGAGGCCCGCGCCAAGAAGCTCGAGGCGGACCTCGCCGAGCTGGAGGCCGAGGGCGCCAAGGCCGATGTGCGCCGCAAGGTGCGCGAGGGCGCCGAGCGTGAGATGAAGCAGCTGCGCGACCGCGCCCAGCGCGAGATCGACCGTCTCGACGAGGTGTGGAACCGCTTCAAGAACCTCAAGGTCCAGGACCTGGAGGGCGATGAGCTGCTCTACCGCGAGCTGCGTGACCGCTTCGGCACGTACTTCATGGGCGGCATGGGCGCCGCTGCTCTGCAGAAGCGCCTGGAGTCCTTCGACCTCGACGAGGAGGCCGAGAAGCTCCGCGAGATCATCCGGACCGGCAAGGGCCAGAAGAAGACCCGTGCGCTCAAGCGCCTCAAGGTCGTCTCCGCCTTCCTGCAGACCCGCAACAGCCCCAACGGCATGGTGCTGGACTGCATCCCGGTGATCCCGCCGGACCTGCGTCCGATGGTGCAGCTGGACGGTGGCCGCTTCGCGACCTCCGACCTGAACGACCTGTACCGCCGTGTCATCAACCGGAACAACCGCCTCAAGCGTCTCCTTGACCTCGGTGCCCCCGAGATCATCGTGAACAACGAGAAGCGGATGCTGCAGGAGGCCGTCGACGCGCTGTTCGACAACGGCCGCCGCGGCCGCCCGGTGACCGGTCCCGGTAACCGTCCGCTGAAGTCCCTCAGCGACATGCTGAAGGGTAAGCAGGGTCGTTTCCGTCAGAACCTGCTCGGCAAGCGAGTCGACTACTCGGCCCGTTCGGTCATCGTCGTCGGCCCGCAGCTCAAGCTGCACCAGTGCGGTCTGCCCAAGGCCATGGCGCTGGAGCTCTTCAAGCCGTTCGTGATGAAGCGCCTGGTGGACCTGAACCACGCGCAGAACATCAAGTCGGCCAAGCGCATGGTCGAGCGCGGCCGCACGGTCGTGTACGACGTGCTCGAAGAGGTCATCGCCGAGCACCCGGTGCTGCTGAACCGTGCGCCGACCCTGCACCGTCTGGGCATCCAGGCCTTCGAGCCGCAGCTGGTCGAGGGCAAGGCCATTCAGATCCACCCGCTCGTGTGCACCGCGTTCAACGCGGACTTCGACGGTGACCAGATGGCCGTGCACCTGCCGCTGTCCGCGGAGGCCCAGGCCGAGGCCCGCATCCTGATGCTGTCCTCGAACAACATCCTCAAGCCGGCCGACGGCCGCCCGGTGACCATGCCCACCCAGGACATGGTGCTCGGCCTGTTCTTCCTCACCACCGACGAGGAGGAGCGCAAGGTCATCGGCGAGGGCCGGGCGTTCGGCTCGACCGCTGAGGCGATCATGGCGTTCGACGCCCGCGAGCTCTCGCTCCAGGCGAAGATCGACATCCGCTTCCCGATCGGCACCGTCCCGCCCCGCGGCTGGACCCCGCCGGTTCCGGAAGAGGGCGAGCCTGCCTGGATGCCGGGCGACAGCTTCCGGCTGCGCACCACCCTGGGCCGCGCGCTCTTCAACGAGCTGCTGCCCGAGGACTACCCGTTCGTCGACTACTCGGTGGGCAAGAAGCAGCTCTCCGAGATCGTCAACGACCTCGCCGAGCGCTACCCGAAGGTCATCGTCGCGGCGACCCTGGACAATCTGAAGGCGTCCGGTTTCCACTGGGCCACCCGCTCCGGTGTCACCGTCGCGATCTCCGACGTCGTCGTCCCCGAGGCCAAGAAGGCCATCATCGAGGGCTACGAGGCGCAGGACGAGAAGGTCCAGAAGCAGTACGAGCGTGGTCTGATCACCAAGGATGAGCGCACTCAGGAGCTCATCTCGATCTGGACCAAGGCGACCAACGAGGTTGCCGACGCGATGAACGCGAACTTCCCGAAGACCAACCCCATCTTCATGATGGTCGACTCGGGCGCTCGCGGAAACATGATGCAGATGCGTCAGATCGCCGGTATGCGTGGTCTGGTGTCCAACGCGAAGAACGAGACCATCCCGCGGCCCATCAAGGCGTCGTTCCGTGAGGGTCTCTCCGTGCTGGAGTACTTCATCTCCACCCACGGTGCCCGTAAGGGTCTCGCGGACACCGCGCTGCGTACCGCCGACTCGGGTTACCTGACCCGTCGTCTGGTGGACGTCTCCCAGGACGTGATCATCCGCGAGGAGGACTGCGGCACCGAGCGCGGTCTGAAGCTCGCGATCGCGACCAGGGGCGCCGACGGTGTGCTGCGCAAGACGGACGACGTCGAGACCAGCGTGTACGCGCGCATGCTCGCCGAGGACGTCGTCGTGGACGGCAAGGTCATCGCGCCGGCCAACGTCGACCTGGGCGATGTGCTCATCGACCAGCTCGTGCGGCACGGCGTGGAGACGGTCAAGACCCGCTCGGTCCTCACCTGCGAGTCCGCCGTCGGCACCTGTGCCTTCTGCTACGGCCGCTCGCTGGCGACCGGCAAGCTGGTGGACATCGGCGAGGCGGTCGGCATCATCGCCGCCCAGTCCATCGGTGAGCCCGGCACCCAGCTGACGATGCGTACCTTCCACACCGGTGGTGTGGCCGGTGACGACATCACTCAGGGTCTGCCGCGTGTCGTCGAGCTCTTCGAGGCCCGTACGCCCAAGGGTGTCGCCCCGATCTCGGAGGCGGCCGGCCGCGTCCGGATCGAGGAGACCGAGAAGACCAAGAAGATCGTCGTCACTCCGGACGACGGCTCCGACGAGACGGCCTTCGGCGTCTCCAAGCGAGCCCGTCTGCTGGTGGGCGAGGGCGATCACGTCGAGGTCGGCCAGCCGCTGACCCTGGGTGCCACCAACCCGCACGACGTGCTGCGCATCCTCGGCCAGCGCGCCGTCCAGGTGCACCTGGTCGGCGAGGTCCAGAAGGTCTACAACTCGCAGGGTGTGTCGATCCACGACAAGCACATCGAGATCATCATCCGGCAGATGCTGCGCCGGGTGACGATCATCGAGTCCGGCGACGCGGAGCTGCTGCCGGGCGAGCTGGTGGAGCGCTCGCGCTTCGAGTCCGAGAACCGTCGTGTGGTCCAGGAAGGCGGCCACCCGGCCTCCGGCCGTCCGCAGCTGATGGGTATCACCAAGGCCTCGCTGGCGACCGAGTCCTGGCTGTCGGCGGCGTCCTTCCAGGAGACGACCCGGGTGCTCACCGACGCGGCGATCAACGCCAAGTCGGACTCCCTGATCGGCCTCAAGGAGAACGTGATCATCGGTAAGCTCATCCCGGCCGGTACGGGCCTGTCCCGCTACCGCAACATCCGGGTCGAGCCGACTGAGGAGGCGAAGGCCGCGATGTACTCGGCCGTCGGTTACGACGACATCGACTACTCGCCCTTCGGCACGGGCTCCGGCCAGGCGGTCCCGCTGGAGGACTACGACTACGGTCCGTACAACCAGTAATCCCGTATCCACGGGCGCAGGGCGGTCATCCCATGGCGGGGTGGCCGCCCTGCGGCTATGCTGGCGGGCCGGTGTGCCTTGCCGCGTGTGCATTTGTTTTGACCGGAGCCGATGCGATAGGTACGCTCTGACCTTGTGCCTGGGGTGTCCCTGGGCTCCCGTATGCGCACTCTTCAGCGGCCTCAGGGCCCGGAGGGGCCTCCCCGGGAGACCGAGGTGTCGACACCGACAATCTGCACTCTCCCGCAATCTGCGCGGGGGTCTGCAGTGCGCGACACACCCGACCGCGTGGGTCGGAGAAATCCCCAGGTTAGCTTTATCGAGACTGGCACACAGAAACCGGAGAAACGGTGCCTACGATCCAGCAGCTGGTCCGCAAGGGCCGGCAGGACAAGGTCGAGAAGAACAAGACGCCCGCGCTCGAGGGTTCGCCCCAGCGCCGTGGCGTCTGCACGCGTGTGTTCACGACCACCCCGAAGAAGCCGAACTCGGCCCTGCGTAAGGTCGCGCGTGTGCGTCTGACCAGCGGCATCGAGGTCACCGCTTACATTCCGGGTGAGGGCCACAACCTGCAGGAGCACTCCATCGTGCTCGTGCGTGGCGGCCGTGTGAAGGACCTGCCGGGTGTTCGCTACAAGATCATCCGCGGCTCCCTCGACACGCAGGGCGTCAAGAACCGCAAGCAGGCTCGCAGCCGCTACGGCGCCAAGAAGGAGAAGTAAGAATGCCTCGTAAGGGCCCCGCCCCGAAGCGCCCGGTCATCATCGACCCGGTCTACAACTCTCCTCTGGTGACCTCCCTCATCAACAAGGTGCTGCTGAACGGCAAGCGCTCCACCGCCGAGCGCATCGTCTACGGCGCCATGGAGGGCCTGCGCGAGAAGTCCGGTAACGACCCGGTCATCACGCTCAAGCGCGCGCTGGAGAACGTGAAGCCGACCCTCGAGGTCCGCTCCCGCCGCGTCGGTGGCGCCACCTACCAGGTGCCGGTCGAGGTTCGCCCCGGCCGCTCCTCCACCCTCGCGCTGCGCTGGCTCGTGGGCTACTCCCGCGCCCGTCGCGAGAAGACCATGACCGAGCGTCTGATGAACGAGCTGCTGGACGCCAGCAACGGTCTGGGCGCCTCCGTCAAGCGTCGCGAGGACACCCACAAGATGGCCGAGTCCAACAAGGCCTTCGCGCACTACCGCTGGTAGTCGCTACCCCATCGAGAACCGAGAGAAGACTGAGCCATATGGCCACCACTTCACTTGACCTGGCCAAGGTCCGCAACATTGGGATCATGGCCCACATCGACGCGGGCAAGACGACCACCACCGAGCGGATCCTGTTCTACACCGGCGTGAGCTACAAGATCGGTGAGGTCCACGATGGCGCTGCCACCATGGACTGGATGGAGCAGGAGCAGGAGCGCGGCATCACGATCACGTCGGCCGCGACGACCTGTCACTGGCCGCTCGAGGACGTTGATCACACCATCAACATCATCGACACCCCGGGCCACGTCGACTTCACCGTCGAGGTGGAGCGCTCGCTGCGCGTGCTCGACGGCGCCGTGACGGTGTTCGACGGTGTGGCCGGTGTGGAGCCGCAGTCCGAGACTGTGTGGCGTCAGGCGGACCGCTACGGCGTTCCGCGTATCTGCTTCGTCAACAAGCTCGACCGCACCGGTGCCGAGTTCCACCGCTGTGTGGACATGATCGTGGACCGCCTGGGCGCGGTGCCGCTGGTCATGCAGCTGCCGATCGGTACCGAGGCCGACTTCAAGGGTGTCGTCGACCTCGTCACCATGAAGGCGCTGGTCTGGTCCGCCGAGGCGACCAAGGGCGAGATGTACGACACCGTCGACATCCCGGACACCCACCTCGATGCCGCCGACGAGTGGCGCGGCAAGCTCCTCGAGGCCGTCGCCGAGAACGACGAGCAGATGATGGAGCTGTACCTGGAGGGCGAGGAGCCCACCGTGGAGCAGCTGTATGCGGCGATCCGCCGTATCACCATCGCCTCCACCGGCACCGAGGGCTCGCCGACGATCACCCCCGTGTTCTGTGGCACCGCCTTCAAGAACAAGGGTGTTCAGCCGCTGCTCGACGCGGTCGTGCGCTACCTCCCCTCGCCGCTGGACATCGAGGCCGTCGAGGGCCACTCGGTGAAGGACCCCGACGAGGTCATCAAGCGCAAGCCGTCGGACGACGAGCCGTTCGCGGGCCTGGCGTTCAAGATCATGAGCGACCCGCACCTCGGCAAGCTCACCTTCGTCCGGGTCTACTCGGGCCGCATGGAGACCGGCACCCAGGTGCAGAACTCCGTGAAGGGCAAGAAGGAGCGCATCGGCAAGATCTACCGGATGCACGCCAACAAGCGTGAGGAGATCGACTCGGTGGGTGCCGGCGACATCGTCGCCGTCATGGGTCTCAAGCAGACCACCACCGGTGAGACCCTCTGCGACCCGGCGAACCCGGTGATCCTCGAGTCGATGGACTTCCCGGCCCCGGTCATCGAGGTCGCCATCGAGCCCAAGTCGAAGGGCGACCAGGAGAAGCTGGGTGTGGCCATCCAGCGCCTCGCTGAGGAGGACCCGTCCTTCCGGGTCAAGACCAACGAGGAGACCGGCCAGACCATCATCGCGGGTATGGGCGAGCTGCACCTCGACGTGCTGGTCGACCGTATGAAGCGTGAGTTCAAGGTCGAGGCCAACGTCGGTAAGCCGCAGGTGGCCTACCGCGAGACGCTGCGCAAGAGCGTCGACCGGGTCGACTACACGCACAAGAAGCAGACCGGTGGTTCGGGCCAGTTCGCGAAGGTCCAGATCGCCATCGCGCCGCTCGAGGGCGACGGCTACGAGTTCGAGAACAAGGTCACCGGTGGCCGCATCCCGCGGGAGTACATCCCGTCCGTGGACGCGGGCTGCCAGGAGGCCATGGAGTTCGGCGTGCTCGCGGGCTACCCGCTGACCGGCGTCAAGGTCACGCTTCTCGACGGTGGCTACCACGAGGTCGACTCCTCCGAAATGGCCTTCAAGATCGCCGGTTCGATGGCCTTCAAGGAGGCCGCCCGCAAGGCCTCCCCGGCCCTGCTGGAGCCGATGATGAAGGTCGAGGTCACCACGCCCGAGGACTACATGGGCGACGTGATCGGTGACATCAACTCCCGCCGTGGACAGATTCAGTCCATGGAGGACCGCAGTGGCGCCAAGCTGGTCACCGGCCTGGTTCCGCTGTCGGAGATGTTCGGTTACGTGGGCGACCTCCGGAGCAAGACCTCCGGTCGCGCCAGCTACTCCATGCAGTTCGACTCCTACGCCGAGGTTCCCAAGAGCGTCGCCGAGGAGATCATCGCGAAGGCCAAGGGCGAGTAAGGCGGGTTCATCCGCGTTTCTCACCCTTTAGGCTGGAGCAAAGGCATCGGGGCATTCCGTCGCAGATCGCTCATCGTGGCGTCTGTGACGGGCCCCGGCCGCCGGCCCCCACACGAATACGGCGAAGGGCATCCCCCTCGGGGTCCTGGCCGGTTCGGTAAGACCACCTGAACCCATCCGCACGGTGTGGATGCGTACAGAACCATTCCACAGGAGGACCCCAGTGGCGAAGGCGAAGTTCGAGCGGACTAAGCCGCACGTCAACATCGGCACCATCGGTCACATCGACCACGGTAAGACGACCCTTACCGCGGCGATCACCAAGGTGCTGCACGACAAGTACCCGGACCTGAACGAGGCCTCGGCCTTCGATCAGATCGACAAGGCTCCTGAGGAGCGTCAGCGCGGTATTACGATCTCCATCGCGCACGTCGAGTACCAGACGGAGTCGCGTCACTACGCGCACGTCGACTGCCCGGGTCACGCGGACTACATCAAGAACATGATCACCGGTGCCGCGCAGATGGACGGCGCCATCCTCGTGGTCGCCGCCACCGACGGCCCGATGCCGCAGACCAAGGAGCACGTGCTCCTGGCCCGCCAGGTCGGCGTTCCGTACATCGTCGTCGCCCTGAACAAGGCCGACATGGTGGACGACGAGGAGATCATGGAGCTCGTCGAGCTCGAGGTGCGTGAGCTCCTCTCCGAGTACGAGTTCCCGGGCGACGACCTTCCGGTCGTCAAGGTCTCGGCGCTCAAGGCGCTCGAGGGCGACAAGGAGTGGGGCGAGTCCGTCCTCAAGCTGATGGAGGCCGTGGACGAGGCCATCCCGCAGCCGGAGCGCGACGTCGACAAGCCGTTCCTGATGCCGATCGAGGACGTCTTCACCATCACCGGTCGCGGTACGGTCGTCACCGGCCGTATCGAGCGCGGTGTGCTGAAGGTCAACGAGACCGTCGACATCATCGGCATCAAGACCGAGAAGACCACCACCACGGTCACCGGTATCGAGATGTTCCGCAAGCTGCTCGACGAGGGCCAGGCCGGTGAGAACGTCGGTCTGCTGCTCCGCGGCATCAAGCGCGAGGATGTCGAGCGCGGCCAGGTCATCATCAAGCCCGGTTCGGTCACCCCGCACACCGAGTTCGAGGCCCAGGCCTACATCCTGTCGAAGGACGAGGGCGGTCGCCACACCCCGTTCTTCAACAACTACCGTCCGCAGTTCTACTTCCGTACCACGGACGTGACGGGCGTTGTGACCCTCCCCGAGGGCACCGAGATGGTCATGCCGGGCGACAACACCGAGATGACCGTCAGCCTGATCCAGCCGGTCGCCATGGAGGAGGGCCTGAAGTTCGCCATCCGTGAGGGTGGCCGGACCGTGGGCGCCGGCCAGGTCACCAAGATCAACAAGTGACCTGACGCTCTACGGAGCAGGCTGTTCCAAGGCCCCGCACCCCGTCCGCAAGGACGGTGGAGCGGGGCCTTTGGCGTGGCCCTACGGCGCTCTCACGCCCGGGAGGTGGCGCGGGGCCGCCAGATCCAGGGCGCGGCGCCGGGGGACATGCCCACCACGCGCACCTGCTCGCCCTCGCCCGCCAGCAGCGTCGGCGTACCCACCGGGACCAGCCGGCTCGTGGGGCGCAGCGGTTTCGCCGCGGGCTTTGTGCCGTACTGGACCTGGACCTCGCCGTTCAGATCCCGGCCCAGCAGCAGAAGCGGCCCCTGGCGGCCGCCGGACGCGGCCAGGGCGTGGGCGGTGACCGGGCCGTAGCTCTCGAAGTGGCGCAGTGGTACGGAGGTGCCGACGCCACTGTCGCCGCCGCCGTCGCCGTAGAGATACGGCACCGCTCCGGCGGGCGGGCGGTAGACCAGCGCGATCGACCCGTCCGGGGAGGGCACCGCGCCCGGCTGCTCGCCCGGCCGCGGCAGCCCCGCCGGCGGCCGGAGCGCCACCGGGCCGCCCGGCTGGTCCTGGGCCCAGTGGTGCACGGTGTCACGGCCCGCCGCGACGACATGGACCCGTGCCTGCCGGTCCAGCAGCACGGTCAGCCCGTCCTGGATCTCGCCGCCGTCCAGCCGCTGCCAGGGCCCCCACGCCCCGTTCGCGTCCCGTATCCGGGTGGCCAGACCCTTGTCGGCGGTGCGTACGAAGAGATGGACGCGGCCGTCCGGGGTGGCCACGGCCGCCGGGCAGCCGACGCGGCGGCCGTGCTCGGGGTCGGAGTCGGGGGTACCGAGGCCGGTCCAGGCGCGGAACGGCCCGCCCGGGGTGCGCTGTTCCAGCGCCACCAGCTCGCGGCTGTTGGCGCCGCCCTGTCCGTCCAGCGCGGAGAAGCGCAGCGCGATCAGCACATGGCGGCCGCGGGAGTCCCGTACCGCGCACAGCGCCGGGGCCAGCGGCCCGCCGCCCAGGCCCTGCGGCGCGCCGAAGCGCCCGCTGCCGGGCGCGGTCTCGCGCCACCGCACGGCCTGCGCGCCCAGCGCGCCGTATGCGACGAGGCGGCCGTCGGGGTCGGTCAGCGGTGTGGGCAGGGCGCTGGGATAGCGGTAGTGGGTGGAGCGGATCCAGCCCTTGCGGTTGGTCAGCGGCCGGGTGCCGCCCTGCCCGTAGTCGCCGCAGCCCGCCGCGTTGCCGCAGTTCCATTGGGGGCTGCCGCCGTACGCCGCCACGGCGCGGGCCTTCTGCTCGACCACGGCGGGCGGCAGATTGTGCGGCCAGCGCTGGTTGTAGTAGCCGCGGAACGACGTGACCGTGAAGCGCGGCGCCCGCTTCTCGCGCCGCGCCACATCGTCCGCCCACTGCGCGATGGCCTTCCAGGCGAACAGCGCGACCGGGGTGTGGTCCCGGTGGTCGGAGCAGCCCGGCTGGTCGTTGTCGCGGGGGTGGGTGGCGTCGTGGACCTGGAAGTCGGGGTCGGGGTCCAGGGTGTGGATCACGGTGGGCCGGTAGCGGTCCATGATCCCGGCGAGCACGTCGACGAGGGTCTGGTGGCGGTAGGTGCTGGGGGTGCGGACCGGGGAGTCGGCGGCGATGAGCGTACGCATGAGGATGCCCGGGAGATTCCACAGCTGGGGGATGCGTACGTTCCCCGGGGACAGCATGGCGATGTTGAGGAAGATCAGCCGCACGCTGCGCCCGCCGTTCCCCAGCACGTTCGTCTCCGCCGTGACCCCGCCGGGCAGCTCAAGCACCGAGCGCCGCCAGCGGGTGAACTTGTCGAGCCCCAGCAGCTGCGCGTACGCCTGGCGCAGCCCCTGATGGCGCGCCGCGGAGTACGCGGCCTTGTCCGCGCCCGGCCGGGGAGTACCGGCCTCCCGGTTGATCCCCGCCGCCTCGCCCGCCGTGACGTACACGCAGACCACCGGCACCCCGGCGGTCAGCATGTGCTCGGCGTCCGGGTTCATGAAGTACAGGTCGTCGTCGGGGTGGGCGAGGATCTGCAGCAGCAGCGCGTTCTCGGTGTTCGCGAACGACTCCGCGGGGCGCGGCGACAGCGGCCGGCCCGGGACGGCCGAGGTGGGCGAGGCGCCCGAGGAGCCGCTGCAGCCCGCGGTGGTGGCCGCGGTGGCGGCGGTGAGAGCGGCCAGCGCGGCGAGTGCCTGCCTGCGCGTGGCGGCAGGCGCGGCGGATCGACTGTTCAACCTGGTGACCCCGTCCCGTTGTGCAGCACGTTGTCTCCGGCTGCTTCTCCGTGCTATGGGACGGTTGGTGATCTTGGAAGGTTGTCCGTCTTGGGCATGGTGTCGGTCACGAATCGGGCAAGAGTTGGTTTACGGGTGCCCGGTCCGGGCAAGGATGGCGGGCCCCGTTGACGCCTCGTTGATGCTCCGCTGACGCGGCAGGGCGAAGGAGGGGCGGGAGTGACGGCTGCGCCCTCGGCGTCCGGCCGCTACGCTTCGCTCATTCCGCTTGGGGGGCACGAATGGTGGCGCGGGTTCTGGTCGGGCGTTACGAGTTGGTGCGGTTCGTCGGCCGCGGCGGTATGGGCGAGGTGTGGGAGGGCCGCGACCGAGTGATCGGGCGGCGGGTGGCGGTCAAGCTGCTGCCGCACGACAGGGGCGATACCACCTCTGCCGACCTGTTCCGCCGCGAGGCCAACACCGCCGGAGCGCTCAACCATCCCGCCGTGGTCACCGTGCACGACTTCGGTGAGGACGAGGCGGAGGGGTCGCTGTTCCTGGTCATGGAGTTGCTCGAGGGGCGGAACCTGGCCACGGTGCTGCGCGAGGACGGCCCCCCGCCGGTGGCCACCGCGGTCGACTGGGTCGCGCAGGCGGCGGCCGGGCTGACCCGGGCCCATGAGGCGGACGTCATCCACCGGGACCTGAAGCCGGCGAACCTGCATCTGGCCGCGGACGGGCGGGTGAAGATTCTCGATTTCGGCATCGCCCGGTTCATGGAGGCGCTGCCGTCGAGCAAGGTGATGGGGACGTTCCCGTACATGCCGCCGGAGCGGTTCGACGGGCACTCCGGCGAAGCACGCTCGGACCTGTACTCCCTCGGCTGCGTCCTCCACGAACTGCTCACCGGGAAGCTCCCGTTCGATGCCACCAGCGCGGCGTCGATGATGAGCGCCCATCTGACCAAGACCCCCGTGCCCCCGGGGCGGATCCGGCCCGGGGTGCCGGCGGCCCTGGACGAACTCGTCATGGAACTGCTCGCCAAGGCGCCCGAGGACCGGCCGGCCTCCGCGGCCCAGGTCCACGACCGCCTCCGCGCCCTCTCGTCCCCGGCGGCCTCCGCGTCCTCGGCGGCCTCCGGCCCGAGCCTGCACGACATGGCCACGCGCACCGCCGACGCCGGGGACGCCAGGGACATCACACCCGCCGGCCCCGCGTCGCCCGCGACGGCGGACGCAGCCACCGCTACGGCCGGGCTACCGCCGACGCGCGTGGCGTGGCCAACCCCGCGCCGGGCAGGGTTCGTCACCCGGCGCAGGGCCTTGTGGCTCGGTGCCGCCGCCATCGCGGCCGGTGCGGGCATCCCGACCGGCTTCGCCCTTCTCGACGACGGGGCGTCTTCCGACGACGGGAAGTCTCCCGACCACGGGACGTCGGCAAGCGGGGCATGGTTCGCCGCCGGTGGCCAGAAGCTCTCGCCCCCTGTGGTGGACGGCAAGGTGGTGTACATCAAGGGGCAGGACCTCCAGGACGCCACGGTGTACGCGCTGGACGGGGCCACCGGGAAGAAGAAGTGGTCCTACCGCCTCAAGGACGGGGGCTACGGCCAAGCCGGCGCCAATGAGGGCGACTCCCTGAACGTCCCGACTCCGGCGGTGATCGGCGGAGCGGTGTACGTCATGGGCACGGACGACAAACTCTGCGTTCTGGACGCGGTCACCGGAAAGAAGAAGTGGGACTACGCCCCCGGCGGCAGCGTCACCTGGTTGACGGCGGTCGGCGGGATGGTGCAGGTGTACGTCTCGGACGATGAGGCCATCCACTCCTTGGACGCGGCCACCGGTACCGAGAAGTGGGCGACGCGACGCGGAATCATCGGCGTCAAGGACTATCTGGTAGCGGGCGACGGGGCAGTGCACGTCTACATCGACGGCAAGGGCGACCTGCGGGCGCTCGACGCGGCCACCGGCAGCAAGAAGTGGGAGTTGACCGGCCGCTGGGCCGATCGGCTATGGACGGCCGGCGGGCTGGTGTACACCCGTACGGTCGTCGAGCCCATCACCATGTATGCGCTGGACGCGGCCACGGGCGCGCGGAAATGGGAGTTCGTCAGTCCCACCAACCAATTCGCGGGCGGCTCCTCCAGCGCGCACAAGGGCACGGAGGTGGTCGGCGGGGTGGCGTATGTCGTCGGGACCTCCGCCAAAGATTTTGATGAACGGACCGTACACGCGCTGGACTCGGCCACCGGGAAGCAGAAGTGGTCCGAGCGTCTGGGAGACGACCTGGGCTTCGGCACGCTGACGGCAATCGATCGGGCGTTGTACGTACGCGGACGCGATCAGACGTATGCCCTGAACGTGGCCTCGGGGAAGACGGAGTGGTCGATCACCAGCCCTGAGCGTCAGAAGTTGGTGGGTGCCGGCAAGGTGGTGTACGTCAGCGAGACCGCCGACAACCCCCATGTCCAGGCGCTCCACGAGGCCACCGGTACGAAGAAGTGGGGCTCAGCCATCAGCGGCAACTCCCTGCGGATCGGCGACGGGGTGCTTTATGTCGTCAGCAAGAACAAAGAAGCCGTGTATGCCCTGGATACGGCCACAGGAGCAAGGATCTAGTCCGGGCAGACAATGAGGCTTCTCGATCTCGTGTGGGGTCTCGAACGTGGAGATCTCGGAGCCCGGGATCTCGACAGTGGAGAGATGATGACGGCCGACTTCCTCGTATCCGACCCGTCGAGCGCGCTGGCGCCGGCGGCGAGCACCCCGGCGCTGCGGTTCACCAGCGGCGGCGAGACCTTGCAGGGGATCCTGCACATTCCCGCGGGCCCTGGACCGCACCCGATCGTCGTCGTCCTGCACGGCTTCCCCGGCAACGAGCGCAACTTCGACCTGGCGCAGGCGCTGCGCCGGGCGGGCTACGCGGCTCTGGTGTTCCACTACCGGGGCTCATGGGGCATGGGCGGCACCTGGTCCTGGGGGCATGTCCTGGAGGACGCCGCCCAGGTGACCGCCGCGATCCGCACGGACGAGATCGCGGGTGCCCACCGCCTCGACCCCCGGCGGCTGGCCCTCGTCGGCCACAGCCTCGGCGGTTTCACGGCGCTGATGACGGCGGCGGGCGACCCCACCATCGGGGCGGTGGCGTCCGTGTCCGGCTTCAACTTCGGCGCGGTCGCCCCCACGTTCACCGATCCGGCGGTGCGCCGCGGGTATGTTGAGGCGTTCGAGGAGGAGCTGCTGCCGCTCCGAGGCACCAGCGGCGAAGCGCTCGTCGCCGAGATGGAGGCGGCAGGGGACGCCTGGAGCCTGGCTCGGCTCGCCCCGCGCCTGGCCGACCGCCCCGTACTGCTCGTCGGCACCAGCCGCGACACCGCGACACCGCACGAGATCCACCACGAGCCGCTGGTGAAGGCGTACGAGGCGCACCCGGTGCCCCGGCTGGAACACCACGTCTTCCCGAGCGACCACGCCCTGTCCGACCACCGCGTCGCGCTGGCCCGTACGGTCATCGACTTCCTGGACCGGAGGCTGGCGGTGGCGGAGTAGCGGCTTGGGTCGTCAGCGCCCCGCTGGGTAGCGGGGGAGGTTGTCCGTCGAGATCGTCCAGTCTCCGATCGTCACGTCCTCGCCGTACACGAAGTCTTTCCTCGTCGCGTAGCGGGGGCCGCTCGGCGTCCGATGGATATCGGACAGGACGGCGCCGTCGCCCGCGCGCGGGTCGAAGATGACGTACACCGGAATACCGAGCAGGGGGTAGTCCCGCATCTTGCCCACCCAGTCGTTGTCCGGGTTGGAGCGGGACACCACCTCGATGGCCGCGATGAGCGTGCGCGGATCGAAGGCCCCTTCGACTTCCATGTCCGCTTCGGCGATCAGGATTACGTCCGGGTGGCGCAGCACGCCGATGTTCGGGTCCTCGACGTCGGGCGTTCCCGTGTGGGCGAGGATGCCGTCCGGCATGACCTTCTCCAACCGACGACTGACGCGTGCCGCTGTCAGCTCGTGCGGGCCCCCGGGCGACATCATGTCGTGCACGATCCCTTCCGTCGTGATCTCCAGTTTTCCGGGAACGCTCTCCTGCATCTGCTCGACGATGTCCCGCATCGACTGATACCGGAGGGCGTCTCGGTCGGCGTGGTCCGGGGCGATCGTCATGGCAGCTCGCTCCTCTGTCTGTCGGCTCCGCCGGGCAGTCGAAGGCTTCACGGCCATGCTAACGAGCCGGGCGGCTCCGACTCCGGCTGATGAGACCCAGCCCGGTGCGTCCCATGACTGGGCCTGAGCGAAGTGGCGCATCCGCGCCTCGGTCCGCGAGCGCCGCTCTGCGGATTTATGTCCGGTGACGGTGTTTGTCTCCTTCTTCAGTTCCTTCTTGCAGGTGCGGACCCGCTCAGGCAGCGACACGCGTCGGGGCCTGTTGGGTCTCTCGGCAGTCGCGGCAGAGGCCGGGGCGTGGGGCGCGGAAGGCGCGGTCGCAGCCGTCGCAGTTCTGGAGGGGGGCGCGGTGCGACCTGGGCTGGGCCTCCGGGAGAGGCGGCGGGAGCAGCGTGGTGAGACGGTGCGCGAGGAGGGCGGCCGGGTGGCGCAGGTCCGGCGGGAGGCCGGCGGCCAGGGTGCGGCGTACGGCGTCGGGGGCGGCCCCGCGCTCCAGCCAGGCGGCGACGCCCGGGGCGAGGCGGCGTACGTCGCGCTCGGCGAGCAGTAACCGGGCGTCGTCGCGGCGCAGCTCGGCGAGGAGCGCGACGTACGCCGCCTC
>NZ_MUNE01000179.1 GCF_002154605.1 Streptomyces milbemycinicus | reverse complement strand
GGCGGGTGCCGGGCGCCGCGACGCCGCTCCCTACTGCCCCCCAGGTCGTTAGGCCGCCGGGCCCAGGATGAGCAGGGGAGAGCCCGGTTCGACCTGGTCACCGGGTTTGGCGAGGACCCTCGCCACCACGCCGCCGTGCGGCGCGTGCACGAAGGACTCCATCTTCATCGCTTCCAGGGCGAGCAGCCGCTGTCCGGCCGTGACGGTGTCCCCCGCCGCCACCGCGACCTGCCAGACGGAGGCGGCGAATTCCGCCTCCACCAGGTGGCCGCCGGCCGGGACCGCGAGATCGGTCGGCGGCGGGGCGGACCCGGCCGCCCGCTCCGCGCGGGCGAACTCACCGGCAGCCTCCCACGCGTCGCGCTCCGCCGCGAAGGCTGCTGCCTGCCGGGATCGGAACGCGGCGATGGAATCGGCGTAGGCGGTCAGGAAGCGCTGGTGGTCGGCGAGGGCGAAGGTGCCGTCCTCGATCCTCGGCGCGAAGCGGCCCGCCGCCATGTCGGCCCGCAGTTCGAGCAGTTCGTCCGCTTCGACGGGGTACCACTTGATGCGGTCGAAGAAGCGCAGCAGCCAGGGCGAGCCCGGCTGGAAGGCCCCCCGCTGCTGCCACCCGGACCACACCTGCGTGGTCCGGCCGACGAATTGGTAGCCGCCCGGCCCCTCCATGCCATAAATGCACAGATAGGCGCCCCCGATGCCGACGGAGTTCTCCGCGGTCCAGGTCCGTGCCGGGTTGTACTTCGTGGTGACGAGGCGGTGGCGCGGGTCCAGGGGAGTCGCCACGGGGGCGCCCAGATACACATCGCCCAGACCCAGCACCAGGTACTCGGCGTCGAAGACCGTACGGAACACGTCGTCGACCGAGCCGAGACCGTTGACCCGGCGGATGAACTCGATGTTCCACGGGCACCAGGGGGCGTCGTCCCGCACGCCCGCCATGTAGCGTTCGATCGCTTCCCTGGTCGCTGGGTCGTCCCAGGACAGCGGCAGGTGGACGGTGCGGGAGGGCACTACCAGTTCCTCGGTGGGCGGGAGCTTTGACTCGATCCGGCGCAGCACGGACAGCAGCTCCGGCTGCGGCAGGACGTCGGGGTCCGTCTGGACCTGGAGCGAGCGGATGCCGGGGGTGAGGTCGGTGACACCGGGGAGACGCTCGGCGGCCACCGCCTCCATCATCGCGTGCACCCGCATCCGCAGACCCAGGTCCAGCTGCATCGGCCCGAACTCGACCAGCACGTTGTCATCGCCGCTGCGGCGGTAGGTGACGGCTTCCCTCTGGTGTTTCCCCCGGTATTCCGCCCGGTGGAGCACGCCGCCGTCCACGATGACCGCCCGGTCCGGGACGGGGTCGGCCTGCGGCGTACGGCGCAGGGCAGACGCGGCGCGGTCGGTGAGCGGGACGAACCGGACCGTGTCACCGGGCCGGACCTGGCCCAGCTTCCAGCGCTGCCCCTTCACGACGGTCGCGGGGCAGACGAAGCCGCCGAGCGAGGGCCCGTCGGGCCCCAGCAGCACCGGCATGTCCCCGGTGTAGTCGACGGCGCCCACCGAGTAGGGGGTGTCGTGGATGTTGGACGGGTGCAGGCCCGCCTCGCCGCCGTCCCTACGCGCCCAGCGGGGTTTGGGCCCGACCAGGCGGACTCCGGTCCGGGCCGAGTTGAAGTGGACCTTCCAATCGGCGTCGTAGAAGTCGCGGATGTCGTCCTCGGTGAAGAACTCGGGCGCAGCGTGCGGGCCTTCGACGGCTCCGATCCGCCAAGAGGCTCCGAAGGCCGGGCGGTCGGCGGTCGGCACCGGGGCGCCCGCGCGGGTCGCGGTGCCACCGTGCAGGACGTCGCCGGTCCGCAGGGCCCGGCCGCCGTGCCCGCCGAACCGGCCCAGGGTGAACGTCGCCGCACTGCCCAGAAACGCGGGGATCTCCAGGCCGCCCGCGAAGAGGACGTACGTCCGAAGGCCGTGCCGGCCGGGGGCGCCGACGGTGAGGACCGCCCCCGCCGGGACGGTCACCGGCTCCCACTGGGGCACCGGTTCGCCGTCCACGGTCACCGGGGCCGGGGCGCCGGTCACGCACAGCGCCGTGGCGTGGCTGAAGCGCAGCGTGGGGCCTTGGAGAGTGCACTCCAGGCCGGGCGCGCCCTCGTCGTTGCCGAGGGCCCGGTTGCCGAGGCGGAACGACAGGTCGTCCATCGGGCCGCTCGGCGGGACGCCGACCTGCCAGTAGCCGGTGCGGCCGGGCCAGTCCTGGACGGTGGTGAGGGTGCCCGAGGCGGTGACCTCGATGCGCGGGGTCGGGTCGGTGATCCGCGCCAGGGTGGCGGTGGAGTGTTCTGCGGTCCGGAACTCCGCGTCGGCCAGGGCCGCGCGCACCAGCCCGAGGTTGGTCTCGATCCCGTCCACACGGGTCGCGGTCAGCGCGGCGTCCAGGCGGCGGAGTGCCTGAGTCCGGTCGGCGCCGTACGCGACGATCTTGGCCAGCATCGGATCGTACGACGTCGTCACCTCGGCACCGGTCTCCACCCAGGTGTCCACGCGGACGTCCGGGGGGAACGCGACGTTCGTCAGCAGTCCGGCGCTGGGCCGGTGCCCGCGGGCCGGATCCTCGGCGTACACGCGGGCCTCGATGGCATGGCCGCGCGGAGTTCCCGGATCGCGCACCACCGTGGTGTCTCCCTGGGCGAGCCGCAGCATCCACTCCACGAGGTCGATGCCGTAGATCTCCTCGGTGACCGGATGCTCCACCTGGAGGCGGGTGTTCACCTCCAGGAAGTACGCCTCCTGGCGGGCCGCGTCGTAGACGAACTCGACGGTTCCGGCCGAGCGGTAGCCGACCGAGGCGCACAGATCCCGGGCGGACGCGGCGAGCGAGGCCCGGACGGCATCCGGCAGGCCGGGAGCCGGGGCTTCCTCCAGCACCTTCTGGTTGCGGCGCTGCAGGGAGCAGTCCCGGTCCCCCAGAACGACGACCCGGCCGAGACCGTCGCCGAAGACCTGCACCTCGACGTGGCGGGCCTGCTCCACCAGCCGCTCCAGGAAAACTCCGTGGGAGGAGAAGGACGCCGAGGCGACGCGCTGCACCCGCTCCCAGGCGTCGGCGAGTTCGTCGGGGCCGTGACAGGCCCCCATGCCGATGCCGCCTCCGCCGCCGGTCGCCTTCAGCATCACCGGGTAGCCGATCCGCTCCGCCGCGGCGTGGGCGGCGGGGAGATCCGGGAGCAGCCCGGTGCCCGGGGCGAGCGGGACTCCGGCGCGCTCGGCGGCGGCACGCGCGGTGTGCTTCGCGCCGAACAGCTCCAGCTGCTCGGGTGAGGGGCCGACGAAGACGATCCCCGCCGCCTCGCAGCGGCGGGCGAACTCCGCGTCCTCGGAGAGGAATCCGTACCCCGGGTGGATCGCTCCCGCGCCCGTGTCCTTGGCGGCCCGGAGCACCAGGTCGGCGTTCAGATACGAATCCTTGGCGGGGGCGGGGCCCAGCCGCACCGCCGTGTCGGCGAGCCTGACGTGCGGGCTCGACCGGTCGGGATCGGAGAAGACGGCGACGGTGCGCAGGCCCAGGCGGCGGGCCGTGCGGACGATACGCGCGGCGATCTCGCCCCGGTTGGCCACCAGCAGGGTGTCGAAGCGGTCGAGGCTCATGCGGCGGCCCCGGTGATCGTCATCTCCACCGCCGTGGGCTCGAAGCCGTTGCAGGGGTTGTTGATCTGCGGGCAGTTGGAGACGAGGACGAGCACATCGGCCTCGGCGCGCAGGGTGACCCGCAGCCCGGGCGCCGAGATGCCGTCCACGATGCCGAGCGTGCCGTCCTTCTCGACCGGCACGTTCATATACCAGTTGATGTTGGACACCAGGTCACGCTTGCCGAGGCCGTGCCTGGCCCCCTCGGCCAGGAAGTTGTCCACGCACGCGTGCTGGGACCAGGTGTGGTGGCCGTACCGGAGGCTGTTGGACTCCTTGGAGCAGGCGCCGCCGACCGTGTCGTGCCGCTCACAGGTGTCCTCGACCACCGTCATCAGCGGGGTGTGCTCGTTCGACAGCAGCACGGAGCCGGTGGTGAGGAAGATGTTGCCCTGGGCGTGGATGGTGTCGGGCGCGCTGTAGCGCACGGTGGTGTCGTGGGCGTCGTAGACCAGGAAGTCGACCGCCTGGTTGCCGTGCAGATCGGTGATGGTGAGCAGGTCACCGGCGGGGACGACGGCCGACCAGGCCGCCCGTGCGGGGACGACGGTGACCTTGCGCGCGGACTCGTCCGTCCGCTCGGGCCGCGAGGCGGGCGCGGGGTGTGCGGTGGTCATGCGAGCCCCCTGGCGGTGAGGAATTCAGCGGTGTTGAGGAAGGCGCGGCGGCTTTCGGGGGTGGCGTCCCACAGCGGGTCGCCGGGCGCGGTCGGCGCGGCCCGCCAGGCCAGTACCTCCAGCGGGGTGCTGGTGTACTCGGCCCGGGGATCGGCGGGGTGGGGAACGTTGGCGATCAGCACGGTCAGGTCCTGCTCGGCGCGCAGGGTAACCCGGGCGCCGGGGCCGGCGGAGCCGGTGAAGTCCACGGAGCCGTCGTCGGCCGCCCGCACGCCCTGGAAGAAGGAGACCGACGGCGGCAGGTCCCGCGGCTCCAGCCCGTTCTTGAGTGCGGCCAGCTTGAACAGCTCACGGCCCGCGGGAGAGGCGGACTGCGGGGTGCCGTCGCCATAGCGCTCGGTGTTCCGGACGAGGGTGGAGGTGCCGCACAGCGCGTCGTGCCGGCCCGAGTCGTCCGCGACGACGGAGGCGAGCACACGGCCCTGGTCGGAGAGGAGCAGGCTGCCCTCGCCCAGGTAGGCGTTCCACTGCACCTTGACGGTGTCGGCCGCGTTGAGCCGCTCCCAGGGCCGGTCCGCGACGTAGAGCAGCAGATGGGCACAGGCGTCGCCGCGCAGGTCCGTGAGCCGGAGTTCGGTGCCGCGGGCGAGGACCCGGTGGGTGTAGTTGCCGCCCGCCACGGTCTCCGCCCACACGAGATGGCCGGCCTCGCACGGAGGGGAGGGCCAGTCGGTGGCGGGCACCACGGGCATGGTCTCGGCGCGGGTGCCTTCCTGGGCGCGGGCGTGGTCCCGGGCTTCGTATGTCGTCGCTGTCGCCATCGGTCGCCTCCATTTCTGTCGCTTGACAGAAATTAAGGGGAGGGTGCGTCGGTCGCGTTGCCCGCCTGTTGCGGCCCGGTTACCCGGCCCTCACCGTGGTCGCCGGACGGGGCGCGGGCGCGGATGTGCGACGATCTGCCCATGAGCACTCCAGGAAAGCGGGTGGGCCGGCCGCGCGCCGCGGGGCGGCTCGACAGCGGCCTGTCGCCGCGCGACGAACTGCTCGCCGCCGCAGCCGAGTTGTTCACCACCCTTGGATACGCGGCGACGACGACACGGGCCGTCGCCGAGCGGGCCGGCATGCGGCAGGCCACGATGTACCACTACTTCGCCGGCAAGGAGGACCTCCTCGCCGAGCTCCTGGAGTCCACGGTCACCCCCTCGCTGGCGCTGGCACACCGGCTGCTCGCGGCCGACGAGGCCGCGCCGCCGGAGGCCCGTCTGTGGTTTCTGTGCAGCTCCGATGTGCGCCTGCTGTGCGGCGGACCGCACAACCTCGGAGGCCTCTACCTCCTGCCCGAAGTGCGCAGCGAAGGCTTCGCCGGGTTCCACCATGTGCGGCTGGAACTCAAGGAGGCGTACGGCCGGCTGCTCGCCGCGACGGAGAGCTGCGGGTCGCTCGACAAGGGCGAGCTGGCGCTCCGCACGGATCTGGTCTTCGGGCTCATCGAAGGGGTCATCCTGATCCACCGCTCGGACCCCGACCGGCCCGCCGACGCGTTCGCGGCCGCGACGGCGGACGCGGCGTTGCGGGTCGCGGGCGTGGCGGAGGGGGCACTGGCCGGGATCCGGGAGCAGGCGGTGGGGCTGGCCTCGGTATGACCGCCGGCCCTGAGGGCAGGCCCGCTACGGGCGGGGGGAAGCGGGCGAGAGCCGCGCGGAGGTCTCGGCCGGTGCCGGCGACAAGGAAGCCGAGTCCGTGGTGCGGGCCCGCCACTTCCGGTAGGCCGCGCCGAGCAGTACCGAGCCGCCCAGGAACAGCGCGGTGAACCACTGGAAGTACCAGTGACCGCCCGACGGGTCGTACACGGCGGCGCGCGGCCAGGCCAGGTTGACGGTCATGAACAGCCCGTAGACCAGGGCGAGGGCGTTGACCGGCAGCCCCCAGCGCCCGAGTGTGAACAGCGGCTCGCCCGTCTCGTCCACGCCTCCCGTCATGTCTCCTGCCGCGGGCCAGCCGCCGCGCAGCCGCCGCACCAGCATGGGGCCGGTCACCATCGCGTACGCCAGATACAGCATGGCGATGCAGGTCGTGCCGATCGCCAGGAACGCCTCCGGCGAGGCCAGGTTGAGCAGGCACAGGCCCGCCGCGCCCACGCCGACCACCAGGGCCGGTCCTTTCGGCATGCCGGTGGACGGAGACACCTTCGCCAGCGTCCGCGAGGCCGGCAGCACCCCGTCCCGCGCCATCGAGAAGAGCATCCGGGTGGCGGAGGTCTGGATCGCGAGCGTGGCCACGGCGATGGCCACCACCACGTCGGCCAGCAGGGCCTTGCCCACCCCGTCGCCGAGACTGCTGGTGAGGACGTACGACAGCCCGTCCGAGGCCAGCCGCCCGTCGGTCAGGCTGGGCGCGGCGAGCAACCCCCCGAGTACCAGCAGGGTGGCCAGCACCCCAGCGGAGACGAGAGCGGTGAGGATCGTGCGCGGCGCGGTGCGACGGGGATTGTGGGTCTCCTCGCTCATCTCTCCCGCGCTGTCGAAACCGATCAGGACGTAGGCCGCGGCGAACGAGCCGACCAGCACGGCCGTGACCGCCCCGCCCTCGCCGCCGGTGTGCAGGGTGACTCCCGTGCCCCGCTCCGCGTGGGTGAACAGCAGCACGATGATCAGGACGGCGCCGACGATCTCGGCGGTGACCCCGATCCGGTTGACCGCCGAGAGCACCTTGTTGTCGAGGACGTTCACGACGGTGGTGAGCGCGAGGAGCGCGACGGCGAGAACGGCGGCATTGGCCGCGCCCGAGGCGGAGAAGGGCGCCGGATCGCCCCCGAGGATCTGGAAGCCCGACCAGATCGCGGGCAGGACCATCTGCAGGGCGAGCGCGGCGGCCGCCACCACGACCATCTGGCCGATCACCATGATCCAGCCGGCGTACCAGCCGAAGGCGGGCGTGCTGAGCCGCGTCGACCACTGGTAGATCGCCCCCGAGATCGGGTAGCGGGCGGCGAGCTCGGCGAAGCACGCCGCGACCAGGAGCTGCCCGAGTAGCACGGCGGGCCAGGTCCAGAAGAAGGCCGCGCCACCGAAGGAGTAGCCGAACGCGAAGAACTGGAAAACGGTGGTCACGACGGAGATGAAGGAGAAGCCGGCGGCGAAAGAGGCGTACCGGCCCAGGGTGCGGTGCAACTCTTGGCGGTATCCGAATCCGGCGAGCGCGGCTGCGTCGGCGGCGGCCGCCGCTTCCTCAGCTTCGGAGTGTGGTGCGGTGGCGGTCATGGCGAGCCCCAGTCACTGGTTCCTGTCGAATGACAGAAATTAAGGAGAGGGTGTTTCGCCGACGTGTCGCGGCCGTGTCCATGCGGTCCCCAGGTGCTCACCTCAACCGTGTCGCGGCACGCGGGCAGAGCCGCGTACCGGTTCAAAATGTCCGCATATCCGCTGAGCTGCTGTTTTGTCGAGTGATCAGCTTGCGCGGCGGTACTGACGTTCGGGTCGTCCAGGGGCGCGAGCTAGTCCCGGGCTTGGTGAGGCCGATGTCCGTTGAAGTGGCGGGCATAGTCGTGCAGGACTCTTTCCGCGTGGCCGCGGTCGAAGATCAGCAGGCGGTCGGTGCACTCACCCCGTACGGAGCGGGCGAAGCGTTCCGCGTGCGGGTTGCAGTTGGGGCTGCGTGGAGGGATCTCCCCGTAGTGGACGGGGGTGACGGCCGAGACGGCGGCGACGATCGGGATCGTGGCCTGGCCGCCGCGGGTGACCATGTTGACGTTCCGTGTCTCCAGGTGGGCGTCGCCGTTGACCGGGGGCACCAGATAGGGGCCGATGGCCGCCGGGGTGAGGCCGATGAGACTGCGGCCGAGGGGCGCAGCACCTCGTCGTGGCGCTTTCGTGGGCGGTGGCCACCTTCTGCCGGCGGGCGTGGGCCAGGTCGTCGGAGGCCGGGTCGATGCCGGCCATCGCGACCATCTCCAGGCCGTCGGACAGCCGCAGCACCTTGATCATCAGATCGGTGCCGATGTTGCAGGACCCGATGATCGCCACCTTCGTCCGGGCGTTCATCTGGCTGCTCATTCGTTCGCTCCTTCTGCGGCGAACCCGACCCTGCGCTTGCCGAAAATATCATCCGCCCTGGTGGGAGGCGGTGCGCGCAGTGTACGGGAGGTCGACCGGCGAAGTCGCCCGAGCGGGCGCTCTCGCGAGGCTGGCGCTTACCGCGGCAAGATGATCGACCGTGTTGCTGCGACTGGCCTACTTGGGCGTGATGAATGCGTTCGCCATGCTGCGCCTGCTACCGATGGGCGATGGAGGCAAGACTGTCGAGATACTCGCCTTGCGCCACCAGATCATGGTGCTGAAACGCCAACTCGGCAAGGAGCGGGTGCGGTTCACCCCGAGCGACCGGGCCTTTCTGGCGGCGCTGCTGCACCGGCTCCCCACGGACGTGCTCCGCGGAGTGCGGCTGGTGGTGCGTTCCGGACACGGTGCTGCGCTGGCACCGCGACCTTCTCGCCCGCCGCCATGCTGCCGTCTCCCGGCCCAGGCGCTCGGGACGGCCTCGGACCGTGCACTCCGTGCGGGCCCTGGTGCTGCGCCTGGCACGGGACAATCCCGGCTGGGGATATCGGCGCCTGCACGGTGAACTGCTCGTCCTGGGCGTGAAAGTGGCCGCTTCCACCGTCTGGGAGATCTTGCAAGAAGTCGGCATCGATCCAGCGCCCGAGCGGTCCTCCAGCACGTGGGCGGACTTTCTGCGCTCCCCAGGCCGAGGCCCTGCTGGCCTGCGATTTCTTCGAAACGGTCACCCTGTCCGGGGCTCGGATGTACGTGCTGGCTGTCATCGAGCATGCCAGCCGGCGGATCCGGGTCCTGGGTGCCACCGCGCACCCGACCTCAGCGTGGGTGGCACAGGCCGCGAAGAATCTCGTCATGGACCTTGAGGACGTAGGCTGCCGAGCGCGTTACATGATCAGGGACCGGGACGGGAAGTTCCCCGCCCTGTTCGATGCCATTCTGGCGGACACGGGGATCGAGGTCGCGCTCAGCGGCGTTGGGCGGATGATGTTTCCGGCAAGGGCAGTGTCAGGCCGGTGGTCGTACTCGCGGGCCAGGCGTCGGTGCAGCATCAACGTGCCGTTGACCTGCTCCACGATCCACCTCTTCGGCTGCGGGACGAAGCCTTTGCCTTGGTCGGCCTGGTTACGGCGGACGACCTCAACCTCGATGTCCAGCAGCGCGCCGTGGATGAGGACTTCGTCCTTGAAACCCTGGTCCACCAGGGCCTTCTCCAGGCGCATTCCGCACCGTTCGGCCACCTGGCCGAGCAGGGCGGTGCCAGCGGCGTTGTCGTGCGCGGAGGCAGCCAGTACGACCACGCCGATGACCAGCCCCAGAACATCTACGGCCAGTCCCCGCTTGCGCCCGGACACCCTCTTGTTGGCATCCAGGCCCGTGGCGATCCTCGGGACACCGGCGGCTGCGCGTATGGACTGGGTGTCGGTGATCACCAAGGACGGGTCCTCCAAGCGGCGGGCCCTCTCCCGCACCTGGCAGCGCAGCAGTTCTTGGACCCGCCGGTCGAGCCCGTCCTCGAGCCACAGGCCGAAGTAGTAGAACACCGCCGACCAGACCCGGCAGATCGTGCGGCAAGTAGCGCCACTGGCAGCCCGTCCGGTTCTGGTAAAAGATCGCGTTCACGACCTCCCGCAGATCACAGGAGCCCGCATCGCCGGTCGCCGACCGCGCCACCCTCCCCTGCTTCCAGGCCGTGATCATTGGCTCGATCAACGCCCACTGCTCATCCGATAGGTCGCTGGGGTATGGCACTCTTTCCATGCCCCGCATCTCAACATGTACATGCCCGCCGGGCGGTCCGCGTAGCGATCGGTACCACGATCGAGCGATCACGAACTGAGGAAGACCGGACTTAACGCCCTGTCAGAGCACTTGGTGCCATCAAGCTTCACTGGCACACGCTCAAGGTTCGGTGGCACAGGACAGCGAGTCCGGGGTCGCACGCGCTCAAGCCTGAAGGTTGCGCGACTGTCATGACCGTCCGTGATTCCCGTGAAGGTAGGACTGTAGGGCTTCTGAGAAATCCTCCCGAGCTAGCCGCACCAGCGCCCACTTTTCCTCTCGCTCATCGGGAGTCAACCTGCAGAATTCACTGATGTAGTCGCTGCATCGACGGTCCAATACTTTAGCTGGGGAGCGAATACTGTCAGGACACAACGCCTCAACCTCGTAAAAGGCATTGTGGGTTTTGATTCGCGAGTGAAGAAGGGTAGGGGACTCCTCCCTGCGTAGCTCATCAACAGCCCTCAGGAAGCCCACACACGCATTCTTACGCTCAGTCCGTAGCCACATGTCATGATCAGCCTTAGCCTTTTCCTTCACGGCGTCGACTGCGGATTTGTACGTCGCCTCCGCCTGGGCAAGAGCAGCCTGCGCCTGAGCCAGGGTGGCGCGAGACTGCCAGCGGGCGACCAAGAGACTAGCGGGAATTCCCGCAAGGGCGAGGATGGCGGCAATACCGGACAGATTCAACAAAGCCCCCGCCTTGAATTTGGCAACGACGATGCCTCGGATGGGTAGCCATGCTGACAGCTACCCAGTTGCTGGCGCTAGCCCATTTGCTAGGTTTGCGCGCACAGCCCACAGCCTGCGCGTATTCCGTGGCAGATGCTGCCGCGACGCGTGTTCGTACGTACCGGTCCCGAACCTCCGCTCCCTGATGAGGCAGCGCGTTGCCCACCGTCGCACGGGGCTTGTTGGCGGCGGGTGTCCTGCGCCACCGAACCCAGCTTGTCCTCAGCCATGCGTGTGGGGCTCGGATATTCATCGCTGCTGGTCAAAACGCCACGGCCTCCGCGTAGCACTGCGATCCTGGTTGGATGGTCGTGTCGCTTCTCTACCGGATGACTCGACGTCTTCTCTCCGTCCCAGCAGTGCTCCTACAGCGGGACACCTCGAAGGAAGCTGAGCTTCTCGTCCTGCGGCACGAAAACGCTGTGCTACGACGCCAGCTGCAGGGGTGGGTACGGTACGAGCCGGCGGACCGTCTCTGGTTCGCAGCCCTGTCCTCGCTGATCCCCCGCCGCCGCCGGGCCAAGGTCTTCCCGGTCACACCGAGCACGCGGCTGGCCTGGCACCGCCCTCGTCGCCCGCCGAGGGGACTACTCCCGACGACGCCGAGGTCCCGGAAGGCCGCCTACGCAGGCCGCCGTCAAGAACCTCGTGCTGCGCCTTGCCCGTGAGAACAGCCGATGGGGCCATCGCCGGATCCAGGGCGAACTGGCCCGGCTCGGACACCCGATAGCCGCCTCCACCGTCTGGCAGATCCTCCACACCGCAGGAATCGACCCCGCACCACGCCGCACCGGCCCAACCTGGTGCGAGTTTCTCTCCGCGCAGGCCACCAGCTTGATCGCCTGCGACTTCCTCCATATCGACACCATCAGCCTGCAACGTCTCTACGCTCTGGTCTTCCTCGAGCACCGCACCCGGCGCCTGCACATCGCCGGCGTCACCGCACACCCGACCGCGGCCTGGGCCACCCAGCAGGCCCGCAACCTCGCCACCGACCTCGGCATACGGATGGACTCGCTGCGCTTCCTCATCCGGGACCGCGACAGCAAGTACACCGACGCCTTCGACGCCGTGTTCCAGGCCGAGGACATCGAGATCGTCAAGACGCCGGTCCGGGCCCCGAAGGCCAACGCCCACTGCGAACGAGTGATCGGCACTCTCCGCCGAGAAGTCCTGGACCACATACTCATCCTTGGTGAAGGTCACGCGCGCCGGGTCCTGGCCACGTACCAGAGGCACTGCAACGCGCACCGCCCCCACCGGGCCCGATGCCAACTACCTCCCCAAGCTCACGGACAACCACCTCCAGTCCTGAAGCCGGCCAGCCGCAAAGTCCTGCGCACTCGCGTACTCGGCGGTGTGATCAACGAGTACAGATATGCCTCTTGACCAGGAGCGATGATTATTCGAGCCCCGCAGGCGACGCTGGGTGGCGGATGTGTGGATGTCGGCGGATTGTCGGTCCTTGCGCGGCCGGCCGTGTGGCTGTGGGTGTTGTCCGGCCGGCCGCGGGGGTGTGTGGGTTGGCCCCGGTTGAGGGCTACCAGCTGCTCTTGGTCACGCCGGGGAGTTCGCCCGCGTGTGCCATCTCGCGCAGCCGGATCCGCGACAGGCCGAAGGCGCGCAGATGGCCGCGGGGGCGGCCGTCGACGGAGTCGCGGTTGCGCACCCGGGTGGCGCTGGCATCGCGTGGCTGGCGGCGCAGCTCCCGCTGGGCGGCGGTGCGTTCCTCGTCGGAGCTGTCGGGGGCGGCGATGATCGCCTTCAGTTCGGCGCGGCGCTCGGCATAGCGGGCGACGATCGCACGGCGCCGCTCGTTCTTGGCAATCTTGCTCATCTTCGCCATCAGGCCTTTCCCCCCTTGGCGCGGATGCGGGCCACGGCGGCCTCGATGCCGATCACGTCGACGGTCTTGATGCCCTTGGCGCGTCAAGGTGAGCCGGATATGGCGGCCCTCGCTCGGCAGCCAGTAGCGCTTGCGCTGGATGTTGGGGTCGAACCGGCGCTTGGTGCGGCGGTGTGAGTGGGAGACGTGGTTGCCGAAGCCGGGTTGCCGGCCGGTGAGTTGGCAGTGCGCGGACATGATGTCCCTCTCGCTCCGATGGGTGCTGATGGCGGCACCCTAGCCATTTTTGAAAATGAAAACCAACTCCATGTATGCTGTCGGGCATGGCACGGAACGAACTACGCCCGATCGTCAAGCTGAGGTCCACCGCCGGCACCGGCTACACCTATGTGACCCGCAAGAACCGCCGTAATGACCCCGACCGGATGACCCTGCGCAAGTACGACCCGGTCGTCGGCCGCCACGTCGACTTCCGCGAGGAGCGCTGACCGCCATGAAGCCCGGCATCCACCCCGAGTACCGGCCGGTCGTCTTCCGTGACCGGGCCGCCGACTTCGCCTTCCTCACCCGCTCCACGGCCACCAGCGACAAGACCGTCGTGTGGGAGGACGGCAGCACCTACCCCGTCATCGACGTCGAGATCTCCTCGGCGAGCCACCCCTTCTACACCGGCACCCAGCGGGTCGTGGACACCGCGGGCCGTGTCGAGCGCTTCGAGCGGCGCTACGGGCGCGGGCGGAGGGGCCGGTGAACAGGGACGAGCCCCGGCTGGCCGTCGCGATCGTGGGCGGACTGCACGCCGACGCCCGGCGCGCCGCCGTCGAAGAGGTCCTGCGCACGGTGCCCGGCTCCATCGCGCTGCACCACGACTTGTCGGCCGCCGCCGACGGCGCCGTGCGTCGCTCCGTACGCGATGCCTCGGGGTCGCTCGGCAGTGGCGAGGCGCCACTGGTGAACGGCTGCGCGTGCTGCGCGCTCCGTGAGGACATGGTCCCCGAGCTGTTGCGGCTGGCCGCGGGCGGCGGCCACCGGCTGGCCGTCGTCGAGCTGTGGGACTCGGTGGAGCCCCAGGCCATGGCTGCCGTCATCGCGGCCGAGGGCGCGCCGCTGGAGCTGACCGGGGCGGCCACCGCCATCGATCCGGCCCTGACGGTGCCGTACCTGTCCAACGGCGACGACCTGGCCGAGGTGGGCCTGGCCGCCGCCCTGACCGATCAGCGCACCGTCGCCGACACCTTCGCCCGGCAGCTGGAGTACCCCACGGTGATCGCCGTCGTCGAGGACGATACGTCCGAGGAGCCCGCGGACGATGGCGACCACGCCCTGCTCACCCAACTCACCCCGGGGGCACGGCAGGTGCGCGTCGGCGACGGAGACATGGGGGCCGCCCTGCTGGCCGGGTTCGATGTGGAGGCGGCGGCCGCCCGGCAGCATCCGGCGTGCGCGTTGCTGCCGCAGGAGCGCGACGACCACGGCGTGAGCACCTTCGTCTGGCGGCGCGACCGCCCCTTCCACCCGGGACGGCTCTACGAGGCGCTGGAGGACCTCAGCTGCGCCGCGGCCCGCAGCCGGGGCCGCTTCTGGCTGGCGGACCGGGGCGACACGCTGCTGTCGTGGGATGCCGCGGGCGGCGCGCTGTGTGTGGAGCCGGCCGGGCCCTGGCTGGCCGCGCTGCCGGACGCCGCCTGGGAGATGGTGCCGGCCGAGCGCCGCGTCGCCGCGTCGCTGGACTGGCATCCCGAACACGGCGACCGCTGTCAGCACCTGACCTTCACCTCGCCCGGCCTCGACCGCGACGGGCTGCTGGCACTGCTCGACTCGTGTCTGCTCACCGACGCCGAGTACGCGGCGGGGCCGGACGCCTGGCGAGAGCTGCCGCACGCCTTCGACAAACTGCTCGCCCCGGTCTCCTGAACACACCACACCCCTCCCCGCACGGAAAGGACCCCCTGCTATGCCCCGCCGCAGCACCACCGACCGGCGCACCTCCAAGCGCCCGCGCGTCAATCCGCTGGACGCCGCCGGCATCACCTACGTCGACTACAAGAACACCGATCTGCTGCGGAAGTTCATCTCCGACCGCGGCAAGATTCGCAGCCGACGGGTCACTCATGTGACGCGGCAGCAGCAGCGCCAGATCTCCCGCGCCATAAAGAACGCGCGGGAGATGGCGCTGTTGCCCTACGGCTCGCGATAGCCATTCCGGTCGGCTGGGTGGTTTTTGGAGTGGATCCCTCGGCCGACGGGTGTCGGTGGTATCGCGCATGCCGAGTCGTAGGTATTCGATGTGGTGGATGGCTTAGTCGAGGAGTTGGGCGACGTGGTCGTCGTTGACGCTGTAGACGATGGTGGCAGACGGCGGACTGCTCCATGCCGACCTCGGAGGCGAGTTCGGTGACGGAGCGGGGCGAGCGCCGCAGTGTGGTGAGGATCAGCAGCCGGGACGGGACGGCCAGGGCCTGGAGGGTGGCGGCCACGGATGCCGCCGTGACGTCGTCGAGGCAGGCGGCCGCGAGGATGCCGCGGCCGCCCATGGTCTCATCGGCGTGCACGACCGCGCCCGCGTCCGCGTGCCCGTGTACGGGCTTCGCCGGGTGCGCAGATGAACTGCAGCTCGAGCGTGGCCGGCGGCTGGGCCAGGCCCGGACCACCGACGGTCGCCCAGCGGAGGAGGTCGTCCACGTGGTCGTCGGCCTTGGTCCAGCCGATCCAGGTCGCCCGGCCGCACTTCGCAACGCGCAGCTGTGGGCTCGGCCCCGGGCGGGCTCCCAGTGGCATGGCGGTGGTTCTCCTTCGCCCGCCAGAGAGTTGGCAGTCGGCGCAGATGCCGGTGAGTTCGACGGTGTGCTCCACCGCGGCGAACCCGGTGTCCGCACCGGTCCGCTCGGCCCACCGCTCCACCACCTCGGAGTCCACCGGCCGACTGCGGCCACAGCAGCGGCACATCAGGTAGTGGCGATGCCCGTCGGCGGGCCGCCGACGGTAAAGCCGCTCCCCGTCCCCATCCCGTACGACATCGACATCACCGGTCGCCTCCAGATCCCGCAACGCGCCGAGACGAAGTCCTGGCAGTCGATGAGAACTAGCAGGACGGCAGTTCGCTGCCGGATCATCTGCTCACGGCAGCTCACCCCACTGGCGCTCGTCTGGAAGCGGTACAGCAATGTCACCTATGTGAAAATGAAATCCATATCATATGGAAACTCTCTCATGTTTGGTGTCATGCCTGCCGCTCATCCGCCGCCGCTAAGGTGAGCGCCGTATGCCGCCGTGGCGAAGAGCCCAGTGGGGAGTCCTCATGGACAGCGATGTGGACATAGCGCCGCCGCGCGAACGCGGCCACGGCGACCGGGCGTCGCCCCGGAGCCCCGAAGGGGCCGGAGGACTGCCGGCGGCCGCACGCGTCACCTCCCATGCGCTGATCGCGGGGCTCCCTGTGGTGCTGCTCGGTGTCGTCGCCGTGGTGCTCGGACCTCAGATCACCGCCGCGCTCGGCAATCGGGCGGTGGCGGCGTGGCGTACGGTGTTCACCGCGATCGTGATCCAGGGGGTGCCGTTTCTGCTGCTGGGCACGGTGGTGTCGGCCGCGATCAGCACGTTCGTACCGGCGTGGGTCTTCACCCGGGTGCTTCCGCGCAACCCGGCGCTCGCGGTGCCGGTGGCGGGCGTCGCCGGGGCGGTGCTGCCGGGGTGTGAATGCGCGTCGGTGCCCGTGGCCGACAGTCTGATGCGGCGCGGGGTGGCCCCGGCGGCGGCGCTGGCCTTTCTGCTGTCGGCCCCGGCCATCAACCCGATCGTGCTGGTCGCGACCTATGTGGCCTTCCCCGGTAATCCGCAGATGGTCGCGGCCCGCCTGATCGCCTCACTGCTCACCTCTGTTGTCATGGGGTGGCTGTGGATCCGGCTGGGGCGGGAGGAGTGGCTGCGGCTGCCCAAGGGGCCCACCAGGCACACTCCCGGCGCGAGCCGCGCGGAGGAGTTCCGGGTCTCGCTCCAGCACGACTTTCTGCACGCCGGAGGTTTTCTCGTGGTCGGCGCGGCGGCCGCTGCCACCTTCAACGTCGCGGTGCCGCACTCCGTACTGCGGCTCTTCTCCGACTCACCGTGGCTGTCGCTGCCCATGCTGGGGCTGCTCGCAGTGATCCTCGCGGTCTGCTCCGAGGCCGACGCGTTCGTCGCCGCCTCGCTCACCGGGTTCTCACCCACCGCCCGGCTCGCCTTCATGGTCGTCGGCCCCATGGTCGACCTGAAGCTCATCGCCCTCCAGTCGGGCACCTTCGGGCGCGCCTTCGCCCTGCGCTTCTCCTCGGCCACCTGGGTCGTGGCGGTGCTGAGCAGCGCACTGGTGGGGTGGTGGCTGCTGTGAAACGCAACATCCAGGTGCTGCTGCTCCTCTTCCTCGGCGTCGGTCTGCTACACATCTCCCTGCTGACTGACCTGTATCTGCGCTACGTCCGGCCGGGGCTCCGGCCCGCGCTCATCGCCTCCGGAGTGCTGCTCATCGTGCTCGGAGCGGTCAGTGCCGCCCGCGACGGCTTCCCCTTCAACCGTCCCCGTACACACCACGGCCACGATCACGGCGACGGGCATGGTCACGCAGGCGGTCCGAAGGTCGCCTGGCTGCTGTACGTACCGGCGCTGACCATCCTGTTCCTGGCGCCACCCGCCCTCGGCTCGTACACCGCCTCCCGCGACGACGCGACGGCCCCGAAGGCCCCCTCCTCGGGCGACAGCCTCTTCCCCGCCCTGCAGGACACTGGCGTGGTGCCGATGTCGCTGAACGACTTCAGCGCCCGCGCGGTCTGGGACACCAGCCGCACCCTGAAGGGCCACACCGTCCGGCTCACCGGATTCGTCACACCCGGACGCCACGGCACCTGGTACGTCAGCCGCCTCGTCATCAGCTGTTGTGCCGCCGACGCCCAAGTGCGCAAGGTGCGGGTGCACGGGGCCGCGGCGCCGCCCGCCGACGCCTGGGTGACCGTCACCGGCACCTGGCACCCCACGGGAAAGATCGGCACGGACGACGCGAGCCCGGCTCTGGACGCCACCATGGTCACACGGGTCCCCGCCCCCAAGGATCCCTACAACGACATGGTGGTCACGCGGCCGGGTCGGCCGGGTCGCTGAGACCCAGCCGCGCATGCGGCGGCCCCAGGCCGTGGGCCTGGGGCTTCGCGGTCTCTGGGTTCGGGGCGCGAGGCGTCGGCAGTCGCGGAACTCGGGGGATTGAGTACCTGGGACCGCGTCGCAGTGAACTTCTCGTACGTCGAGCTGTCCTCGGTGCCGGGCCGGAACACTGCCATGGCCCTGCCGACCGGACTGGCCGTGGCCGAGATCTGGGCCGGTCTGGGACTGAGCTACGCCGCGCCGCGACTGCCGCGGAGCTGCCCCAACCTGGCCGTCGCCACGACCGTCTACTTCGCGGCCGTCCTCAGCAGGTGGCCCCGGAAGGGGGCCGCACGCGCAACGACGGAGGAATGGGGAGACACGCCACGGCCGTCACGGCATTGAGCGGTGCGGGGTGTGCGTGGTCAGTGGTCGTCCCAGTGGTCCTCATGTCGGGCATGGCGGTGGCCGTCGTGGACGTAGTCCACATGGTCCCCGTGTGGGACGGTGACATGCCCGCAGTCGGGACGGTGCTGGTGGTCATGTCCCTCGTGGACGGCGTGACCAGGGGACTCGCACTCGTCGACATGGTCGTCGTGTGCCCGGTGGAGGTGGCCGTCGTGCGCGTAGTCGATGTGGTCGGCGTGCGGTACGGCGACGTGGCCGCAGCCGCTTCCGTGCCGGTGGGCGTGGTCGGTGTGGGGAGTGTGTGCGCTCGTGGTCATGGGGGACACCCCTTCTTTCTCCCCCCACCACATGGTGCGTCCACGACGCCGCCCGCGCCAAGCCTCGGCAGTGAAGGGTGTGGACCCTGGTGCGTCATGGGTTACCGGACGGCGACGAGGACGTGGCTGTTCCCGAACTGCCAGACCGGGCCGGCCTGCGCGAACCCCGCCTGCCGCGGCAGCGGGGTGTGCCGGGACAGGGACAGACCGTTGTGACCGACGCCCTTGACCGCCTGATGTACCTCCCGCCCTGTCCGTCGGCGCTCGGCGAGCAGGCCGGCCAAATCCGGATCCTTCGCTGTGGCGGCCCACCAGGACTCCCCGTCCTCGTGGGCGAACGCGCGCAGCCGCTCGGACCGCCGGATTCCGACATGGGCGGTGATCTGTGTCGGCTGGGTGTCGTCCAGGGGGAAGTGATCGGCGTTGACGAGGACGCGGCCGGGGCGCAGCAGGGCCGCGATCTGGCGGCAGGTCCGCCGCGGCGAGTCCTCGCCGAGGCAGTGCAGCGCTGTCGTGGAGACGGCGGTCGCGTCCGGCATCGCCTCGCTGAAGGCCGCGCTCGACTGTGCGGGTGCCGATAAATCATCCATGCAGGCAGGAGCTTGATCAGTAATCTTCGACTCTGCCTGACGCTCGCCCCAGCATCTTCACCTGTCCAATGCTCCGACGGCATCATGATGTGTCGTGCTGCTGCGCCTGGCCTACCTCGCCGCGACCAACGCCCTGTCGTTCCTACGTCACCTGCCGATGAGCGACAGAGACAAGGCCATCGAGATCCTCGTACTCCGGCACCAACTACTGGTCCTGCAACGCCGGGTCGGCAGGCCGACCTTCACCGACACTGACCGCGCCATCCTTGCCGGACTGCTCCACCACCTCCCCAAAGACAGGCTGCGACACCTTCTGCTGCTGGTCCGCCCCGAGACGGTCTTGCGCTGGCATCGGGAGCTGCTCAGGCGGCGCCATGCCGCGACCTGCGTACCCAAGCGACGCGGACGCCCACGCACCATCCGCTCGATCCGCGCCCTGATCCTGCGCCTGGCCAGAGAGAATGCCTCATGGGGGTATCGCCGGATCCACGGCGAACTCGCAGCACTGGGTTTCAAGGTCGCCGCCTCCACCGTCTGGGAGATCCTGAAGGAGACCGGCATCGACCCAGCACCCGAGCGGAACTCCACCACCTGGGCCACCTTCCTTCGCGGCCAAGCTGATGCCCTGCTCCCTGTCGGGGGTACGGATGTACGTGCTCGCGGTGATCGAACACGGCAGTCGCCGGATCCGCGTCCTGGGCGCCACCGCGCATCCGATCGCCTCCTGCGTAGCCCAAGCGGCGAAGAACCTCGTCATGGACCTCGAAGACCTCGACTGCCGGTCACGCTTCATGATCCGGGACCGGGACGGGAAGTTCCCCGCCCTCTTCGATGCCGTCCTCAAGGACGCAGGAATCGACGTCGTCCTCAGCGGCATCCAGATCCCAAGAATGAACTCGATCACGGAAAGGTGGATACAGACCTGTCGCCGCGAACTCCTGGACCGGACGTTGATCTGGAACCAGCGCCACCTCCTCCACGCACTCCGGGAGTTCGAGCAGTTCTGCAACGCTCATCGGGTGCGCCACGAGGCGTCATATGACCGTACGGAGGTGAAAGGCCACCGTCGCCGGGCCGTCGCAGCGGCTTGGTGGAAGCTGGGGGCAGCCTGATCCGGGGGACGCCGGTGAGGGTGGGAAGCAGCCCCGACAACGGCGGGACGGTTCGGTACTGCCAGACGGGTCGGGCCCGGCAAGCCAGATCAGAAGGTGTAACGCGAGTGAACCAGTGGCTGAAGTCCCGTAATTGTTGTGCCGGCTCGAACCTGGCGGATCTGGGCCGGTGTGCAGCGCTCGTACCCCTGAATCCTCGAGGGGATGTCTCCGTCGCCGGTTACGGTGGCCGGTCCGGAGGTCGCGGTGAAGGTCTGCGGCGTAGCCGTGGCGATGCTGCCGGGATGGAGCTGGGCGCCGCCCTGATCGAGCGGTCATGTGGTGAACGTGGGAACCGTCCCCGGTCGCCCCTGGTGCGGGCAGCCGGTCCGCGCCTGGGGCAGGTCTGTCGCCGACTGGTGACCGCGGGGCGGGGCGGAGGCCCCGTAGTAGTCCGAGGCCGGGAGAGCCGGTCAGCTGGCGAAGGGGGCCAGCAAGTCGGCAGCGAGGATGCTGGAATGCCGGGAGGACGTCGGTGAACACGGACGCTCTGGAGGACGCCGCCTTTTCGGCGGAACGCCGGGTACTGGAGATCCAGGCCAAGCTGCACCGTTGGGCCCGCAAGGACCCTCATCGCAGGTTCGATGACCTGTTCAACCTCGTTGCCGATCCCGCGTTCTTGCTGACGGCGTGGATGCGGGTGCGGGGCAATGAGGGAGCGCGCACGCCCGGCGTGGACGGCCATACCGTCTACTACGTGGAACAGGTGCGCGGCGTCGAGGGCTTTCTCGGCGTGCTGCGGTCGCAGATCAAGGACCGCACGTTCCGCCCGCTGCCGGTGCGCGAGCGCATGATTCCCAAGGCGACCGGCAAGCTCCGCCGCCTGGGGATCGCGTCCGTGGCCGACCGGACGGTCCAGGCCTCCCTGAAGCTGGTATTGGAGCCGATCTTCGAGGCGGATTTCCATCCGTGTTCCTACGGGTTCCGCCCGATGCGCCGGGCCCACGACGCGATCGCCGAGGTGCACTACCTCGCATCGAGACCTCGTAACTACGAGTGGATCGTCGAGGGCGACATCACGGCGTGCTTCGATGAGATCGACCACACGGCCCTGATGAACCGGGTGCGGAGTCGGATCGGAGACAATCGTGTCCTGGCCCTGGTGAAGGCGTTCCTCAAGGCAGGCATCCTCTCCGAGGACGGTCGGCTGAGAGCGACCGACACCGGCACCCCGCAAGGATCGATCCTCTCTCCGCTGCTGAGTAACGTGGCCCTGTCGGTCCTGGATGAATACTTCACCCAGATCCCCGGCGGCCCCGGCTCCTCCCAGGCAGAGCGGAGTAAGCGGCGGCGGCACGGGAAGGCCGGCTACCGCCTGGTGCGGTACGCGGATGATTTCCTCGTGCTGGTCTCCGGCACCCGGGAACACGCCGAGCAGATACGCGGCGAGGTCGCCGAGGTGCCGGCCCCGATGGGTTTGCGCCTCTCGGAGGACAAGACGCTGATCACCCACATCGACAACGGCCTCGACTTCCTCGGATGGCACATCCAGCGCCGCCGGAAGCGGGGAACCAACCAGCACTACGTCTACACCTACCCCTCGCGCAAAGCCGTGAAGGCCGCGATGGGCAAGGTGCGCAAGTGGTGCCGGGAGCTGGACACCAACCAGCCGCTCGACGCCCTGCTGCAGCTCAACCGACTGCTGCGGGGCTGGTGCGCGTACTTCCGCCCCGGGGTCTCGCACGCCGCCTTCCAGTACCTGAGCCACTACACGTGGCAACGGGTCATCGGATGGCTGCGACGCAAACACCCCAAAAACCAACTGGAAGAACCTCCGGCGCCGCTACTGCGGCGGACGGTGGTGGCCACGCGACCAAGAGCGTGAGCTGTTCGACCCGGCAAAGGTACGCACCACGCGCTACCGATACCGCGGGACCGTCATCCCGACGCCATGGCCGACAGCAGGATGAGCTAACAGCAGGCCCTATCACGGGACTTGTGGAGAGCCCGTTGCGTTGCAAGGCGCACGGCGGGTTCGGCGAGCGGCCTGGAGAAACGGACTGACGGAGCGTCAGCACCGCGCTCCAGGCCGACTCAACCCACACAGAACCCTGAAACAAGCCGCGCCCTGCCGCCCGCTACCCACACCCTTCACCCAACAAGCCCAGTTCACCCACCTGGAAGTCAGCCGACGAGACCGACTCGGTGGAACCCTCCACCAGTACCAGCGAGCGGCCTGAGCTGCGCAGATGATTTATCGGCACCCGCAGAGTTGATGCCGGAGCATCAAGATCTCCGCGTCTTTCGCTGCGCTTGACCGAGCGAGGGGGCAAGCCACCGGAAAGTCCAACAGGCGAGCAGGTAGATCAGCTGAATCACCAACGACCAGGTCAGACCGGGTGACATAATATCCGGCTCTTGCAAGATTTTCGTGATGACGATCGGCACCAGAGCAAGTCAGACCTGAGACCTCCTGCTGAGGGCTCGGAGCCACCTGTGCCTTCACGAAAATCTTGCAAGAGCCTAGTATCCGGCACCCACAGGCAGACCATTGCCGTACAGCATCAATCTCTTCATGGGCGAGCCGACGCCGTCGACCAGTTCCTGCTGAACCTCACGGACCTGACCTTCACCTTCACCGGGAGCTGAACCCCTCCCGGAGGTCCATCCTCACCGCAGCCCGGCTGTCCTCTCACCGCGCCGAGCCGAAGCGTGAATCCGTGATGCCGCCGCTTCAGGAGACGCGCGGAAGGACACGTGTCGCGAACTGCCGGACGGCATCCAGCACGCCCATGCCTTGGTGCGCCACTCCGGGCACGATATCGAGTGTGACGTCGATGCCCAGCTCGGTGTAGTTATCACGCAGGGCGGTGATGCGCTCCACACGGGTGCGGCCGACGGCGTCGGCGCCGTCCATCCAGTTGGAGTCGCCCGGGTTGTTGATCTCCCAGGTCTCGGTGTCCTCCGCTCCGACCACCATGTGTACCGGCACCTTGCGGATCTCCTCCAGCCGGACGGGGGTGCCGAAGCGCTCCTCGAAGCCCGCCGTGCCCAGCCACCATTCGCGGTCGGGGTCGATCAGCGTGACCCGGCCCGGCGCGCCGATGGACACTCCGCAGAGCCGGTCGGGGTGCAGATACAGAAAGCGGTGCGCGAACTGGCCACCGCCCGAGAAGCCCTGCAGCAGAAAGCGCTCGGCGTCGATGGTGAACCGTTCGCCGGCCTCGGCCACGATCGCGAGCAGCACCTCGTCGTACCGGATGCCGCGGTACTTGATGAACTTGAAGTTGTGCAGGTCGTCCGGGTCCCCGATGCCCGCCGGGAACAGCGGGGCGAGCACGGCGCAGCCGTGTGCTTCAGAAAACTCGGCCATCGCGTCCCGGTACTGGGCCGCGGTGCGTCCGGTGCCGTGCTGGATCACCATCAGGGGCAGCGGTGTGCTGGTGGTCTCGTGCACGGACGGGATGTGCAGGCAGTATGAGAACCGCTGGTCGTACTGCGACGCGAACACGGTGGTGGAGCCGGTGCGGTAGAACGCCTTGGTGGTCTTGACGCGGGGGGTCACGTATCGCTTCCTTCTGCCGTTGCTGGTCTCCGCAACGATCGGCAACGGCCGCATACGGACTCAAGGTGATTGCCGCACGAGCGTCAATAGTTGTCGATCCGCCGTCCTCCCGTGGCAGCATCCGACGGTCAGCGATGCAGCGCGGCGAGCAGATCGACGCCCAGATTGCGCACAGCCTCCTCGTCCAGCTGGTAGTGCACCCGCGCGCCCTGCCGGTGGGTGTGCACCATTCCGGCTTCCCGGAGCTTGCGCAGATGGCGTGACATCTGCGGGGGAGTCATCTCGAACTGGGTGGCCAGCTCGGTCGTCGTCATCGACTGCCGCAGCAGCGCGCGGCACAGCCGGATACGCAGCGGCTCGTCCAGTGCGCGCAGTCCGCGCACCACCGTGTCCAGGGCGGGCTGCTCCGCACCCGCCCCGTCGCGCACCGGGTACTGCACCACGACCGGATATCCGGGGTAGTGCTTGACGGCCAGGTGCGGGTTGATGTGCAGCGAAGGCACCAGCAGGCAGGGGGTCTCAGCGAGGCTGGCGCGCGCGTTGTACAGCTTGTCGAATACCACTCTGGGCGGGTCCTGCTCCAGGCGGGCCGTGGGGAATCCGGCCAGGACCCGGGCGCCGTACCGGGCCTGTTCGTGGGAGCGGACCCGCGCGTCAGCTTCCAGGATGCCGCGCAGCCGGGTCCACTCCGCTTCGAAGACCTCCTCGGCCACGGCGGACAAGAAGGCGGTGAGGGCGTCGCGGAATCCGGACGGATCGGCCAGCAGGCGCACGCCCAGGGCGAACCGGCGCTCGGAGATCTGCCGCACCCGGGCCAGGAAGCCCTCCGGCGAGCGGGTGCCCTGTCTGGCGCCGGACCACGGGCCATGGCTGTTCTTGCCGACGAGCGCCTGCTCGGTCATCTCCGTGAACGTCTTCTCATCCAGCCGCGCCACCTCCGCCAATTCCTCCTCCAGGTCACGCTCCGGGCCCGCGGTGAGAGGCAGCAGGTAGCGGGCGCGGAACGCGCCCCACAGCGGCGCCCACCGCGCGGCCCGCTCAAGCAGCCGCTCGTCCGCGCCCTGCAGCACCGCGCCCACCCAGCGCCGGCTGGCCGGATGGTGGCGTGGGCCGTCCAGTGCGTGCAGACACGCGCACAGCTCGGCGAGCGGGGACAGTCGGGTGCTGATGCGGAACTCCGGGGCGGGCCCCAGTTCGATCACGACGGGCATTCGGGCAGCGTCGGTCATTGACGCCTTTGAGTCAATCGTCTTGTGGGTGCCGGACGAGGCGGCGAAGCTCCGAGCCCCGTTCCCCTTCTCACTCCCCCCTCACCTATCCTC
>NZ_MUNE01000178.1 GCF_002154605.1 Streptomyces milbemycinicus | reverse complement strand
GGCGGGGGCGGAGGTGAGTCGGCGGGGCGTGCACGCGATCAGCGCGTGCGCCCCGCCGTACGGTCACCCATGCGTGGCCGCGAACCGCTCCGCGCTCCAGGTCCCGTCGAGCTCGGGCGCCAGCCAGCCAGGGGCCGCGGCGCGGAAGTCGGCGGGCGGGAGGGCTGCCGCGCCTTGGGGGAGAGCGCCCAGCAGCGGGACGCCCGCCGCCTCCGGCAGATCCGCGAGGTTGCAGCGGTCCGCGAGATCCGGGGCCTTGGGCCAACTGCCGATCACGACGCCCGGGCAGTCCAGGCCCCGGGCGCGCAGCGCCTCCGCCGTCAGTGTTGTTGTGTTGAGCGTCCCCAGGCCCGCCTGTACGACGACCAGCACGGGCGCACCCAGCAGCCGGGCCGCGTCCGCGAGCGTGCCGCCCTCCTCGTCGAACCGCACCAGCAGCCCGCCCGCGCCCTCCACCAGCACCAGATCGTGCTCGGCGGCCAGCTTTCCCGCCGCCTCGGCCACCTCGTACGGGTGCACCGGGGGGCGTCCCGCGCGGCGGGCGGCGGTGGCCGGGCCCAACGGCTCCGGGTAACGGGCCAGTTCGGCCTGCGTCACCGCCCCCGCCAGCCGAGCCACCTCCGCCGTGTCCCCGGGCTCGTCCGCCCGAACCCCCGTCTGCGCCGGCTTGAGCACCGCCACGGACCGGCCGGCGGCCAGCGCGGTGGCGGCGACGGCGGCGGTGGTGATGGTCTTGCCGATTTCGGTGCCGGTTCCGGTGATGACGAGTACGGGCATGTGGTCGCGCCTTTCGCTGTCGTGTGCGGTGGTGTGTGCGCGGAGGGCCGAGGCCGCTTCAGCCCGCGCGGGCCGCCGCATGCAGGGCCGTGCAGATGCGGGCCACATCGTCGTCGCTCGTGATGTAGGGCGGCATCGTGTACAGCAGGTCGCGGAACGGCCGTAGCCATACGCCCTCCCGTACCGCCGCGCGGGTCGCCGCCGCCATGCCCGCCTCGTCGAGCGCGTGGTCGAGCTGGACGACGCCGATGGCGCCGAGGACCCGGACGTCGCGGACGCCGGGCAGTTCGGCCGTGGCGGCCAGGCCGTCCCGTAGCCCCGCCTCGATGCGCTTGATCTCCTGGCGCCAGTCGTGGCCGAGCAGCAGGTCGATCGAGGCGAGCGCGACGGCGGTCGCCAGGGGGTTGCCCATGAACGTCGGGCCGTGGGCGAGCACCGGGAGCTCGCCGCGCGAGATGCCGTCCGCCACGCGTGGTGTGCACAGCGTGGCGGCGAGCGTCATATACCCGCCGGTGAGCGCCTTGCCCAGGCACATCACATCGGGGCTGACGCCCGCGTGTCCGGCCGCGAAGAGTTCGCCCGTGCGGCCGAAGCCGGTGGCGATCTCGTCGAAGATCAGCAGCACGTCGTGCTCGTCGCAGGCCTCGCGCAACACCCGCAGCAAGCCGGGGGAGTGGAACCGCATCCCGCCCGCGCCCTGCACCACCGGTTCGACGATCACCGCGGCCAGCTCATGGGCGTGCCGGGCGATCAGGTCGCGCAGATGTGCCTCGTACGCCGGGTCCGGCAGGGCGTCGACACCGGGTGGGGGCGCGTCGGCGAAGAGCTGACGGGGCAGCAGGCCCGACCACAGGTGGTGCATACCGCCGTCCGGGTCGCACACCGCCATCGGCTGCCAGGTGTCGCCGTGGTAGCCGCCGCGCCAGGTGAGCAGCCGCCGCTTGTCGGGGCGGCCCAGTGAGCGCCAGTACTGCAGGCACATCTTGACCGCGACCTCGACCGAGACCGAGCCGGAGTCGGCGAGGAAGACGTGTTCCAGCGGCTCGGGGGTGATCTCCACGAGGCGGGCGGCCAGCCGTACGGCGGGCTCGTGGGTGAGCCCGCCGAACATCACATGGCTCATCCGGTCCAGCTGGCCGCGCGCCGCGTCGTTGAGCACCGGGTGGTTGTAGCCGTGGACGGCGGACCACCACGACGACATCCCGTCGACCAACTCCCGTCGGCCCTCCGCCGGTTCGGCCAGGCGCAGCCTGACCCCGGCGGCCGACTCCACGATCAGCGGGTCCCGGCGGCCGGGCATCGGCCCGTACGGATGCCAGACGTGCCGCCGGTCCAGGGCCAGCAGCTCGCCGGGCGTCAGCGGTTTGCCGGGTGTCAGCTGCGGCTCAGGCATTGGGCGGCAGGTCCGTGCCCACGCCACGGCGGCGCACGGCGACCAGATCGGTGCGGGCGCCCGCGGTCGGCGCGCCGGCGGGTGCAGCGGCCGGTACGGGCTCGGCTCCCGTTGCGGCTCCAGCTCCCTCAGCCGTCCCCGCCGCGGGCGCCGCGTCACCGCACGGCGCGCAGCCCCCGCCCGCCGAGCCGCAGCCCGCACTCGCCGCCTCCCCCTCGGAACCGACGTGCTCAGCACCGCCGTGTGAACCGCAGCCCGCCCGTGCCGTCGCCAGTGCGTCGGCCCGGTGCGTGGGCAGCGTCGTCGTATCCGTGCCCTCCACCTCGAAACCGGCGTCGGCGATCATCGCGAGGTCGTCCTTGCCGGCCTGGCCCTCGGTGGTCAGATAGTCGCCCAGGAAGATCGAGTTCGCCAGGTGCAGGGCCAGCGGCTGCAGCGAGCGCAGATGGATCTCCCGTCCGCCCGCGAGCCGTACCTCGACGTCCGGGCAGACGAACCGCACCATCGCCAGGATCCGCAGACAGCGCTGCGGGGTGAGTTGCCACTTCTCGGCGAGCGGGGTGCCCTCGATGGGGATGAGGAAGTTGACCGGGACCGAGTCGGGGTCCAGCTCGCGGAGCGAGAAGACCACGTCGACCAGGTCCTGGTCCGTCTCGCCCATGCCCGCGATCAGCCCGGAGCAGGCGGACATGCCCGCCGCCTGGGCCTGCTGGACGGTCGTCACCCGGTCGGCGTAGGTGTGGGTGGTGGTGATGTCCCCGTATGTGGCTTTCGAGGTGTTGAGGTTGTGGTTGTATGCGTCGGCGCCCGCTTCCCGTAGCCGCGCCGCCTGCCCGTCGGAGAGCAGGCCGAGGCAGGCGCACACCTCGACATCTTCGTTCTGTTCCTTGATCGCCTCAATGGTCCGGGAGACCCGCTCCACGTCCCGGTCCGTCGGGCCGCGCCCGCTGGCGACCAGACAGACCCGCTTGGCGCCGCCGGAGACGCCCGCGCCCGCGGCGGCCGCGGCCTCCTCGGGCTTCAGCCAGGTGTACTTGAGGATGTCGGCGCGCGAGCCGAGCCGCTGTGAGCAGTACGAGCAGTCCTCGGGGCACAGCCCGGACTTGAGGTTGACCAGATAGTTGAGCTTCACCCGCCGCCCGAACCAGGCGCGGCGCACCTTGCCCGCCGCGGCCACCACGTCGAGCACATCGTCGTCGGCGGTCGCCAGCACGGCGAGGGCCTCTTCACGGGTCGGCAGCTCGCGCCGCAGCCCCTTGTCCACCAGCGTCTTCAGCAGCTCCATGGGCCGATCCTGCCCTGCGCCCGGGCCCGGGGCAAAGGAGGGACCACACAACACCACTCGTTCCAGGTGTGTGTATTGCCACACCCTGCCCATGCATGGACGCCGCTACGTTCTATCGGGACCCGACAGTTGGCGCCCGGCCAGGTGCCGGACGGAAGGCAGGGACGGCGTATGCCCCAGGATCGCCACGACGACCCGTTCGAGTGGATCGACGAGGAGAGCGAACGGCGGAGCCGCGCCGGGCTCGTCCGTACGATCAAACCCCGCCCCGCCGACTCCCCGCTGCTCGACCTCGCGGGCAACGACTACCTGGGCCTGGCCAGGCACCCGGAGGTGACGGCCGCGGCCGGCGCGGCGGCGGCCCGCTGGGGCGCGGGCTCGACCGGGTCCCGGCTGGTTACGGGGCATACGGAGCTGCACGCCGCGCTGGAGGCGGAGCTCGCCGCCTTCTGCGGCTTCGAGGCGGCCCTGGTGTTCTCGTCCGGCTACGCGGCGAACCTCGCCGCCGTCACCGCGCTGAGCGGTCGCGACGCCCTGGTCCTGTCCGACGCGGTCAACCACGCCTCGCTCATCGACGGCTGCCGGCTGTCCAGGGCCGAGGTCGCCGTCGTCCCGCACGCCGACCCCGAGGCGGTGCGCAAGGCCCTCGAAACCGCCTCTCCAGCGCCGGAGGCGGCGGAAACGGCAGCGGAGACGCCGCGGGGCTCGAGGCGCCCGCGCCGCCGCGCGCTCGTCGTCACCGACTCCGTCTTCTCCGTCGACGGGAACGCCGCCCCGCTGCCCGGCCTCGCCGCCGCCTGCCGCGCATACGGCGCGGCCCTGGTCATCGATGACGCGCATGGCTTCGGGGTACTCGGCGACGGCGGACGCGGCGCGCCGCAGGGCGCGGGGCTCGCGGGCGCGCGCGACGTGGTCGTGACCGTCACGCTCTCCAAGGCGCTGGGCAGCCAGGGCGGGGCCGTTCTGGGACCGGCCCGGGTGATCGAACACCTGGTCAACTCGGCCCGCACGTTCATCTTCGACACCGGCCTCAACCCGGCCGCCGTGGGCGCCGCCCTGGCGAGTCTGCGCCTGCTGCGCCACGAGCCGGAGCGTCCCGCCCGCGCCCGCGCACTGGCCACCGGGCTGTACGAACGGCTCACCGCCGCCGGGCTGAGCGCGGTGCGGCCCGACGCGTCGGTGGTGTCGGTGCGGGCCCCCTCGCCCGAGCAAGCAGTGCAGTGGGCCGCGGACTGCCGCGCGGCCGGGCTGGCCGTCGGCTGCTTCCGCCCGCCGTCCGTCCCGGACGGGATTTCCCGGCTACGGCTGACGGCCCGGGCGGATCTGACCGATCAGCAAATCGAGGAGGCGGCCGACGCGATCGTACGGACCGCGCCGACCGCCTGACAGCTCAGCTCAGCTCTCGCGTTGGCGCGTGGCCGCGCCGGTGTCGAGCGCGCCGCCCCGGAGCGCGTCGACGAACGAGAGCCAGACTTCCGGGACGAACAGCAGCGCGGGGCCGGACGTGTTCTTCGAATCCCGCACGGCCAGCAGGCCGGGCGGGAGCGAAGCCGTCTCCACGCAGTTGTTCATTCCGGTGCTGTAGCTGCTGCGCAGCCATTGCGCATCGCGCAATGCCGAATCGCAGGGTAGGGACCAGGACATTGTGGACATGGTGCCCCCTCAGGCGCCGCCCCCGATTTTGGTGATGAAGGTCAACGATTCCTTGACGGTCAGGGCGTTGGTCCGCAGCGTGTCGAACGCGGCGCTGTACGCCCGGAGGTCTTCTTTCCGCTCCAGGTAGAGGCTACTCGTCAAGTGGTCGAGAACAACAACATCGAGATCAGTAATGTGCGAAAAGGAAAAAATAATGAAAGGACCAGTGATGCCAATGGGCATTCCGGCGGAGAACGGCAGTACCTGCAGCCGCACTTGAGGCAACGCCGCGACCTCCGCGAGATGCCGCAGCTGGCCCGCCATCACCCCGGGCCCGCCCACCTCGCGCCGCAGCGCCGCCTCGTCGAGCACCGCGTGCAGCCGCAGCGGGCGCGCCCCGCGCAGCACCGACTGACGCGCGATCCGCACCTCCACCAGCGTGTCCACCTGCGGCCGGGGCAGATCCGGCAGCGCCGCCCGGGTCACCGCCCGCGCGTAGTCCGGGGTCTGCAGCAGGCCCGGCACCACCGTGGTCTCCAGCGTGGAGGCGGCCGAGGCCTCCGACTCCAGGCTGATGAAATCCCGGTAGGCGGGCGGCAGCAGATCGCGGTAGGCGTACCACCAGCCGCGCCGCGACCCCTCGGGATCCGATGCGCCCCCACCGCACAACGCCTCCAGCAGGGCGCGCAACTCAGGGTCCGCGACCTCGTACACATCCAGCAGCCGCACCACATCGGACGGTCTCGCTCCACTGCGCCCGGTCTCCAGCCGACTTACCTTCGACTGGTGCCAGCCCACCCGGCGCGCGGCCTCGCCGCTGGTGAGTCCGGCGAGATCGCGCAGACGGCGGAGTTCCGCACCGAGCTTGCGGCGGCGCACCGCAGGGCCGTACCGCATGACATCCCCTTTCGGCATTCTCTCGAATTCCCGGTCGCCAGTGTGCCGCTCAAATCCGGTCTTCCGTAGCAGAGTTCACCGTTTCGAGCGACAGATATATGCATAACTCGGTGGATCGCACCCGTTGTGCGGTCCATCGATGGCACTCTGACGCTAGAGCCGCCGGGGCTGCCCACGACTTCACTGGCTTGGCATTACCACTCGCATGCGTCCGCAGCCGCGCCCCGGCTGGAAGGGACAGGGTCGCCATGGCTGACCACCACGAAGCATCCGTCACTCTGCCGAGCGCACCGGTCTCGGTGACCGCGGCGCGAAGATATGTGACGAGCGTGCTGGCCGAATGGGGGCTGCCGACGGATGCGGAGACCGTCGGCGTCGTACGGCTCGTCGTCTCCGAACTCGCCACCAACGCCGTCCAGCACACGATGGGCCAGTCGCCCACCTTCACGGTGGATCTGCGGCTGGAACGCGAAGAGCGGCTGAGCATCGGCGTCACCGACAGCCACCCCAGATGGCCCAAACGCCTGCCGCCCGCCACCCATCAGGACAACGGTCGGGGCCTGCTGATCATCCGGTCGCTGGCCGCGGAGTCGGGCGGCGAAGTGTCGGTCATCCCGACGCCGGAGGGCGGGAAGACGGTCTGGATCGCGCTGCCCTGGACTGTTCCTGTGGGCTGACGTGGGCTGAGCGGCGGCCCGTTACAGCGCGACGCACACGCCGGGCTCACAGGACGCGCTTGACGTGCCCCGTGGTGCCGCGGGCCTCGGCCAGCTCCCGTATGCGCCCGAACACCGGTCCGGCCGCCGGGCTGATCAGATAGTGCGGCATATCGCCGCGCTCGATCACGCCGTACGGGCTGGTGCCCATGAGATACGAGGAGTAGAGGATCAGCCCGTCGGGCCGCCTAACGTCGACGGCCAGCGCGGAGAACCCGGGGAACTCGTCCGTCTGGTACACCCGAAGCCCCTCGGCCTCGGCGCCATAGCGCTCCTTGAACCGGCCGAACCGCTCCAGCGAGTCCTTGATCTTCCTCGTCATGTCCTCCTGGTACTGCCGCGACAGCGTGGCCGCGGCGTCCGAGGACGGGTCCAGCAGAAAACAGCTGTAGATGCCGCCCCGGCGCAACAGGCCGAGGACCGCGTCGCGATAGCGGGCCGGGCGCTCGGTGGTGACCAGCCGGCCGGAGGAGGTGCGCAGCGCCGTGCCCATGTCGAGAACCTCCTCGGACGCCGCGTCCAGCAGCCGTGCCTTCTCCTCGGAGCTCGGCCGCTCGGGATACGCGTGGACCGTGGTGCTCCCGCCCAGCCCGCGGCTCGCCAGCCATGCCCTGGCCGCCTGCTGCGGGCCGCCGTCCCCGGCCATCAGATAGACGTGCTTGCCCTCATGGCTCCCCACCGGTGTGAACTGCTCGGCGTACGGACCCGCGGTGCGGTACACGTCCTCGGAGATCGCCAGGCAGTCCCGGGGGGTCGCCTTCTCCAGATGGGCGGCCAGATTGATGTCGGGGGAGTGGATGGTGCCGGTCCGCCCCTCGCCGGTGTGCTGGATCGTCCCCTTGTGCACGGCCATCCGCAGATGCAGCTCGCCGCCCACGCCCGCCCGCGCGAACTCGTCCCGCAGATGGATCAGATCCAGGGTGAGGAAGGTCTTGGCCGCCTCCAGCGCGACATCGCGGGCCACGCTCTCGCTGTCGTCATGGACGGCGAAGAACCCGCCGTCGCCCCGCCAGCTCCACACCCCGCTGCGGGCGCAGCGGCGCTCCGCGGCCAGCTGCGCGAGCCGTGTGCGCATCCGCTCGCGCAGCAGGTCGAAGGCGTGGGCGGCGCGGTCTCTCGGGTTCGACAGGACGATCGTCGAATATCCGGCCGTGTCGATGAAGACCAGATACACATGGTCATAGGTCCGGTCCGCCTGGAACTCCTCGGTCACCACAAGTCCCCTCCTGCTGCCGACACCGGGCCACGCTACGCGCGTTGGCACCGGTGTCGAAGACATCGGACGTCACATCGGTTCCACCAAGCCACGCTCGACTGCGCTGCGCTCGACGCAGAACTCATTTCCCTCCGGGTCCGTCATCACCACCCAGCCGAGCCCGTCCTCCGTGCGCCGGTCGTCGATGACCGACGCGCCCAGTGAGACCATCCGCTCCACCTCGGCGTCCCGCGTGCCCGAGGGCGGCTGGATGTCCAGGTGGACGCGGTTCTTGCCCTGCTTGACGTCGGGCACGCGCAGAAACAGCAGGCCCGGGACGCCGGTCTGGTTCGAAGTGATCAGCACCTCGTCGTCCTCCGGTTCGGAGCCCTCAAGCGCATACCCGGTCAGGGCGGACCAGAACTGCGCCAGGGCGTACGGGTCGTGGGCATCGAAGGTGATGTGGCGGACCGGGTTGAGATACGACATGTGATCCCTCGCGGTGATGGACGGACTTCCCCGACCCGGCCAACCTACCGGCGCCCACTGACAGTCACGCCTCTCCTGCCTTGCGTCAGCGCACCTTGCCGTACCAGACCTTCTTGGTCCAGATGCGCTCCAGCCGCACCACGGTCCCCGGCTTGGGCGCATGCCAGATCCGGCCGCGCCCCGCGTACAGGCCCACGTGGTAGACGCTGCTCCCGGAATGGAAGAACACCAGGTCGCCGCCGTGGCGGGAGGCGGCCTTGATACGGCGGGTGCGGTTGTACTGCGCGGCGGCCGTACGCGGCAGCCGCTTTCCGGCCCGCTTGTACGCGTACTGGGTCAGGCCCGAGCAGTCGAAGCGGTTGGGGCCGGCGGCCCCGTATGTGTACGGGGCGCCCTTCTTCGAGGCGGCCACCTGCAGTGCCTTCGCGGCGGCGGAGGCCGCCTCGGCCTGCTGCGGAATCCCCGGCCCCGCTACGGGGCCGGGGATTCCGCAGC
>NZ_MUNE01000177.1:322-15907 GCF_002154605.1 Streptomyces milbemycinicus | reverse complement strand
GTCCAGGAGCAGCCGCCTGCCCGGGCGAGGGTGGCCAGTGGGACTTCGGCGGCGTTGGCGATCCCGATGGTCACGGTGGGGGCTGGCTGGGGTGGTGCGGGTGGGGTGCGGCGCGTGATCAGCGTTTTCGGATCGGCGTCTGTGGTGCGGGGCAGGGCAGCCTCGCTCGCTGCCAGGACGGCTTTCTCGATCGCGGGGCTCAGTGGCGGGACCTGCGCATTGAGGCCGGGGCGGCGGGAGCGGTTCTGGTAGAAGCGGAAGAAGCGCAGTGCGGCGAGGATGCCGGCGGCGCTGGTGATGCCGATGATGCTCGCTGTCCCGACGCTGATCGCGACCGGCCCTGACCGCACATGGCTCGCGGATTGGCCGGGGGTGGCTCGGCTCTCCGCCTCACGCCGCGGGCTGAGGCCGGGTGCCGGCTGGGTGGGGAGGCCTTCCGCTGATGTGGAGGGAGAGGAAGGCTTCGCCGGTGCGGCAGGCGGGGTTGGCGGAGCAGGAGGCCGTGGCGATGAGGCGGATGAGATGACGGGGATGCCGAGTTGCCAGCCCGGCGTGATCCGGTCCGGGTCGCTCAGTCGGCCGCCGTCGGACTGGACGCGTGTCTTATTCAGCGCGTAGATGCGCGGCCATTTCAGCGGGTCGCCCATGTGTGTTGCGGCGATGTCCCACAAAGTGTCGCCTTCCGCCACGGTGTACTCCACGCACCGGCTCTCAGCGATCCTCGCTTCCCGCATCGAGGGGCGCTCGGTTTCCGAAGATGCCGCCGGGGTGACGGGAGCCGTGGAAGCTACAGGGACGCGAAGATCTCCTGAGGTGGCATGGGGATGAGCATGTGCGACGTAGGGCCGCCACAGGCTGACCAGGGCCAGGACGAGTGTGCCGATACACAGCGCGGCCAGCGTCCGCTGCACCGACAGCGTCTCCAGGTGAGCTGTGTGGGCGGTGCGGTCGCGCAGCAGCTGCGGCACGTGGCTCGCGTACCAGGCGACTTCTTTGAGGATGGAGCAGGCGAAGGCGGCCCAGCACACCCAGCCGACCATGGCCAGGAGGTCGATGATGACCGGGTCGGTGATGGGCTGCATGACCCGTTCGTCCAGGTCCTGCCAGGAGCCGATCCGGTCGGGCCAGGGCACGCCGGTCGCCTGCCACAGCACGTAGGGCATGCCGGCCAACAGGGCGAGGGTGATGGCGGCTGTACCCGTTGCCGTGGCTGCGGCGCGGATCCGTGGTCCCGGTGTGAATCGGTAGGTCATGAGCGTTGGCCCTCTTCGACTTCCCGTGTGCGCTATGGCTATGGGTTGGCGTTGGCGCGTTCGGCGCGCACGGTGGCGTGGGCGGTCACCGTGAGGGTGCGTACGCCGACCAGCTGCAGGATCTGGGCGGGCTGGTGGTGGGTGACATGCACGGTGACCTCGTCGCCCTGCACCGTCGCGCTGCCGGTGTCGCCCGTGGCCCTCACGTACGCCGTAGCGGCCCGGGCGGCCTTGCTTCGGAGGAGCCGGACATCGTCGGTGCTGCGCAGTCGGCCGATGTCGAGTTGTTGGGCTCCGGTTCTGGCGGCCTCCTGTGCCACGTCCAGGGCGCGGGCCTTGCCGGCCAGGGCCAGGCCGCCGTCGATGACGATCCCGGCGAACAGCCACAATGCCAGCATCACGCCCATGACGAATGAGGTCACCTGGCCGCGGTCATCGCCGCCGGCGATTTTCGACCGGACCGCTTCGAGATGCGCATGGAGGTTCACGGTGCGCTCCGGTGTACGTCGACTGGGGAGAAGGCGGTGCCGTGGAGGGTGATGCGGCCCGGCATGCCGGCGTGCGTGAGGTCTCGCAGCTCGACGGTGCAGGTGATTTTCGCGGTTACGACACCGCCCGGCCGAAGTCCGTTTGTGGCGAGGGCGACCTTGGGACGCGAGCATGCGGCCCCCGCCTTATTGAGTGCGGCATCAGTGCTGCGTCGGGCGGCGGCGCGGGCTTGGGCTTCGGTGCGGGCGAGGGACGCCGCCCGGGCAGCCTGGTGGGCGGCATCCGCCACGATCAGCCGTGCATCCGCCAGACGTCCCAAAGCGACCACGGTGAGGAGAACGAGCATGAGCAAGGGGGTGACAAGGACGAATTCCACAGCAGCAGATCCACGGTCCGCTTCTCGCCGTCCGGGGGGTGTTCTCACGCTCATGGCCGCTGCCCCGTCGGGGTGGTGATGCGCTCGACAGCGCCGGAGGCTGTTCCGGTCGCGGTCAGATGCAGGCCCGGCAGCACAGGCATCACCGACCCCTTCACGTGCACGGTGGCCTGGGTAGATGTGCGGCGTACCGTCACCGAGGGGGAGGTGAGGACCCGGCTTCCGAGCTGGGCCAGGCTGCGTCTGCCCTGCGCCCTGCCGTCGGTTGCGCTGCCGTCCTTCGCCCGGGCTGCGGCCAGGGCTCTTTCGGCCGCGTACTGGGCGATGTGCCGGGCGTGCCAGGCCAGCGCGACCTGTACAACCGTCAGAGCGAGTATCAGCAGCAGCGGCACGACCACGACGAGCTGGGCAGTGACGGCGCCTCGATCGCCGCGTGGGCTCTGCATGTGCTTCACCGGTTATCCCAGGTCGATGCCGTTGGCCTTGCCGAGAACCTTGGCGGTGATGATCCCGACGACGGTCACAGCAAGGATGACCAGCAGCGCGGTGACGAGGATGGTCTCGGTGGTGTAGCCCGCGTCACCGCGGGCGCGGCGGCGTGCAAGGTCGGTGTGGGTGCGCAAGGCGGCAGCCAGAGCATGGAAGCGCGAGCGGAACATAGCGATCGTTCTCCGGTTTTCGTGCATGGATCCAGCGGGTTCGAGACTGTGGGTGGTATTTCGTGGTCAGCTCACGGCGAGGACGTGGGCGAGTGCGGGATAGCCGATCAGGAGCAGGAACGCGGCGAAGAGCAGGACGACGGGCAGCGACATCTGCTCGGTGGCCGCTTGGGCTGCCCCGTCGGCTTCCGAGAGCTGGCGGCGGCGCATCGCGCGGGCCTTCGCGGCCAGTGAGGCGCGGACTTTGGCGCCTTCAGCGCCAGCCAGATTGAGCGTGGCAGCGAGTTCCGACAGATCGCTGACCTTCAAGTGCCGCCCGAGGTCAGCCAGGTGCTGCCACGGGCTGGTCCGGGTCAGCTGCGCGACGTGCAGGGCGTGGCGCAGTTTGGCGGCGGCCCAGCCTTGCGGTGCCTGGGCGGCGTCGGCAAGGGCCTGTTGGACGCCGGCTCCGCCCGCGAGGGAGATCGCGGTCAGGTCCAGGATCAGGGTGAGCGTGTGCCGCATCTGCCGCCGCCGTTCGGCAGCCTTCTTGCGCACGGCCATGTCCGGGACGAAGAACAGCACCACGGCAGTGGCAAGTGAGCCGGCCAGCGGCATCCACCAGCCCGCCTCGACTCCGGCGCCGAAGCGGACGAGCACGGTAGCGGCCCAGGGCAACAGCAGTCCTGCGGCTGCGCAGGTCGCCTTGCCCGCCAGGTGCTTGTCCACGTCCGTCCCGCACACCGCGAGGTCCGCGCGCAAGGAGGCGGTGGGGAAACCCAGCGCCCGTACCAGAGGGACGGCCCTGCGGCCGAGCCGCGTGGCCCACTCCGATTCCTCCGCCTCCGAGGTGACCACCTCGGGTGGTGGCGGGGGCGAGTCGAGTGTGGCGAGGATGTCCGCGAGCGCAGGCCGTGGCGGGAGCAATCCGTAGGCCAGGACGACCAGCCCGACGCCGAACACGGCACCCAGCACGATGATGATCACAGCGTCCTCCCCGCCTCACCCCGTGCCCCGGCGGGGGTGGGGTCAATGAGGCGCACGGGTTCGTGGAGGCGGCCGATGGCGGTCAGCCAGGTAAAGGAGAGCGCGAACAACGCGCCCACAATCGCCAGCACCACCTGGCCGGAAAGGGTGTTGAAGGGGTCGAGGTAGGGCCGGTTGAAGACAGTCAGGCCGACCGCCATGCCCAGAGTGACCGTGACGGTGACGCGCACGCCGGCGCGGATGCTGGCGCGCCCCGCGTCGATGCGCTGACGCATGGCGACCTGCTCGCGCACCGAGTCCGCCAGCTCCCCCAGCAGCGCGGCCAGCTGGCTGGCCTGCCGCTGCGCGGCCATGACCAAGGCAGCGACCACGACATCCGCGAGCGGGTCATCCACCTCATCGGCGAAGGAACGCAAGGATGCGGGCAGCGACTGGCCGGAGCGGACCGACACAGCCAGGTCGCCCAGCTCTCGCCGCAGCGCGGACGGGGCGATGTCGGCGGTGGTCAGGACGGCCTGCTCCAGTCCGGCAGCAGCCGAGAGGGTGTCGCGCAGCATCTCCGTCCACAGCGCGAGGGCTTCCATCCGCTCGGTGCGCCGAGCAGCCGCACTGTCCGAACCGAGCAAGCCGGGCAGGGTGAGCAGCGCGGCGGTCGTCAGCAGGGCGGCTACCGGCCACCTCGTCAACGCCCCGACTGCCACCCCGGCGACCAGGGCGACGGTGAAGCGGCGCTTGTTCCAGCTCACCGGAAGGCGGCCGGCCAGCCGCCGTCGCCACCCGCCTCTGTCTTCCTCACCGTGTGTGGGCCGGCGCAGCGCGCCGAGCGCGATCAGGAGCAGGCCGGTGCCAAAACAGGCGCCGAGCAGCACGGCGAGGATGCGGGCGGCGTCGCCCAGCGGTGCAGCGGTCATCGGACGGCTCCCCACCAGTGGAGGCCCGCTGCCTCGGCATCCAGGCCGGCGGCGATCAAGTCATGGAGTGTCTCGGTGCGCAAGGGAGTGGCCGGTACGGCTCGGCCGTCGGGTCCTGGACGGTAGATCTCGTTGGAGACCAGTTGGGGTCCGTCGGCGTCGACGACCTCGCGTACCGAGTCGATCGCGCGCCGACCCTCGGTGTCCCACCCGAGGTGCACCACAAAGTGCACCGCGGAGGCCACCAGCAGGTTCGTCGCCTCCAGCGACAGGCGCTCGGGTGCTTGGGCGGCGTAGGCGGCGAGCTTGGTGAACACTCCGCGGGAGGTGGAGGCGTGGATGGTGGACAGCGATCCGTCGTTGCCCTGGCTCATGGCGTTGCACATCGGGATGACTTCACTGCCGCGGATCTCGCCGACAATCACCCGATCCGGGGACATGCGCAGCCCCCAGCGCACCAGCTCCGCCTGGTCGATGGCGCCCTGGCCTTCGATGTTCGGCTCGCGGGCCTGCATCGCCACCACATTCGGGTGAGCCACCGCATTCGTGTCGAGGCCGAGTTCGAAGGTGTCCTCGATCGTGATCAGCCGCTCGATGGGCGGGATCTGGGAGGCGAACGCGCGCAGTACGGTGGTCTTTCCGACATTGGTGCCGCCGCCGATGATGATGTTCTTACGCGCCCGTACCAACGCCGACAGAAACGCGGCCATGGGCTCATCACACACCCCAAGCCTCACCAGGTCCTCCATCGAGGCAGCGGGAAACCGGTGACGGCGTACCGACAGCGACACGCGCCCGGTGACGGCCATCACTGCGAACAGCCTCGAGCCGTCCGGCAGCTGCACATTCAGCCGGGGCACGCCACGGTCGAACCGGCGCTCCTCGCCCTCCACGCTCGCCGCCAGCGTGCGGACCATCTCGACCAGCTCGGCGTCCGATGCCGCTACCGCAGGCCCTGGGCGCCACGTGCCGTCCGCTCGGCGGATCCAGACGGTGTCGCACCCGTTGACGCAGATGTTCTCGACCGACTCATCAGCCAACAGCCGCTCCAGAGAGCCGGTGCCGAACAGCGCGTCGGTGACCGTCTGCGCGATACGTTCTTCCGCCGCCCGGTCGAAGGCGAGACTGCCCTGAGCCAACGCCGCCCGGGCCCGCACCGCAAGCTCCTCCTCCACCAGGCGCTGGGCCGTCGCCCTCCGCTGTGCATCGTCCTCGGGCGGCAGACCAGCGGCTTCTCGCTCATCGGCGTACGCCGCCAGGCGGGCCACCACCCGCTCCCGCACCGCCGCCGCCAGCTCCCGCTCACCAGCAGCACCACACACGGCACGTTCGACCATCGCGCTCACGAGCCGGCCTCCTTCGCCGCCAGCCCCGCCAGGCCATGCGGAACAGCGCCGCCTTGGGCCGGCACCGCGCCCAGCCCGGCAAGATCAGCACTCAGCCCCGCCACCGCCACCTCACCGCCCCCGCTCAGCTGCCCTGCCACCTCACGCGCCGCTGCCATCAGCCGCAGTGCCCTCAACCCGCTGGTGCGCAACGCCGCACGGGAGTGACCGGCCAACACGGCGGCTGCCTTCGGATCCCACGGCAAGAAAGCGACCCGTGCCACTCCGAGCGTCGCGGTGATCTCCCCGGGCCCATACGGGCACGGGCCGATCACGACCAGCAGATACCGCTCCACCAACGGCCCGGCCTCCGCCAGGTGCGCGTACACGTGCGCCAGCGCATCCGCCCCTCCCCGGGACACCAGCACTACCGCCTCAGCCGCGTCCAGCAGACCGTCGACGCCCGCACCGATACGGCCCACGTCCAGCACGACCGTGCCCTGATCACCTTCCTCGCCCAGCAGCACCCGCTGCCCGGACTCGGCAACCAGACGAACCGCCTCTGCACACGCCCTGCCGCCCGCCGGTGAGGCAACCACCCGCACACCGAAGGGAAGTTCAGCCGTCGCTCCCAGCAGCGAGCCCGGGTGATCCTTTCGGGCCGCGGTGGCCACGTCCAGCAACCCCGGCGTATGCGGGCAGCCGAACCGGACCGCGAGATCCCCGCCCGAGACATCGGCCTCCACCACCACCGGCCGCACCCCCTCATCAGCCCGATCCGGCCAGGCCGCCGCAAGAGCCAACACGGTCGTAGTCACCCCGGGCGCGCCCTTCACCGACCCCACCGTGATCAACCGCCTCATGGCGCCTCCCGCCCCTCAGCAGGCAGCACCACCACACGCGGACGTTCCATACCCGCAGCCCGACGCACCGCGCCGGTCTCCACCAGCACCGTCACCACCCGCACACCACCCGGAGACTCAGGAGCCTTCATCCCCGTCACCGTCCCCACCACGGGAGCCGAAGCCGCCGCCCCATCTCCGGTCCCGCCATCCGTGCCGCCGGGCCCCTCCAATACGGCGACCCGGTCACCTCGCACCACGCCCGGCGACGCGCTGCCCGCCTCCACAGCGAAGGCCACCTCTGACTGACCCTTGGGCGGAAAGGCTCTCCGTCCGCCGAACTGCCCTGGCGCCAACAGCGACCCAGCCACCAGCGGCACTCGCGCCCGCCGCCCCAGCACCCCCGACCGGCCCGCCGCAGCCACCACTCCGGTCTCGGACGCAACCTCAACCTGTCGCAGATCACCCGCAGTCAGGACGTGCCCTGCGGGCACATCCCGTGCCAGCACCAGCACCTGTCCCCGCTCACCCACCGCCGACGCGACGAGCGCAAAGCCGACCGCCGACACGACCACCGTCCCCACACCGGCCCAGACCCACCCCAACCTGCGCCGCGCCCCGCCCGTCACAGCCGACGGCCGCTGCTGCGGATCAGGCCGACGCGCCCCCGGCAATCCAATGCTCACGCCCTTGGGGCGCGAAGGTGACATGGCGCTACCCACAATCCACTCCACAGGAAGGAAAAGACTCGCTCATTGCATCCAGCCCGCATCCCGCGGAACCGTGTTCTACCGAAAGGCTGTCAGCGCACGACGACAGCCTGCACCTCATCGACCTCAATCGGCCTCTCGGCGGCTATCACCAGCCCCGGCACCCGCCCAGCCCGACCGCCACCATGCCACTCGACATCCCACCCAACCTGTACCGACACCGCGAATTTCCGGCCGGGCTCAGCCAACGACGACATCCGGTAGGTGTAACCGCAATCCGGCGACTGCTCCTCCGGCCGGAACTTCCCCGAATACGGCGTTCCAGGCCCGGTACACGTCACCGCACCACCCTCACCCATCGACCACACAGCCCTATGCGGACGGGCCGTCGCCGTCACCGTCAGCCCCGGCACCTCAGCCGTCTGAGTTACCGGCACCCACGTGCTGCGCTGCACCCACATCCACGTCGGAACCCCCACCACCTGCACGTCATCCTCATCCGGACTCGTACGAATCACCGGCTTCGGCAGCGTCAGCTTCTCCACAGCTCGCCGAGCAACGGCCTCAACCGAAACCTTCCGCTTGTGCTTCGTCTTGGACTTCTTCGGCTTCTCGCCATCGAAACGGGGCAGAATCCCCATGCCCTCGCCAAGATCGAACTCCCAACCATCCGACTTGATGGTTGGTCGCCCAGAGGAAGCGCTCCTACCACGCCACGAGAGACCTCGTTGAGAACGAGCACTGGGTTGCCGGCCGACGCCTGCGGCACGTCCGCCCTGAACTTCAGCCCGTACCTCGCATCCGCCAACCGCACAACTCACCCCACCGAAAAGGTCCCGCTGTTCGTCAGCTTGCGCGGGGAGCACGGCCGTCATGACATCCAGGGTTCCGAGCAGTGAAACGAGAGTCCAGACTCCGACGTGCCGTACGGTCAACACGTTCCGGCCTCATGCATGTAGAGGTAAGAAACTTTCCATACAGTGCCGTTACGGAACACCCTGGCATCCACCTTGAAGTGACTGCCAGGAACATCGTTCTTCAACTCTCCGTTGAGCTTGTACTGCAGCCAGTCCGTGCCGTCCACACAGTCTTGCAACTTCACCTCCTTGGTGGTTGCCGTGACCACCTCCGGATTGACGTGCGGCGTACCCTTACTGACAACTTTCTCCTTCTTGGCCCTCGTCAGCCCATACTTCATCAGCTCTAAAGCGCCTTGCGCGGCATGGTCACGAAGTCTTGGGGCATCAGGATCAGGTGCAGCGGACACTACAGTCAGGTCACGCCACATCGCGCGGTAAGCCACCAGGGCAGGGCCTTCCGGTCCTTTACCCACGCTCGGAGACTCCGTCGACAACGACTTCCCCCCATCCTCGACAGGGGACTCGGATCTCGAATCTGCCTTCGAGCAGCTAGCCAGGAACACTCCGGCCACCAAGATGAATACAGAGACCCCACCCGCTCCCGAAAAGCCGAATCTACGCACGCATCTCCGCCTTCCATTTTCCAGACATCGCGGACAGTAACATATCGATTTCCGGGACTTCCATACAGCCCCCTTCATCCTGCGGTCTCCAACCCCACAAGGGATAGAATCTTGCCGCGTTCTCACTATTACGACAATCGGAACAGCCTGCGTCCGCGAAGCGTCATTCACCCTGCCGTTTTCCATTGCATCAGAACTGCAGCGACTCTACGGACGCACGATCCGTGTTTCATCCATACTGGTGACCACCGCGTGTCCATAAGTGCATTGACGGACACGCGACGGTCATTCCAGGCGTGCAGGCCGTCCTCCGTTGAGGTTGACTTGATGTCTGGAGTCAGCCGCTTCCCGAGCCGGGGATCGCCATCCATGCGACCTTTGCTCCAGATCCCGAAGGCCGAAACCCCCAGCGTCCAGAGGTAAGTTGGTTGACGATGTGCATACCTCTACCCCGCTCGGGCAACAATTCAGCCAGGTCGTCGAATCCGCCGTCAGGCCCTTGCAACTCTGAGGCTAGGGGCGCCGCTGAGTGGGAACAGGTGATTTTCGGGATGCGTGGGTCACCATCCTGGATCTCGCAGGTGAGCCCGGTGTCTGTGCGACATAGTCGCATTTCGTATGGGTCGCAGGCATGTTCGATGGCGTTAGCGATCAGCTCCGAAGCAGCGAGCACCGCATCGCTGATTGCGTCGCCAGGCAGGTCTAGTTGGGCCAGGCTGCGCCGGAGAGCCGCACGGGCACGAGCTGCGGCTCCGGGCGTGCAACTGTTCCAGCACCAAACGGTTTCCTGGCGGCCGGGCTCCAAAGTCATCGCTCTGCACCTCGCGCAGCGTGTCGGCCACGCCGGACGCGACGATGGCGACCGCGGCCAGAGCGTACGCAGGCGCGCGCCTCGTGGAGCACGAGCGGTGCAGTCTGGGCGACGAATGGAAGAACGGGTACGGCGCTGAAGAGGATAGGTGCCATGTGGGCGACCTCCGGCGTGATCGAGGATGAGACACGACCACGACACCGTCGAACTCGCCGAGAGCGGAACTACCCTGCCGGGGAAACTTCGCTGGATTTATTTTTCCATCCATGACTGCCACTTTACGAGTAAATCATCTGCGGAATATTGGCCACGCAGCGCTCGAGATCGGCGACCAATAATGACATCTGAAGCCTTCACAACTTTCGAGACAAAACCTGCGGTCTTCGGCGCTTATCTCGGCGACGGCTTGCGGCCAGTTGTTGGCGGTGACAACAACGGGGCACCCAACTCGGTCGTGCGTGAGGGAGCTACTGGATGTCACTCGTGCGGGAACCGCACGCTGCTCGACGAGTCGGCCTACGCTCGCCCCTACCGATCCGAACAGGAACGACGCGACGTCTTCCCCGCCTGGCTGCACACCTACAATCACCACCGTGGATACACCGCGCTGAAAAGCCGACCACCCGCCAGCCGCGTCCCCAACCTCACAGGGCAATACACCTAGCCGTCGACCGAGAGGTGCCGCACGACCTTCTTGACCGCGGCCTCGACCTGGTAGCGCGGCGTGCCTGTCTCCTGGGCGTACTCGGTCACCGCGGCCTGGATTTCGAGGGCGGCGTCGTACCAGCGCGCCCACTGGGCGGCGTGCTCGTCGCCGTCGAGCCCCGGAAAGCTCGGCATGCTCGGCGTCGGCTGCCTGCTGGAGGTCGATGAGTCTGTCTGGGGTGTCGACGGCTGGACCATAAGTCCGGCCTTCGAAGACTCACGCGCGCGGCGGTCGAGTGGTCCGCAGGTGGCAGCCGCTACGGTGCCGATCCCCTACGGAGGAGTGGCATGGGAAGGTTCAGAGCAGCAGTCCTCTCCGCCCTGCTCGCGCTGGCGGCACTGGTCGGCTCGACGGCTCCAGTTTCAGCAGCCCTGCAAGCTCCAGCGGCAGTGATCAGCTCCACGGCTCCGGCCTCAGTAGTCCCGGGAGCTCCAGGTGACACGGTAACAACGACCGTGCGGCGGGGGATTGTGGCTCTGCCGATCGCGGACGAGGACCGTACCGGATACACCCGCGACAAGTTCCGGTTGTGGCTGGACGAGGACCACGATGGCTGCAACACCAGGCACGAAGTCCTGATCGCCGAGGCGGTCATCGCGCCCCAGATCGGCCCGCGGTGCAAGCTCACCGGCGGCAGCTGGTACTCGTGGTACGACGGCGAGACCTGGACTGATCCGAACGATCTCGATATTGATCACGTCGTCCCGCTCGCCGAGGCGTGGGACTCCGGGGCCTCGGCGTGGACGTCAGCCGAGCGGAACGCGTACGCCAACGACTTGGGCGACGAGCGGTCGCTGACTGCAGTGACGGACAACGTCAACCAGGCGAAGGGCGACAAGGATCCTGCCGAGTGGGTGCCAGCCCTCAACCGGTGCGACTACCTCGTCGACTGGGTGGTGGTGAAGTCCCGCTGGCGTGAGAAGGCTGACGCGGCGGAGGTGGCGGCGCTCAATCGGATCGCGGATGGGTGCCCGGATACGGAGATCACTTTCGTACTGGCCCGCTGACGTCCCGCACTGTGCCCCTCGCTGGCCTCCGGGCCGGGCGAGGGGCCTTCGTCATGCCAAGGATTACCCGAGGCGGAGACAGCGCAGGTTCAGCGGATGGCGCGGATCATCACCCGGAGAACAGGCGAGGCTGGTGACGGCTGGCTCTGCCCGATGTCCTCGTACCCCCACGACCGGTAGAGCGCGTGGACCTTCCCGTCACCAGCGGCCGGGTTGACCATGAGCGTGACGTATGGCTCCGCACGGGTGGCGAGGAGGGCGTCATGGATACGCCGGGCGGTTCCGGTCTTCCGCCAGGCGGCCCGGACTCCAATCTCCTTCAGGGCCACAGCCGGAAGCTCGGTGTACTTGACCGTCGGCGCCGGAGTGGTGCGCTGCCAGTACCGGTCACCGTGCTCGATGGTGTTGCCGTAGGCGTAGCCGACCGGATGCCCGTCCGCGTACGCAAGGACGGCCACGAACCCCGATTCGCTGCCGTGGCGGTCCAGGCGCTCACCGAATGCGGTGATGGCGTAGTTCGGCAGGTGGAGTAGCGGAGCGCGCACGTCGGCGTACACATCGATCACGTCGCCGCGGATGGGTTCAAGGGCGGTTTCGGTCCGAAGCTCGATCGTAGGTGCCGTCGTCATGCGGATGCCCTCCAGATGGCGGTGTGCTCGGTCCAGGTCTGCACGGTAGGGCTGCCTGGTGCTGTGGCGCGAAGTGCAGCCCCGAACTCTTGCAGCATGCGGGCCACCCGGGCGTGTTGGGTAGCGGCGTCGGCGGGGACCTTCATCGCGGTGGCTGTGGCGGCGTCGGCCGCACCCTGGGAGAGCTGGGCGTGTGCGAGCCGGGTCGTGGTGATGGCACGGGATCGGACCATGTGGGGGCGCAGGGTGGATAGGCAGCGGTGGGCGTGGAACTCGGCGGTTGGGTAGTCGCCGAGCGCCAGGCACGCCGACAGGGCCAAGGAATCCAGCTCGGCCTGGCCGTAGAAGGCGAGCATCCACACGGGCCGGTATTCGCCGGGGTCGGCACGCAGCATGGCGTCCTGTGCCTGCTCGAACGCGCGATGGGTGCCAGTGCGATCATGGGCCGCGCCGTGAATGGCCGCCTGCCGGGCCAGGCCGAGGGACGCGAACAGGGGGTCGCGGCGCGTGATGTGCAGGTTGCGGGCGACATTGTTGGCGGCGAAGGCGTCAGCGGGGCGGCCCAAGTGCCGGTACATGGTGCCCGTATGGCTCCAGATGCGGAACTTGATCGCCTGGTCGCCGGACATCTCGGCTAGGGCCTGCGCCTCACGCATGTGTGCCTTCGCGTCTTCGTATCGGCGCCCGTCGATGGCGGCCCACATGGCCGAGGAGCGGAACGCCGCTGCGGAGGCATAGAGGTTGCTGCGCACGCGCTGAGTGGCGCTGCCGGCGTTCTGGAGGTTTAGCGCCTCGTCGGCGAGCGTGGCAGCCCTCCGCTCAATGTTGAGTTGTCCGCCGTGGCGGTGGTCGCTGGCGATGATCTCGGCGAATCGGCCCTGTAGGCGGTCGACGTCACTCATGCCGATGCGGCGGGGTGCGGCGGCACCGGGAGCGGCTGCCGCGGCGGCAGCGGCGACGCCGCCAACGAGGGTGCGGCGCTTCATGTCGGGGTCCTCCTGCGGTGAGGCTGGGGTGGACGGAGTCCGGCCCCGTGGCACGAATCCTAAAGCGGTGGCGGGTAGGCCGGTGACGTCCTCAAGCACCTTGCGGGTAGCCGATTTGGGCCATCGGACTCTGCCCGCTTTCCAATCGCGGACCGACGACCCATCCAGCCCACCAGGGCGCCCGGTAAGTCGCTCAAGGGCTCTGTTCACCGCCTCAGCAAGGCTGTTGGAGCTGTAGCCGTGCTCGTCCATCCACGCCTCAAGAGCCGTATTGCGCGTGGTGTCCATGAAGGCACCGTAGCCTCACGCGCCTCGAACCGTCAGGTAAATGGGAGGTCAAATCACCCTAGGGCGTTCCTTCGGATACACCCCAGATCGCCCTAACCGGCACTCACCACGGGGAAGTTGTCTGGTTGCAAGCCGTCCACGCCCCCGCGCGGACGGCTGGTGACGGCCCCATTCGCTCCTCGTTCCCCTGTAGGGAGCGAACGGGGCGCCGAATCGACCGCAAGCGCGAGGCAAACGACCCATGACGACGCGCAGCAGCACCACCCCCACACCAGCATCGGGCGGACTCGTGCCCGAGTCGCAGAACGAAGACGGCGAGGCGACGGTGTCCGGCGTCTTGATGCATACCCGCCAAGAGCGCGGACAGGACGTCAGACGAACCCACGCCGAAGCGAGCCCCACCCAGTGGGTCCAGGACTCCGGAGCCAGCATCAGTGCTGTGCTCCTCGCCTGGGAGCACGGCAAACTGGCGGAACTCCCCGTCGGGACGGCGTGGGACGTCGTACGTCTTGAGCAGCCGGCAGGGTGGGAGGCCATCCGGCTCTTGCAGAAGATGGGGTTGCCCCTCGGGCCGGTGCTGTACGCCCACCTGGCTGTCGAGATCCCCGTTCCCGTCCACGCGGCAGACGGCTGGGACCTGCACGGCGCCACCGTGCTGGGCGCCGGCGAGACCCTTCTCGTTCCGCACGCGCGGATCGTCGCTCCCCACACCCAACACGGCCGATCGTGGATCATCCCTCCGAATCACCAGCGTCTCCTGACCGACCCCGATGACCTGTACGGCGCCTACTTCGCGGCCCTGGCCAAGGCCGCAGAGCAGCGAGGGCTTCGCCGGTGACCGAATACTGCTATCGCTGCGACAAGCCCACCCGTGAACCGATCACCGTACTCCGCGCATCAGCCTCCGGGCCCGGCTGCCTGCGCCACCTATGCCTGGACTGCAACCGCCGACGGCCGCACCCCGACGCCGACCTCTACACGGTGCTCGTCACCCTGCAGCGCGAGAGGACGGCATCATGACCGCCCCGTCGGGAGACCGTCCGTCCGCCATGCCGAGCACACGCGAAGATGCACCATCCGCCGCGACCATGGTGGTCGGCGCCTACTTACGGTCGCTGCGCCGTTCCCGCGACATGACTCTTCGCGACGCCGGCAGGGTGATTCGGGGCTCAGCCGCAAAGCTGAGCCGTCTTGAGACCGGCATCTCTCCGCAGCGCGATCCAGACGTCGCTGGCCTGCTGGGCCACTACAAGCTCAATCCATCGGTAATCAGGGCTACGTGCGGGATGGTCCGCGCCCCGCGCCGCGACCAGTGGGCCGATTTCGCGCCCGGCTGGCCCGCACGGCTGGCCGCCTGCGAGCAAGAGGCCAGCGCGGTGCGCGTATACACCATGTACCTGATCCCCGACATCCTGCAGATCCCCGCGTACACCGCCCTCATCCCAGATCCAGAAGGGACCAGGTCCGTACCTCGCGCCCTGCCACCAGGCCAGGCGGATATCACCCTGCTCCTGGACGAGTCCGTGCTGCAGCGGCCCTTCGGAGCGCCGGCCGTGGTGGCGGCGCAGATAGCCCACCTCCAAGACCGCATAGCGACGGGCGAACTCACCGTCCGGGTGGTGCCCCTGGCCGCCGGGATATACGGCTACTCCACCCTCATGAGCGAGCTCACGCTGCACGGGCGGAAACTGGTCGTAGATGACTTGGGCACCCCGCTCTACTCCGCCGGAGCACCTGGCCGGACCCGATGCAAGGTCCTGGACTCCGCGCTCGACGCCGCCATATCGGCCGAGCGGAGCGCCGAGATACTGGAAGAGACCCGCAACCACTTCGAGCAGCTGGCCGCGGAGTGGACACAGCCGCAGTGGCCGCCGACATGACCGCCCCGGCCGACGCCCGGCGCATGTCCCCGTACTGCCAGATGTACAACGACGAGCCCGACACCACACCCGACGAGATCCACGCGTTCTGCAAGGGACCGGGCGAGGTCCGGCTGAAGCCGATACCGCCCGCGACCCTCGGCCTACTCCTCTTCACCGTCCGCTGTGACTGCGACTGCCACAAGACCCCGCCCGTCGAGGTGCTGAAGGCGGACGCCACATAGACCGGTGGGCCGCTGACAGTCCGGTTCCCCCGTCCCGGAC
>NZ_MUNE01000177.1:0-292 GCF_002154605.1 Streptomyces milbemycinicus | reverse complement strand
TGCTCGCCCCGTCATCAGCACCTTGCCGGACGGTCGCCGGTGGATCAGCCTCGGCATATTGTTCGGCGGCCACTCCTACGAGGTCCGCAGCCCGTTGACTGGTCCGGCCCCTGGCGAGGAGTTGCCCCCGTCCTGGGACAGTGTCGCGCAGGCCGAGTCGGCCGAGTGGGAGATGAGACAGGCCGGATACGACCTGGACGAGGATTACCCCGGCTCGGCCTCCATTCGATGGTCCGTCACGTGTTCAGCGTGCAGTGCCCCTCGCAAGGTGAGCTTGCAGTCCGTACGCCGC
>NZ_MUNE01000176.1 GCF_002154605.1 Streptomyces milbemycinicus | reverse complement strand
CCTGCCGCTCCTCCCGTCTGCGCTGCCAGCCTCACCAGGCAGACGGGAGGAGCGGCAGGCTGTCAGGCAGGCGCACGGCCTGTTGCCGGGGCCGACAAGCCGAGCGACTGGCAGGCGGAGCAGGGGCGCGGCAGCGCCCCACCTTCCCGACAGGAGCCGAGCGGCAGGGCCGTCGACCGTGGCGCAGCGTGACCAGGAACGGGCTCGCCCCCTTGTGGGGCGCAGCAAGAACGCCAACCGGCCAGAGCTCTCGGCCGCACTGGACTACGCCAGACCCGGCGACACCCTGTGCGTGTGGAAGCTCGACCGCTTCGCCCGGTCCCTCATCGACCTTGTGACCATGGTCGACGCCCTTCGAGAGCGGGGCATCGGGTTCAAGGTGCTCACGGGTGCGCTGGCCAACATCGACCCTGGTACGGCCGACGGCCGTCTCATGCTTCAGGTGGTCGGAGCCATGGCGGAGTTTGAGCGCAGCCTCATCAAGGAGCGCACCCGCGCAGGACTGGACGCAGCCAAGGCGCAGGGGCGTACCGGCGGACGGCCGACCGTGGTCGATGAGGACGTAATCACTGTGGCCCGCGCCAGGAAGGCGAAGGGCGAGAGTGTGAGCGCCATCGCCAAGGCTCTCGGGGTGTCACGAGCCACCCTGTACCGCCACCTCGGCGAGAGCGCCTGAGGCAGGCGTACACAGGTGCATCCCGAATCAGGAAAGGAGGCGACGGCCCGCCGCCGGTGTCCGCTGCTCGCTCTCTGAGGCTTCCGCGACCGCAGCCCAGCTCCGGAGTGCGGTAGTCGCGAGGGGTGTCAGACCCGCGTGCAACACTGCGGTCCATGTCTCTCGCTGATCTCACTCTCGGCCAGTGGCGGTCCTTCGAACTGTCTACCGCACGCCGCGTCGCCGAGCAGGCCGCTGGCTTGGTGGATGGCCGGGTGACCCTCATCGAGACCACGGAGCACCTCGGTGCCCCGCTGCATCGCGTCCGGATCGAGCGGAACGAGCAGGAATTCGCTCTGATACCCGGAGGGCCGGTGTGCCTCGGCTTCGACCTGGACAGCTGGCAGCCGACCCCGCAGCAGACTGCCGACTACGCCGAGAGCCTGGAACAGGGCTTCGGCTACGGACCCGACCTGCGGGCCCATCTCGCGCAGGTGCTCAGCCCCCGCCGGAGCGTCGTTTTGGCCACTGTGCTCATGGCTGCGGAGGACGAGAACCTGCCCGAGTTGCCTGCTGGCATGCCGGCTGTTCTCGCGGCTCGTGACCTGCGGATGCCGAGCTCCGACGAGTGGGAGCACGCTTGTGGAGCCGGAGCAGAGACCCTGTTCCGGTGGGGAAACGACTTCCCCATCGACCGCATCCCCTACGGGGACCGCACAGGCCCGCAGAACCAGCTGAGCGCCTTCGGTCTACGCATCGCCTACGACACCTACCGTACGGAGCTGACGAGCGACGCCACTGCGGTGCACGGCGGGGACGGTGGCGAGTCGGTATGCGGCGGCTACGGTCACATGCTGGCATGGCTGCCCCTGGCCACCGCCAATCGCAACCCATCCATGGTCGAGTTCGTGTATGGCCCGGACGGTGAAGACCTTTGCGAGGACTTCTCCACCCGGCCTGTGCTCACGCTCTGAACCCTGCGGCTCTGCTTTCGCGCGCTGAGAGCTTCTGTCGGCGACGGCCGCCAGGTGGAGTGCTCAGTCTCTTGCGCCCCGGTGGGACACGTACAGGAGTGCCGGTGATGGCGGTCTCCTGTCGACCACGGCGGTAGCCGATACCGGGCGTGCCGAGGGCGGGCCTTGTCCTGCTGCTGGGGTCCCCAGGGCACACAAAACCCCCGATCAGCGTCAGGCCGGTCGGGGGTTGCGTCTCGCGAGAGTCAGGCGCCGAGCGCCTGCTTGACCTGGGCAAGGCTCGGGTTCGTCATGACGACCTCAGAGCCCCCCTGGGCGGGAATTACCAGAACCGTCGGCACGGTCTGGTTACCGCCGTTCGCCTTCTCGACGAAGGCTGCCGACTCCGGGTCCTGCTCGATGTTGACCTCGGTGTACGCGATTCCCTCGCGGTCCATCTGGCCCTTCAGCCGACGGCAGTAGCCGCACCAGGTGGTGCTGTACATCGTCACAGTGCCGGACATCGGTCTTATCTCTCCTCGAGGTTCGGCCTCTCCGTGAGGCTCGGCGTGCTGGCAGTGGTGGAACGTCCGGGGTCCTCGCGGCATTCCCGTGACGGCGTTCCCGCGACCCCACTGATCCGACAAGCGGATGAGATGACCAAATGGGCACGGCTGTGGACAACCGTCCCGGCGGTCTCAGCGGACCTGGCAGCATGGCGGGGTGACAGCAGCAACGCCCTCCCCTCTCTTCCCGCGGGTCTCCACGCCGGCCGAGTACGCGACGGTTCCGCGCGACGCCGACGCGGTGCTCGAAGGGCTCGACCCGGAGCAGCGCGAGGTGGCCACGGCCCTGTACGGGCCGGTGTGTGTGCTGGCCGGGGCCGGGACGGGCAAGACCCGTGCCATCACCCACCGGATCGCCTATGGGGTGCGGGCGGGCGTCTTCCAGCCCGCGAGTGTGCTCGCCGTCACCTTCACCAACCGCGCGGCGGGGGAGATGCGCGGGCGGCTGCGGCAGCTGGGCGCGGGCGGGGTGCAGGCGCGCACCTTCCACTCGGCCGCGCTCCGCCAGCTGCAGTATTTCTGGCCCAAGGCGGTGGGCGGCGAGGTGCCGCGGCTGCTCGAGCGCAAGGTGCAGCTGGTCGCGGAGGCCGCGGCGCGCTGCCGGGTCCGGCTGGACCGCAATGAGCTGCGGGATGTGACGGGGGAGATCGAGTGGTCGAAGGTCACCCAGACCGTGCCCGAGGACTATCCGGCCGTGGCCGCCAAGTCCGGCCGGGAGGCCCCGCGTGACGCCGCCGAGATCGCCCGGATCTACGGCATGTACGAGCAGCTCAAGCGCGAGCGCGGGGTGATCGACTTCGAGGATGTGCTGCTGCTGACGGTTGGGGTGCTCCAGGAGCGGCATGACATCGCCGACCAGGTGCGCCGTCAGTACCAGCACTTCGTGGTCGACGAGTACCAGGACGTCAGCCCGCTGCAGCAGCGGCTGCTCGAGCTGTGGCTCGGCGACCGGGAGAGCCTGTGCGTGGTCGGCGACGCCAGCCAGACCATTTACTCCTTCACCGGCGCCACCCCCGACCATCTGTTGAACTTCCGCACCCGGCACCCGGGTGCGACGGTCGTCAAGCTGGTCCGCGACTACCGCTCCACCCCCCAGGTCGTCCACTTGGCCAACGGGGTGCTGGCCCAGGCCCGCGGCCGGGCGGCGGACCACCGACTGGAGCTGGTCTCACAGCGCGAGCCGGGACCCGACCCGGTCTATACGGCATACGCGGACGAGCCGGCCGAGGCCGAGGGGGTGGCCCGCCGGATCCGTGAGCTGATCACCCCCGTGGAGCAGGGCGGCGGCGGGGTCCCGGCGAGCGAGGTCGCGATCCTCTACCGGGTCAATGCGCAGTCGGAGGTCTATGAGCAGGCGCTGGCCGACGCCCAGGTGCCTTATCAGCTGCGCGGCGCCGAGCGGTTCTTCGAGCGACCTGAGGTGCGCGAGGCGGGGCTGCTGCTGCGCGGCGCGGCCCGCGCGGGAAACGCGGACCCCGCGCTGACGGACGCGGATATCCCCTCCCAGGTGCGGGCGGTGCTCGGTACCCGCGGCTGGACGCCGGAGCCCCCGGCCGGATCGGGCGCGGTCCGTGACCGCTGGGAGTCCCTGGCGGCGCTGGTGCGGCTCGCCGAGCAGTTCTGCGCGAGCCAGTTGGCGGCGGGCCGGCAGGTCACGCTGGCCGATCTGGTGGCGGAGCTCGACGAGCGGGCGGCGGCCCAGCACGCCCCGACCGTCGAAGGTGTGACGCTCGCCTCACTGCACGCCGCCAAGGGCCTGGAGTGGGACGCGGTCTTTCTGGTCGGGCTCACCGAGGGCATGGTGCCCATCACCTATGCCAAGACCGACCCGCAGGTGGAGGAGGAGCGTCGGCTGCTCTATGTGGGGGTCACCCGTGCCCGCCGCCATCTGGCCCTCTCCTGGGCGCTCTCGCGCTCTCCCGGAGGCCGTGCAAACCGCCGCCCCAGCCGCTTTCTGAACGGGCTGCGTCCCGGCTCCGCGGCCCCCGCCCCCCGCATGCCGGGCGGGGCCGGCGGCATCGAGCGCGGCAGTGGCGGAGCAATCGCCCCGGTCCGCAAGCGGCGCGGCCCGGTGCACTGCCGGGTGTGCGGCAGGACGCTGACGGACGCGGGCGAGATGAAGCTGAGGCGCTGTGAGGACTGCCCCTCGGAGCTGGACGAGGCGCTGTACGAGCGGCTGCGGGACTGGCGGGCCGAGCAGGCCGGGCAGCTGGGCCAGCCCGCCTACTGCGTCTTCACCGACAAGACCCTGCTGGCGATTGCCGAGGCCGTACCGGGAACCGAAGGGGAGCTGTCGGGCATCCCTGGAGTGGGGAGGCGGAAGCTCGACAAGTTCGGCGCCGACGTCCTCGCGCTCTGCTCCGGGCGGGAACTCACCCGGGCGGAGGGGATCGACGGGACCAGCGGAAGCGGTTCCGAAGAACCCGCGCGAAACTCGACGGAAAAATAGTTTGCGCGCGCGGAGCGCATACCCATAGCCTTCCGAGCACGGAGACAAGGGCCCTTCCGGGATCCGAGGAATCCGTGTTGTACTGAACAAGCCGGACCGGTTTCGAGTCGGTCCCTGAGACGCCGAGAGGAGGCGAGCCCCAATGATCAGCTTCATGAACACCATCAAAATGACCGATCGTTCGGTCGTCGCCACCTGCCTGCTCGGCTTCGAGCTGCCTGGCACCGGTGTGTCCGCCGGCGCCAGTGAAGCACGTCTCAGCGAGCGACCGATCCAGGCACCTGCGGTAGCAGCGACGGCACGGGCAATTGCCTATGCCTTTGCGGCCAATGGTGCCGGATCCCGGAAGACGCAGCAGCAGCACCACCAGAAGTGGGCCCTCCGCGGGCTTGGACCCTGGAGTTATCCAGCCTGATCCACGATCAGGTCGGCACCTTCCAGGGCCGCGGAACCCACACCGGGATCCGCGGCCCTTTTGATTTGCCAGCGTCCGGCCACCAGCCGGACCGAAAAGACGAGGAACTGACGACCGTGCAACTCAAGGCACACACGCCGTCCGTAGCAACCGACCTGATCCCCCCGCCTGACCCTTCGGAGGACTCCTTGACGCCGCTCACCGCCCTCACCGAGTTGGATGAGGCCATCGAGAACCTCGGTGTCGCCGTTCCGTGCCGCTCCTACGACCCGGAGGTCTTCTTCGCCGAGTCGCCGGCCGACGTCGAGTACGCCAAGTCGCTCTGTCAGACCTGTCCGCTGCGGGAGGCCTGCCTCGCCGGGGCCAAGGACCGCCGCGAGCCCTGGGGCGTATGGGGTGGCGAGCTCTTCGTCCAGGGGGTCGTCGTCGCCCGGAAGCGGCCGCGTGGTCGCCCGCGCAAGAACCCGGTCATGGCATGAACACCACCGGAACGATCGATCGCCCCGCGACGCACGACCCGATGAAACAGGTCCCGACGATGACCCCGTCCGTCTCCGACACCCCCGCCCGTGACACCTCGGGTGCGACCGAGTCGCGCCAGAACAGGACCCGTGAAATGCATCTCATGCCAGAAGCCCTGGCCCGTGCGCATATGCAGGAACGAATGCACGAGGCCGAGTCTCAACGCAGTGCCGTCAGGCTGGCCGCCGCCCGGCGGATGCAGCGCCGTGCGGAGCGCGCCTCGCTCCGCGCCCGCCGCGCTCTGGCCATGGCGGTCATGCAGTAAGCGGCAACAGCAAGCGGCTGCAGGGGGACAGCCGCAATAGCGGGGGGATGCCGCCATAACAGGGGGGACGCCAGGGGCCGGTCCGATCGGACCGGCCCCTTCGGCTGCCCGCTCATGCGTCAGGCAGAGGCCTCGGCCGTCTTCTCGGGCGCCTTTTTGACGGCTTTCACGGTTTCGACGACTTCCACGGTTTCGACGGCCTCCGCAGCCGCCCCGTCCGCCTCTTCGGTCCCGTCGGCTTCAGCTTCGGTTTCTGCTTCCGGTGCTTCTTGTGCTCCGTCTGCTTCGTCCTCGTATCGCTCGGCGAAACCGGGCACCCAGTCCTCGAGCTCATTGCGCAGCCGCACTTCCGCGCCCAGCTGGCACAGCACCCCTATCGTGCTCAGGCAGACCCGGTGTATCAGCAGATAGGAGGGCGGCAGATTGAGCTGGTTGCCCAGCTCGTAGACCGGCGAGCGGCGATCCGCCACCCGCGCCGCCTGGCGGCGCAGCCACCGCCGGTCGAAGGTGAACTCGTCCACCTGGGCCGGCTCCAGCATCGGCAGCAGGAAGTCCAGCAGCGCGTCCGGGTCGAGCTCGATGGTCGGCTTGACGAACCCCTCGCCTCGCATCAGCTCATAGACCCCCTGGGCGTCCCCCTCGAGCGCCATCCGCAGCGCGATGCCTACCGGCTCGGGAAGTCCCCCCGGCAGCCGGTCCATCGAACCGAAGTCCAAGACCCCCAGCTTCCACTTCTCCGCCGGTCCCTCCGGGGCGTCACAGGTCAGCAGCCGGAAGTTGCCCGGGTGCGGGTCGGCGTGGAGCAGCCCGGTGCGGTGGGCGCCCGAGAACAGGAAGCGGGCGAGCAGCTGTCCGGCCCGGTCCCGCTGCTCGGGGGTGCCGTCGGCTATCACCTCGGAGAGCGGTATCCCCTCCATCCACTCCGTGATCAGCACCTGATCGCTTTGGTGCACCACCCGCGGGACCAGCACATCCGGATCGTCTGCGTACTCCTCCGCATGGATGCGCTGGGCCTCGGCCTCCAGTTCGTAGTCCAGCTCCTCCGACACCCGGTCGCGCAGCTCGGCGATGAGCGGCTTGATGTCCAGGCCCGGCACCAGTGGCCCCAATACTCGGGCAAATCGGCTCAATTGGTTCAGATCGGAGAGTAGTGCCTCGCCTGCCCCCGGATACTGCACCTTGACCGCGACCGTGCGCCCGTCGTGCCACACCGCCCGGTGCACCTGCCCGATCGAGGCCGCCGCCGCGGGCTTGTCGTCGAACTCGGAGAACAGCTCGCGCCACTCGGGCCCCAGCCGCTGCTCCAGCGCCGTGTGGACCGTGCGGGTCGGCATGGGCGGCGCCGCCTCCTGGAGCTTGGTCAGCGCCGCCCGGTAAGGCCGGGCGATCTCCTCCGGCAGCGCCGACTCGAAGACCGACATCGCCTGGCCGAGCTTCATCGCCCCGCCCTTGAGCTCCCCGAGCACCTTGAACATCTGCTCGGCCGTGCGCTGCTGCACCTCGCGCGCGACGATCTCCGCAGGTCGTCCCCCTATGCGCTTTCCGAGCCCCCACGTGGCGCGCCCGGCGAATCCCAAGGGCAGCGCCGCCAGTTTGGCGGTACGGGTGATCGCCTTGCGCGGCAGATCTGACATGCGCCCCTCCAACTACAGCTGAGCCATTCCCGGGGGTGGCCCCCCGGACCCCCGTCGCCCACTTGGCGGACGTCGGTCACCCGGACATTGTCGCGTGCGGCGCTTCGACAACCGAGGCATATACCGCATCAGTCCGTCCGGCCGCACCACAGCCGCACTCCGCATGCGGCTCGATCCGCCGGGTGTCCCAGGTGAGAGTCGGCAGCGCCGCCTCCAGCCGGGCTCCGGCACTGGCCGGCAGCCGTCCGTCCAAAAACCCCAGCGCATGCACGGCAGTGACCCCCGCGACCACTGTGGCCAACGCGGTGTCGCAGGCCCAGGTGGGCCGGCGGCGGCCGGACCGCCACTGCGCGAGCATCCTCGGCCAGACCGGCTCCCGCTCGGTGCGCCCCGCTGCGGCACATCCGGCGCACGGTGTGATCCCCGGCAGTACGAGTGGCCCCACCACCCCCGTCGCCTCCAGGACTCCCGCATACAGATGAGGCGTCCCCGACGCCAACAGCGGCTCGGTCTCCGCCGGATCCGGTGCGTATGCCGCGAGCCCGTCGCGCGGGGCGATCACCACAAGGGTCAACCCCGGCTCGCCGGAGGTCGCCGCCCCTGCCGCCGCCCCCGCCGCCGGCCGACGCGGTCGCGGACCCGGCGCCGCCTGCCGCACCAGGCCCCGCGCGGCCGCGTCCCGCCGCTCCCCGATCCGCTCGGCCGGCAGCCCACCAGGCGTCACATCCCATGGCTCGACACAGCCGCCGTCCACCACATCGACCTGCCCGACCCCTGAGGCCGACAACAGCGCGGCCACGGCCGCTCCGACCCGGCCCGCGCCCCTCACCTGCACCCGCATCGCGCCCCGCGCCGCCAACAGCCGCGCCGCGGCCCCCGGCGCGGGACACAGCACCGACAGCGCCGCCAGATCGGGCCGCAGCCGGTCGAGCGCGGCGCCGCGGCGCCAGGCCGTGGCCGCCCACTCGCCGCCCTCCACCGGATCGTCGAGCAGACCGGCCGCCGTCAGCCGCTCCACCAGCGCGTCGGCCCGCCCCTCCGGCAACCCCAAGGCCCTGGCCTCCTGCCGGAGCAGCGGCAGCCCGCGCGTCCCGTCCAGCAACTCCAGAAAGCTGCCCGTCGCCGTGTCCACCGGCCCCAGCACCACCGCATGGGCCCGGGCCACCCCGAACTGCACGGTGTCCCGGCTCCGCCAGCCGCGCCGCAGCGCGGGCTTGAGCATCGGATGCGCCGTACTTGCCGCCGCCCCCGTCGCCCCTGCCCTTGCCGTCCGCGTCGCCCCCGTCCCAGTCGTCCTCGTCCTTGCCGTTCCTGTCCTTGCCGTCCCTGTCCTAGTGGTCCCTGTCCTCGTCATCTCCGCCCCCGTCATCGGATCCCCCTCGTCGTCGCCGAACTGACCCCAGCATGCGCGGCTCCGCCACACCGCCGCCGAAAGTTATCCACAGCCCCGGGCGATAGTCGTATAAGCGGTGAACACCGTGGAGTGGTTCGCCCCGCAACCCGGTGCGCGGCGGGACTTCCCCGGCTGCCAGCGGGTAACGTCAAGGGGTGTCCGCCGACCGTTCCCCCCGCTTCGCCGGGGAGACCCCATCGCACAGCGCCGCCAGAACCTCACGCGGCGCCCAGGGCCCGCAGAGCCGGGGCCCGGGCGCGGTCGAGGTCGAGGTCCGCCGGAGCACACGGCGGCGCAGAACGGTCTCGGCCTACCGCGAGGGGGACCGCACCGTCGTCCTGATCCCCGCCCGTATGTCCGAGGCGGAGGAGCAGCGCTGGGTGAGGGTCATGCTCGACAAGCTCGCCGCGCAGGAGAGCAAGCGGATGCTCGGCGACGCGGAGCTCGCGGATCGCGCCGAGTGGCTGTCCGAGCAGTACCTGGGCGGGCGGGCCCGCCCAGGTACTGCTCGG
>NZ_MUNE01000175.1 GCF_002154605.1 Streptomyces milbemycinicus | reverse complement strand
CCTTGCTGACGATGGCGAGGCCGAGGCCCGAACCGCCTGCCTCGCCATCGTCAGCAAGGTCATCACCGCACACGGTGGCACCTCCTACGCCGGCCAGGACCCCACACCGGATGACGGCGGCCTCGGCGGAGCGCGCCTGGTCGTCCGCCTACCGGCCGTGACCTCCTCCAGCTGATCCGCCGGGCCTACGGCGCCAGGGATTTCCGACTCGCTCAGCGCACACCCGCTGTCGCTGTACCACTTCTCCGAGATGCAGAACCGGCACTTCTCACACCGGAAGCCGATCGAACCCGCCCGAGAACCGGGCCGACCGAGAGGACCACGAAGGCGAGCTGAGGGCATTAACGCGGCTCGGTCCGGGTCTGTGCGATGTGCCCGTTGAGGTGCAAGTCTTCGGCGGCGTCCACGCCCGTCGCGGCCGAGAGTGCGAGACAGCACAGCAGCGCGGCAGCGACGGCGCATGTCCAGCCGCGGCGCCAGGTCGGCTGTGCGGTGTCGTCGGTCTGGAGGAGAGCCATACCGTGGGCACGGCACTCGGCAGGCCCCTGCGGCTCCGCCGCACCGCCGCACCGCCGCACCGCCGCACCGCCGCACCGCCGCACCGCCGCACCGCCGCACCGCCGCACCGCCGCAAAGGAGGACGTCCCCGACCGCGTGGCCGCTCTACTCGAAGCCGTCGGGCTGCCCGGCGACTTCGCCCGCCGCTATTCGCACCAGCTGTCCGGCGGTCGGCGTCAGCGCACCTCGATCCCGCGTGCCCTCGCTGCAGAGCCGGACCTGCTCCTGTGCGACGAGATCACCTCCGCACTGGATCCCGAAATCACCGACGCCATCATGGATCTGCTCACCCGTCTGCAAGCGGAGAAAGGACTCACGCTCGTTCGCGTCGCCAACGAGCTCGACCTCGTGACCGCCTGTGCTCGCACCACCCACCACATCGAGGACGGTCAGGTTCGCCCAGCCGTCCAGATGCCCGCCAGCGCTGCTCCCCTCGAGCATGGGTGTTCGCCCGCCGAATAGAACTCTGGTACGAGGCCCCGGCGCGGACGTCAGGTGCCCCGCGACCCAGGACGGAACAGACGATGCCGAGCGATGAGTTCGACGGTCACAGCAACGGCAATGGCCTGCACCGCCATCAGGGCGATCAGGACAAACAGCTGAACGGCCCCGGCCATAAGCGGACTCGCCCCGCCCAGGAGCATGCCCACGAATGCCCCGGAGAGCGTCACCAGCCCGACTGTGCGCGTCTGGTCCAGCCCCGGCAGCAACGCGTCGGACGCGACCGGCCGTGCAATCTCCATTCGCGCATCCCGGTCGAGGAGCCCCAGAGCCATCGCCGCCTCGACCTCACCCCGGCGAAGTTCCAGCTCGTCCAGGGCGCGTCGGCCCGCCAGCACCGTTACCGTCAGGGCGCCGCCGATGAGGATGCCGCTGATGGGGATAAGCGCAAGGCCCTTCGCGGGAACCAGTCCCGTCAGCAGCAGCGCAGCCACCGTGGGGACGACGCCGGCGGCGATCGGTGCGGCGGTCAACCACCAGGTGCGGTTGCTGGTCAGCCGTCGGCCCGCCGTGCGCACAGCGACGCTGAACATCACGACCAGGAACGCTGCCAGACCCGCCAAGTTGGTGACCGCCCAGGTGATGACCACGGACACAGCGGCGAGCTGCGCTGCCGCACGCACGCCTGCAACCACGATCTCCCGCGGACGGTTGGCGGAGTGATTGGGGGACAGACGAAACCAGTAGGCAACCCCCGCGGCCACGGCCAGCAGCACTACCAACAGCACGCCAAGGGTGAGGTTGACCGGCAGTAGGGATCTTGCGCTCAGCGTCACGTGGCTCACCGTAAATGCCGCTAGCAGCGCACGACAGCCCGTCACGCGTTCCGCATGCCCCCGTCGACCACCCGGTGTAGCCAACCCGGGTCCGACGAGCCGTCCGCCTCGGGGTCCATACGCAGCCGGATCTGGAATCACATAATTTCATTTATCGGCGCATACCCTTTGCGGGACTTATTGTCTTCACCCACTATCACGATCGCTCGGGCGAAAGCATGGACGACGCCGCAGGACGGTGCTCGACACGAGACGCCCCGCGTGTTCGGGGCTCTCAGGACCGGGAGGGGGGACCATGATCACGTGTTTGCTTCCTTGCTTCCCGGCTTCCGGGAGCTTCGCACGCCCCTGGCGGCTGGCTACCTCTATCTGCTCTCATTGTTTCTTTTCGTGGCTGACCACATCCCTACGAAGTCAGAAGTCCAAGCCCCGCTGGACCGGCTCTATGACATTGCGTCATCATCCAACTCCGACATGTCCCTGAGGTGGCCCAGGGCGAAGACGCACAGCTGCTGAAAGAACTGGAGTTAGAAGCCGGGGGCTGCTTTGGCGGAGTTGGCTAGGTCATCTGTGAAAACGCTCGACGACTACGTTAAGGACCGACTGCGTCTGCACGGACCCACGCGGTCAGAAGAGCGTCATGGAGCCTTTGGTCCGCTGCTCCTGGATCTGCCTCAGCTGCGTACCCGCCTGTACGCAGCGAACAAGGACATGTACGGCGACTACGACCGTCTGGCTGCCGAGGCTGATCTCAAGGTGAACGTGGGACAGCTCGTCATCAAGGCCATCGCTGAGCAACCTGGCGCGACCGGGCTAAGGGGCCTGGACGTCACCCGTTGGACGAGGGATACGGCGGCTGCTCGCAGGGGAATGATGGGAAGCGCGCGTGCGGCGGCTCCCCCTCTCGGTCTGCTTCAACCGCGTCGGCCAGGTGTGCCACCTCACCATCCGAACGCTGGACATGACCTGACGTGGCCCCGGACCACCCCGTAGGCTTGCGTGCGCAGCTGGTTCGCCCCGTCCGCCAGGCGGGATGCGTCGTAAGAGGGAACCCGGTGGGAATCCGGGACTGCCCCGCAGCGGTGAGCGGGAACGACCGCCGTCATACGCACTGGGCCCGTCAAGGGTCTGGGAAGCGACGGCCAGTAGGTGTCTCGTACGACGAGACGTGCCCGTGAGTCCGAAGACCTGCCCGTTGCCCGTGCGCGAACGACTCGTGCGCGGACATCCCGGTGACCTCGAGGGCGGGTCGGCGACCATACCAGCCGGACGACAGCGCATGGCCGTGCGAGATCGTTCCGGTCCGGTTCCGTCACCCTTCGCGCTCTCGTCCCGTTGCCGGGATCTCAGGGATTCATCTCGCGAAGGAGATCTCCGTGACCACCAAGCCCGCAGCCGCGGCAGCACGGGCCACCGTGTACGGCTACCCCCGGCAGGGACAGAACCGGGAGCTGAAGAAGGCGATCGAGGGCTACTGGAAGGGGCGCGTCACCGCCGACGCCCTCCGCTCCACCGCCGCCGACCTGCGCGCCGCGAACTGGCGGCAACTCGCCGAGGCCGGCATCGACGAGGTCCCGACCGGTGACTTCTCGTACTACGACCACGTGCTGGACACCACCGTCATGGTCGGGGCGATCCCCACGAGCCACCAGGACGCCGTGGCCGCCGACCCGCTCGACGGCTACTTCGCCATGGCGCGCGGCACTAAGGACGTGGCGCCGCTGGAGATGACCAAGTGGTTCGACACCAACTACCACTATCTGGTGCCCGAGTTGGGCCCGCACACGGTGTTCTCGGCGGACTCCGCCAAGCAGGTGGCCGAGTGTCAGGAGGCGGTCGCCCTCGGGCTGGCGGCCCGCCCCGTGCTGGTCGGCCCCGTGACGTACCTGCTGCTGGCCAAGCCCACGCCCGGCGCGCCCGCCGACTTCGAACCGCTCACCCTCCTCGACCGGCTGCTGCCCGTCTACGCCGACGTCCTCGCCGACCTGCGCGCGGCCGGCGCCGAGTGGGTGCAGCTCGACGAGCCGGCCCTCGTCCAGGACCGCAGCCTGGCGGAGTTGAACGTCGCCGCCCGCGCCTACCGCGATCTCGGCGCCCTGACCGACCGCCCGAAGCTGCTGGTCGCCTCGTACTTCGACCGGCTCGGCGAGGCCCTGCCCGTCCTGGCCAAGGCTCCGGTCGACGGGCTCGCGCTGGACTTCACCGGGGCCGCCGCGGGGAATCTGGACGCGCTGGCCGCCGTCGGCGGGCTGCCCGGCAAGCGCCTGGTGGCCGGTGTCGTGGACGGGCGCAACATCTGGGTCAACGACCTGGAGAAGTCCCTGTCCACGCTGGGCACCCTGCTCGGGCTGGCCGACCGGGTCGACGTGTCCGCCTCCTGCTCCCTGCTGCACGTCCCTCTCGACACGGCCGTCGAGCGGGACATCGACCCGCAGATTCTGCGCTGGCTCGCCTTCGCCCGGCAGAAGGCCGGTGAGATCGTCACCCTCGCCAAGGGCCTGACACACGGCACCGGCGCCATCACGGCCGAACTGACCGCGAACAGGGCCGACCTGGCCTCACGCGCACACTCCCCGATCACCCGCGACCCCGCCGTCCGCGCCCGCACCGCCGCCGTCACCGAGGTCGACGCCCGACGCTCCCAGCCGTACGCCGCACGGGCCACCGCCCAGCGCGCCCACCTCGGCCTGCCCCCGCTGCCGACGACGACCATCGGCTCCTTCCCGCAGACCGACGAGATGCGCACCGCCCGCGCCGCCCTGCGCGCGGGGCGGCTCGACGCGGCCGGCTACGAGGAGCGCGTCAAGGCGGAGATCCAGGAGGTGATCTCCTTCCAGGAGAAGGCCGGTCTGGACGTCCTGGTGCACGGCGAGGCCGAACGCAACGACATGGTCCAGTACTTCGCCGAACAGCTCACCGGCTACCTGGCCACCCAGCACGGCTGGGTCCAGTCCTACGGCACCCGCTATGTCCGCCCGCCGGTCCTCGCCGGCGACATCTCCCGCCCCGAGCCGATGACCGTGCACTGGACCGCATACGCCCAGTCGCTCACCCCGCGACCGGTCAAGGGCATGCTCACCGGCCCCGTCACCATGCTCGCCTGGTCCTTCGTCCGCGACGACCAGCCCCTGGGCGAAACCGCCCGCCAGGTCGCCCTCGCCCTGCGCGACGAGGTCGACGACCTGGAGACAGCCGGGACTTCGGTGATCCAGGTCGACGAGCCCGCCCTGCGCGAGACGCTGCCCCTGCGCGCCGCCGACCACGCCGCGTATCTGGCCTGGGCCACCGAGGCATTCCGGCTGACCACCAGCGGGGTCCGGCCGGACACCCAGATCCACACCCACATGTGCTACGCCGAGTTCGGCGACATCGTCCAGGCCATCGACGACCTCGACGCCGACGTCATCAGCCTGGAGGCCGCCCGCTCCCATATGCAGGTCGCCCGCGAACTCGCCGCCCACGGCTACCCGCGCGAAGCCGGACCCGGCGTGTACGACATCCACTCACCCCGCGTACCGAGCGCCGAGGAGACGGCCGAACTGCTGCGCACCGGGCTCAAAGCGATCCCCGCCGAACGACTGTGGGTCAACCCCGACTGCGGCCTGAAGACCCGCAGCTGGCCCGAGACCCGCGCCTCCCTGGAGAACCTGGTCGCCGCCGCCCGCACGGTCCGGGGTGAACTGTCCGCGCCCTGACGCGGATTCCCTGGAGGGGCCGGGGCGTCTCGCGCGCCCCGGCCCCGACGCGGACGAGCCGTGCGACCGCGCCAGAGGCGGGGAGGCAGCCGGGCGCTCTACTGACCCCGCCGCGTGCGCCACGTCGTGCTTCCGTCTCCGGTCAGCGGCGTCCGGACGCGGCTGTTGGCGGGGCGGCGAACCGTACCGGGGCGCGGAAGCGGGCGCGGCGGGCAGCGCGGCGGAAGGTGGTCAGCACGGCCGGGCCGGCCAGCATCACGCATACGAAGTTGGTGACGGCACGACCGGTGTCCCAGCCGAGGGACGTGGCGAGGTCGAAGGCGATGTAACGCTGCCACTGCTCGGTGAAGGGCAGGCCGGGCAGGTAGGCGATGGAACTGTCGGGATCGAGGGAGAACGGCCAGAAGGAGAGGTTGAGGAGGAAGCCGAAGAGGAAGCCGGAGAGGGACCCGTAGACGGCGAGCAGCAGCACCTCTCGTCGGCCGCTCGCCCGGGGGAGGAAACCCGCGAGCATCCCGACGAAGGCACAGCCGAACATCTGGTACGGCATCCACGGTCCGACCCCTCCGGTGATGAGCGCGGAGGCGAACAGCGAGGTGCAGCCGAGGGTGAAGCCGAAGCCGGGTCCGTAGACGCGCCCGGCCAGGACCAGGATGAAGAAGACGGTCTCGATGCCGGCGGTTCCGGCGCCGAGGGGGCGCAGGGCCGCGTTGACGGCGGACAGGACGCCGAGCATGGCGAGTGCCTTGGAGTCGATGCCGCCCTCGGCGATCTCGGAGAGGACCACGCACAGGACGAGCAGGAGCAGGACGCCGAAGATGAGCGTGGGTGCGTAGTTCGAGCCGAAGGTTCCCGGTGCGACGACGAACGGCCAGAAGAAGGCGACCAGTCCGAGGAATGCGGCCATGGTCATGACGATGCCCACGCGTGGGGTGAGCCGGATGGCTGTGGCCACGCGCGAAGTCATGGTTTCTTCCCTTCGTCGCTTCCGGCCGTTGCCGTCAGCGCGCTGGTGACCTGGTCGACCGTGAGGTAGGGCAGCGGTGCGAGGACCTTGGCCGTCTGAGGAGCGAAGGCGGGTGAGGAGACGATGACTTCGGCTGTGAGGCCGTGGGCGACGATGTCTCCCTCTGCCATGACGACCACGCGGTCTGCGGCGCGGGCGGCGAACTCGACGTCGTGGGTGGAGATGACGACCGCCCGGCCTTCCGCGGCGAGCGCGTGCACGATGCCGATCAGTTCGGTCTTCGCGCGGTAGTCCAGGCCGCGGGTCGGTTCGTCCAAGAGGACGACGCGGGGCGCGGCCGAGAGCTGAATGGCGAGGACGAGGGCGAGCTTCTGCCCCTCCGACAGATCGCGCGGGTGGGTGGCGTCGTCAATACCGGGCGCGAGGCGGTCCAGGACGGCCCGAGCCCGCACTGCGGCGCCCGACTCGGTGTCCGCTTGGTCGAGTTCCTGCTTGACGCTCTCCAGGTACAGCAGGTCGGCCGGGGTCTGCGGGACGAGGCCGACGAGGCGGCGGGCCCGGGCTGCGGGCACGGCGTGCGGGTCTGTGCCGCTTTGGCTGTCGTGTACCTTCACGGTGCCTGCGCGGCGGGGGCCGGAGCCCTGGAGGGCCCACAGCAGGGAGGACTTGCCGGAACCGTTGCGGCCCATCAGCGCCGTCACCTCGCCCGCATGCAGGTCGAGGTCGACCTCCCGCACGGCGGGGACACCCCGGTAGGTGACCGTAATACCTTGGGCGGTCAGCAGCCGTGGCCGGTCGCCGGCCGGGAGCGGCCGTACGGGGCCGGGCGGGTGGTCGGCCAGGCGGGAGCGCAGGGGCGCGGCGGCGCGACGGGCGTCGCGGATGGACAGCGGCAGCGGAGACCAGCCCGCGGCGCGTCCCAGTTCCACGATCGGGGGCGCGATCGTGGACGTGCGGAGGATGTCGGAGGGCGGGCCGATGCGAGCGTGGCCGTCGCCGGGGAGGTGGATGACGCGGTCGGCGTACTGGACGACACGTTCGAGGCGGTGCTCGGCCATGAGGACGGTGACGCCGAGGTCGTGGACGAGCCGGGTGACGGCGGCGAGGACTTCTTCGGCCGCCGTCGGGTCGAGGGCGGAGGTGGGTTCGTCGAGGACCAGGACTCGGGGGTGGGCGGTGAGGACGGATCCGATGGCGACGCGCTGCTGCTGGCCGCCGGAGAGCTCGTGCAGGGCGCGGTGGCGCAGGTCGGCGAGGCCGAGCAGGTCGAGGGTCTCCTCGACGCGTTTGCGCATGGTCGCCGGGGGGATCGCCAGCTGCTCCATGGCGTAGGCGAGTTCTTCCTCGACGGTGTCCGTGACGAAGCCGTCGATGGGGTCCTGGCCGACCACGCCGACGACGTCGGCGAGCTCGCGGGGCGGATGGTGGGCGGTGTCGCGGCCGTCGACGGTGACGCGGCCGTACAGCGTGCCCCCGGTGAAGTGCGGCACGAGCCCGTTCACGGCGCCGAGGAGGGTGGACTTGCCGACGCCGGTGTGGCCGATGACGAGGCAGAGTTCGCCTTCCTCCACCGTGAGGTCGAGGTCGCGCAGGGCGGGTTCGGGTGCGTCGTCGTAGTGGACGGTGACCTGGTCGAAGGTGATCACGGCGCGTCGGCTCTCTGGACGGGGCTGGGCGGTGGGGCGAGGAAGCCGGCCGTTCCGGCGAGCAGAATCGCGGCGGTCGGCACCAGGGGGAGGTCGGGCCAGGTCAGCGGGTAGAAGGTGGGGTTGAGCTGGGCGGGGTCGTAGCCGAGGTTGCTGAACAGCAGGACGGCGGACACGACGCCGCTGCCAGCCACGGCCCACTCCGGCAGGCGCCACGGGTCGGGGCGGTAGGTGGTCCGGGTGATGCGCCGCCCGCCCAGCCGCAGGCCCGCCACGCACAGCGCGGTCCCCAGTCCCATCGCGGGCAGGCCGAGGAAGGTGGGCGCGGTGGCGTCGAGCAGCCCGTACGCTCCGGTGCACAGTCCGCACATGCCCAGCAGCATCAGCGCGCCCGTGGCCCGGCGGGAGCGGCGGGTCGCGGTGCCCGCCCGGCCGTAGCCGCGGGAGTCCATCGCTGCCGCCAGCCGCAGTGAGCGTTCCAGGGCATCCTCCAGGACCGGGACCACGATGCCGCGCAGCGCCTTCAGCCCCTGTGTGCGTCCGGCTCGCAGTTTCCGTGCGCGGGCGACGCGTTGCACGCTTTGGACGAGCTGCGGCGCCACGCTGATGGCGACGGTGACGGCGACGCCGAGTTCGTACAGGGCGCCGGGGAGCACCCGCAGGGCGCGCTTGGGGTTGGCGAGGGTGTTGGCCGCGCCGATGCAGCACAGCATGCACGCCAGCCGCAGCCCGTCGGTCGCCGCCGAGAGCACTGCCTCCAGCGAGACAGGCCCGCCGATCTGGATGCCCGCGTACCAGTCGGGCGTGGGGATGTGCGGGAGGGAGAAGAGGAAGTGGTCGCGTGGGGTGGTGCCGGTGGCGAACACGGCGCGGAAGACGACCCGGATCGCCACGACCGTCAGGGCCAGGTACAGGTAGTACTTGAAACCTCGCGCCCAGGGTGCCTCCGTGCGCCGTGCGGTGACGACGTAGCCGAGGACGGCGAGTACGAGGAACAGCAGCAGCGGGTTGTTCGTGCGGCTGACGGCGGTGGCCAGGGCGAGTGCCCACACCCACCAGGCCACCGGGTGCAGGATGCGTGGCAGGCGACGGCCGCCCCGGTCCCGCGATGGCGCGGACGGGACGGCGGACGCCTCCACGGTCGTACGGGCCACCGCGGTCACTCGGTACGGCGGCGTCGGCGCGCCACGAACGCCGCCGCGCCGCCGATCGCCAGGACGAGCGCCGCGCCGGTGACCACGGGCACGATCGATCCGGAGTCGTGCCGGGCGTCGGCGGCCGGTGCGGCGTCGACCACTTTGGTGCCGGAGCTGGGCGCCGCGACGGCCGAGGGGTTCGCGGTGGCACCGGCCGCCGGGCTGGGTGTCGGGGTCGGTTTCCTATGCGCGCTCTTGCTCGGCTTGGGCTTCTTCGGCTCGGGCGCGGCGGACGTGGGCGGCTCGCTGGTCCGCTGCTCGGGCGCCGGGCCGGTGTCGACGTCCGGCGGCAGCGCGGACGCCTTGTCGCTGGACGGGGGCTTGCCCACGTCACCTTGCGGCCGGGTGTTGTGGGCGCGCAGCTGATCAGGGGTGACGGTGGGCCGTCCCTCTGTGCCCTCGATATTGGTGCCGCCGAAGGTCCACAGATCGACGCTGCCGGGCTTGGGTTTGTAGAGCATGGCGCCCAGCTGGCTGTACTTCCAGTCGTTGTCCCCGGGGTCGGCGTGCCAGTACGACCAGTAGGCCGAGGCGGGCGGGGTGAGGACGCAGTCGTCCTGCGCCGGGGTCGGGTACTGCTTGCCGTTCTTGTAGCCGCTGTAGCCGATGCGGCAGATGAACGCCGGGCCGTCGTGCCCGGTGCCGGTGGTGCGCCAGCCGCCCTGGTTCAGCAGCTCGTAGCCGGTGGTGGGAGTCGTACCACAGGAGCGGTAGATCGGGCCACCCCAGTCGCTGAAGTCGACCGCGAGCACCACACCGGACGTGGTCGTACAGCGGCCCATCGGCTGGGGGGCGGCAGCGGCGGGCCCGGCGGTCGCGCCGAGGGCGGCGGCCGTCAGGCCGAGCGCCACCGCCGCACGGACCACCACGGCGAGAAGACGTGAGCGGATCATCGTCCGCCCTCCGTGTCCGCGCGGCGGCGCGCGACCAGTGCCGTGCGCCAGCCGGCGAGTACCAGGAGCGCGGCAATCGCCGCGAGCGCGCCGATCTGTACGCCGGTGGAGGCCAGGGCGCCACCGCCGTTGCCGCCACTGCCGCCGTCGGCAGTGTTCCCGCCGTCGCCGCCGCCCGTGTCGCCGGGGGTGACGATGTCCGGGGCGCTGCCGCTCGGGCTCGGCGTGGGCTGCGGCGACGTACCGCTCAAGCCGCGCTTCAGCTCGGCGAAGGAGATGCCGGTGGCCCCGCTCACGGCCTGGGTGGAGGCGCGCAGGTCGGAACCGCGCTGTCCTTCCTTTGCGACGTTGAAGCCACCGTCGGAGTTCTGCTGCGAGGCGAGGAACTTGCGCGCCTTGGCGATCTCCTCGACGTACCTGTCCTCGTCCAACGACAGGCCCTGTACCGCGAGGGCAGCCGAGTTGACGGAGTTGCCGGCCGCACCGGGGAAGCCGCCGTCGGGCAGCTGCTTGGAGGCGATCCACTTCAGGGCCTTGTCCACGGCCTTGTCCGCCTGGTCGCCGCCCACAAGGTCCAGGGTCATGGCGGCGATCGCGGTGGAGTCCACGTCGGAGTCGTTGGTGGAGGGGATCAGGCTCGGCCAGGCCCCGCTGCCTTGTTGGAGGTTCTCCAGGTAGGTGATCGGCTCCTTGGCCGCTGCCTTCTCTCCCGCGCGCAGTTGCGCCATGACGGCCAGGGAGTGCGCGAACACCGACGGGGCGTAGGTGTAGGCGCCCTTGGCGGCGCAGGAGCGGTCGGGTGCGGTGCTTGGCTTGGGGCATACGGCCTTGTCGAGCGCGGCGATGAGGTCGTGCCCGCCGAAGTCGCGGGGGTCGCGGCCGACGGCCTCGGCGAG